>DZAU01000039.1 GCA_022729635.1 Flavobacterium psychrophilum
GGAGACCGTGAAAGATGTAATTGCAGATTTGGAACAGGCTTTGGGGTAAAAATTTATGAAATTTGATATTTTTGAAAGAGAATAAATGTGTTGTATTTATCTGTTCTAATGAGTAGTATTTTAAAATCAAAAATATTAGTGTAAATTTGGAGCAATAATTTTGATGAAAATGGAAATATTAGGTAACAACAAACATAAAATAATATATGCAGACGCTTTGGAAGCTTTAAAAACACTACCAGACAATTCTGTTGATTTAATTTTTGCCGATCCACCATACAATATTGGTAAGAATTTTAATGGTAAAATTGAAAAATGGGAAACGGAAGAAAGTTATTTAGAATGGTGCTATGAATGGCTTGATTTATGTGTTCAAAAATTAAAACCGAATGGGAGTTTTTATGTAATGACAGCAACTCAATTTATGCCTTATTTTGACATTCATTTACGAAAAAAACTAACAATATTATCAAGACTTGTCTGGTCTTATGATAGTTCAGGAGTTCAAGCCAAAAAATATTATGGTTCAATGTATGAACCTATTTTGTATTGTGTAAAGGATAAAAACAATTACACTTTCAACACAAGCGATATTTTAGTAGAAGCTAAAACAGGTTCAAAACGCAAACTAATTGATTATCGTAAAGCCATACCAACAGTTTATAATTCAGAGAAAGTGCCAGGAAATGTTTGGGAATTTCCAAGAGTTAGGTACAGAATGGACGAGTACGAAAACCACCCAACTCAAAAACCAATTGCGCTTCTTGAAAGAATAATAAAGGCAAGTTCAAATGAAGGCGATTTAGTTTTAGATCCATTTTCGGGAACTTTTACAACTTGTTATGTAGCAAAAGAATTAAATAGAAATTCCATTGGTATTGAGTTGCAAGACGAATATGTTAAAATCGGTTTAAGAAGGTTACAATTAGCCGAAGAGTTTAAAGGCGAAAAACTTGAAAAAGAAATTCGAACTTTTGAAACTGTAAAACTTGAAAATCAATATAATTTAACCCTATTTGAACCGAATGGAACATTTATTCACAGCCAACATTAAAGAAGTATTACAGAGAAACTTTGACGAAAATGCAGTTGAGATATTTGAAAAAAGCCAACTAATTCAATACATTAACGAGAAAACACGTTCAGCAGGAAGAGGTTCAAAAGCACGGTCAAGTTTTGCAAACCTATATGCAATTTATGTGATTATTGAAGATTATATTGCGAATGGTTTTGACAAGAAAGAAGATTATGCAAATTACGAAGGCGCAAAATTTTCAAATCTTTTAAACAGAGCGAAAGAATTACCTTTTGGCAGTAGTTTACAAAATCACGCTTTGAATAACCGTATGAATTCAGAATTTGAAAAATTCTTTCCTACTTCTGAATATAAACCAATTTTAAGAGACCTTTTAACCAAAAAGTATTGGATAAATGAAAATTTGTTAAATATAAAAGTTGGTAAAATCAACTTCAATATTGCAAAATCTATCATTGAAATAATTAACGAATACACAAAGACAAAGCAAGATGCTTTTCAGCGATTTGTGAAGCAATGCGAAGCACTTCAAGACATTGAAAACACAACGCCAGAAAACGTTTCAACGTTTATTATTGGCTTACTTGCCCCAAATGTGGATGCACGACTTTTTGAAATTGTGAGTTATTCCATTCTTAAATTTTATTATTACGACCAAACTATTATTTGGGGTTATGAAATGGACAAACTCAACACAGAGAATTTAAAACTTTACAAAACAGGACGAACCAATGCAAATGATGGTGGTATCGATTTTGTAATGAAACCTTTGGGTAGATTTTTTCAAGTAACCGAAACTTTGGATTTCAAAAAATACTTTCTTGACATTGACAAAATTAAAAAGTATCCAATAACTTTTGTAATCAAATCAGACGAAGAAGTTGAACCATTAAAAAAGAAAATTCAAGACAACGCAAACAAGACCTATTCAATATATGCAATAGTTGAAAAGTATATGGCTTGTATTGAGGAAGTAATCAATATTCCAATGTTAAATATAAGATTTAACGAGGCCGTTAAGCAAGGTTATTTAAATAGAATACTTGACGAAATTGTATTGCAAAGCAAAGTAGAATTTAATTATTCAGACGAATCTTAAATCAAAATGCTCTCAAAAAAAACAAAATACGGAATAAAAGCACTTACTTTCTTGGCTCGTCAGAAAGACCAAACTCCTGTACAAATTGCCGAAATCGCCAAAGCAGAGCATATTTCGATAAAATTTCTAGAAAGTATTTTATTGCTTTTGCGTCATTCAGGTTTTTTGGGTGCCAAAAAAGGAAAAGGCGGCGGTTATTATCTTATCAAAGAACCCAAAGACATTAATATGGCAAAAGTGTTTCGCATTCTCGAAGGTCCAATTGCTTTATTGCCTTGTGCCAGTCATAACTTTTATGAAAAATGCGACGATTGTACGGATGAAGCAGCCTGTGCTGTTCGCAAATTAATGATGGAAGTTCGTGATAATACTTTGATGATATTAGAAAATAATTCCCTCGCTGATATCGCATTTTAATTGTTAAATTTCCCTCTATCATGTCAATGACCTTTTTTTTGTTATATCGAGTACAGTCGAGATATATTCATTGCGTTTCTACTGCGCTCGATGTGACAGATGGTTATCTTATAGCTATAAATGCTAAAAAAAATCCTAAATTTGCGGATGATAAATTTTGTAGTTACACAAAAAAAATTACTTTTGCACAATAATCTACTATTCCGATAGGATAATGGATTAAAATATAAAAAAAATGATTAAGAAATTGGTTAAAAATTTTAATGACACTGTGGGTATAGCGCAAAATAGTACTTTTGCCAAACAACTTTGGATTATTCTTCCAGTGTTTTTACTCGTGGTTTTATTGATAGTTTTGATATACAATCATTATACAGATTTCACTTGGGATGGTTTTTTAGCAGGATTCAATCAGGAATTTTTAATCTTTTTCGCCATCGGAATTATTGCTCAAATGGTTGATGGAACTTTGGGGATGGGGTATGGTGCTACTTCTTCCTCATTTTTATTAGCCTATGGAGTTTCGCCAGCAATTAGCAGTACAGGGGTTCACGTTGCCGAAATGTTTACAACGGGTGCTTCGACAATTTCGCATCATCGATTCAAAAATATCAATAAAAGATTGTTTAGACATTTACTGATTCCGGGTGTTTTAGGCTCAATTACAGGAGCCTATTTTTTGACTGATGTGATTGATGGCAATGCAATAAAACCCTATATTGCTGTCTATATGATTTTTTTGGGAATTTTAATTATTAAAAAAGCATCACAAAATAAAATTATTAAAAAGAAAACAAAACACCTTGGTTTTTTAGCCTCTTTTGGAGGTTTTATGGATGCTGTTGGTGGTGGAGGTTGGGGACCAATTGTAACCTCGACATTGCTTGGTCACGGAAGAAATCCTCGATATACTATTGGTTCTGTGAATGCAGCAGAATTTGCTGTTTCTTTCGCAAGTGGACTTACATTCATGCTTTTTGGAGGAATAAAAGGATGGAATGTAATTATAGGTTTGATTTTAGGAGGTGTAATTGCAGCGCCAATTGCAGCAAAATTGGTTAATAAAGTCAAAAGAAAACCAATGATGATTGCCGTTGGTGTCCTAATTATTATTTTGAGTTTAAGTACATTATCTAAATTATTATAATCATATCTGAACCCTGACAAGGTTGAAAAATTAAATTATGAATACAACAACATTAATAGAAAAAACCAAAGGATTTTCCATCGAGGAAACTTTGTCTTTTTTAGCCAATGAATACAAAGAAAAAGTGGTGTTTTCGACTTCTTTCGGGCAGGAAGACCAAGTAATTACAGCTTTAATTGCCAAAAGCGATTTGCCAATTACCATTTTTACTTTGGACACAGGACGATTGTTTCAAGAAACTTACGATGTTTTTCACAAGACATTGAAGAAGTATAAAAAAGAAATCAAAGTCTATTTCCCAGAAGCTTCGGCTGTGGAAAAATTATTGGAAGAAAAAGGACCAAACAGTTTCTACGATTCCGTTGAGAATAGAAAAGAATGTTGTTTCATTCGGAAAGTTGCCCCATTAACCAAAGCTTTGAAAGGAAACGAAATATGGATTACTGGTTTAAGAGCCGAACAATCCGAAAACAGAAATGATTTAGCACTTTTTGAATATGATGCCCATTTTGATATTATTAAATTCAATCCATTATTAAAATGGACTTTAAAAGAAGTCGAAGACTATTTAGAAAAAAATAATGTCCCTCAAAACGCATTGCACAAACAAGGATTTGTGAGCATAGGTTGTGCACCTTGTACCAGAGCGATCACGGCCGACGAAGATATAAGAGCCGGAAGATGGTGGTGGGAATCGAGTCATAAAGAATGCGGTTTACATAGCCCCCTATCCCCCGAAGGGGGAATTAGTAATGAGAAAAATTAAATTATTAACAAAATAAATACCCCAACAGTTCCCCCGCCGTGGCGGGGTTAGGGGGCTGATATTATGAACACAATATTAAAAACAAACGCTCTCGAAAGCGAAGCGATTTACATTTTCCGAGAGGTAATTTCTCAATTTGAAAAACCGGTTTTGCTTTTTTCAGGCGGAAAGGATTCGATAACATTGGTGCGTTTGGCACAAAAAGCATTTTTTCCTGCCAAGATTCCTTTTCCTCTTTTGCACGTTGATACAGGACATAATTTTCCTGAAACTATTGAATTTAGGGATAAATTGGTCAAAGAATTGGGACTGGAATTAATTGTTCGCCACGTGCAAGACACGATCGACGAAGGAAAAGTTATAGAAGAAACAGGTCGTTATTCAAGTCGGAATATGTTACAAACAACAACACTTTTAGACGCAATCGAAGAATTCAAATTTGATGCCTGCATTGGTGGCGCTCGTCGTGACGAGGAAAAAGCAAGAGCCAAAGAACGTATTTTTTCGGTTCGGGATGATTTTGGACAATGGGACGAAAAAAACCAACGCCCAGAATTATTCGATTTGCTAAACGGAAAAATTGAAATAGGGCAAAACGTGCGTGTTTTCCCTATTTCGAACTGGACAGAATTGGATGTTTGGAGTTACATCGAGCAAGAAGGAATCGAAATTCCGTCCATCTATTTTTCGCACAAACGTAAAGTGTTTTTAAGAGATGGATTAATTTGGTCTCATTCGCCATTTGTTTATCAAGAAGAAGACGAGGTAAGCGAAGAAAAAACAGTGCGTTTTAGAACCGTTGGCGACATGAGTTGTACGGCTGCTGTCGAATCGTATGCAGCTACAATTGCTGAGGTTGTGGGAGAAATAAGGGTTTCGACTATTTCAGAAAGAGGTGCCAGAATTGACGACAAACGCTCTGAAGCCGCAATGGAAAAAAGAAAACAACAAGGGTACTTTTAGAATTCTCACCCCAGCCCTCTCCAAAGGAGAGGGAGTTGAAGCCGAATTAATGTTGGTTTTGATTTTTGGAAATTGAAATGCAAAAAGAGGCAAAAAATAAATGAATTAAAAATAAAGTATAACAACATTTCCAGACTCGGCTCCCTCTCCTTTGGAGAGGGTTGGGGTGAGGATAATTTAATATAATATGGAAGTTTTAAAAATAGCAACAGCAGGAAGTGTCGATGACGGAAAGAGCACCTTAATAGGGAGATTATTGTACGATACAAATTCGTTAACGATAGATAAAGTAGAAGCGATTGAAAGAAGCAGCAAGCAAAAAGGATACGATTATCTCGATTTTTCTTTGGCTACAGATGGTTTGGTGGCCGAAAGGGAACAAGGAATCACCATTGATGTAGCTCATATTTATTTTTCGACTGCCAAAAAAAGTTACATAATTGCCGATACTCCGGGTCACGTAGAATATACGAGGAATATGGTAACCGGAGCTTCGACTTCGCAGGTTTCAATTATTTTGATTGATGCTCGAAAAGGTGTTATTGAGCAAACGTATCGCCACTTTTTTATCAATAATTTATTGCGTGTCAAAGAGGTGATTGTTGCGGTAAACAAAATGGATTTGGTTGATTATTCAGAAGAAGTATACAACAAAATTAAAGCTGATTTTCAAGCATTAAATGCCAAAAACACATTCAAAGAACAAGTGGTAAGTTACATTCCGTTAAGTGCTATCAACGGAGGAAATGTGGTAGATAAATCTGAAAATATGCCTTGGTACAAAGGACAAACCGTTTTAGAACATCTAGAAGGTTTGGAGCCAAAAGATGTTTTCGAAAAAGGGGAAGTTCGTTTTCCAGTTCAAACGGTGATTCGTCCAAAAACTCAAGAATACCACGATTTTAGAGGATATGCCGGAAAATTATACGGGAATAATATCAAAGTTGGCGATGCTGTAACCGTGCTTCCTTCTTTGACGGAATCGAAAGTTTCGAAAATTCATTTTTTCGACCAACAATTTGACGAAGCAACCGCGGGTTCTTCGATAGTTTTAGAATTAGAAAACGATATTAACGTGACTCGTGGCGATATGATTGTAAAATCAGGCGAATTGCCTCGAATCGAAAAAGACATCAACACCACCATTTGTTGGATGGATGCTAAAAAACTGGTTGCTGGAACAAAATACATCGTTCAGCACAACACCAATCGTGTTTTGGCCAAAATTGATAGTATAAAAAACACGATTTCTACTGATTATTCAGGAACAAAAGAAGCAACACAATTGGCAATTAATGAAATTGGCGAAGTAAATATCAAGTTGAGCAAACCTTTATATTTTGATGCTTACACCGAAAATAAATCAAACGGAGCCTTCATATTAATAGACACTGCGACCAACACCACAGCCGGAGTTGGATTTATAAAATAGTTAATAGTTTGTGGTTAATGGTTTGTAGTTCGACATAACTATAAACTATAAACAACAAACACAAAACAATATACGATGCAAAGTTTTAGAACCGAAATAGAAGACCCGATTGTCCAAAAAGACATTATCGATTTAGAGAGAAAAATTGCTTTATTCCGTGACGGAAAAATTGACGAAGACAGCTTTCGAAGCCTTCGTTTGGCGCGTGGCGTTTATGGTCAGCGTCAAGAAGGCGTTCAAATGATTCGTATCAAATTGCCTTTTGGGAAAGTTACGAGCGAACAACTGTTGCGAATTTCAAAAGTTTCTGACGAATATTCAAGAGGACGTTTGCACATCACAACGCGTCAAGATATCCAAATTCATTATGTGAGTTTGGACAAAACGCCACAACTTTGGGCCGAATTGGAGAAAGACGATGTTACCCTTCGTGAAGCTTGCGGAAACACAGTTAGAAATATTACAGCCAGCGAATTGGCCGGAATTGATGTCGACGAACCTTTTGATGTTTCGCCTTATGCGTTTGCGATGTTCGAATTTTTCCTCCGAAACCCAGTTTGTCAGGAAATGGGGCGAAAATTCAAAATTTCGTTTTCTTCTTCGGACAAAGATACTGCCTTGAGCTATATGCACGATTTAGGGTTTATTCCAAAGATAAAAAATGGAGAAAGAGGATTCAAAGTGATGCTTGGTGGCGGATTAGGTTCACAACCCATTCACGCCGAAGTCCTGTCAGAATTTATTCCAGCGAACCAAATTATCCCAACAACCGAAGGAGTTTTAAGAATTTTTGACCGTTTTGGCGAAAGAGCAAAACGTTTAAAAGCCAGAATGAAATTCCTAATCAAGGATTTAGGTGCAGAAGCATTTTTAAAATTAGTCGAAGAAGAGAAAAAAGCATTGTCGTATCAAACTTTCGAAATTGATACCACTGCTTTTGAAAAGCCAATTCCAGCACCTTTATTGACTGTTCCAAAAGTAGAAATCGAAGATGTTGCCGCTTTCGAAGCTTGGAAAAAATCGAATGTGATTTCGCAGAAACAATCTGGCTATTTTGCCATTGGAATCAAAGTGTCTTTAGGCGATTTTTATACAGACAAAGCGAGATTGTTGGCGGATTTGATTAAAAATTACGGAGCTAACGAATTGCGTTTTACACTAAGACAAGATATTCTTATTCGTAACATAAAAGAGGACAATTTGGTCTTTTTTTACCAAGAATTAAAAAAACTGGATTTCGTGAATTTAGGATACAATTCCACTGCCGATATTACCGCTTGTCCCGGAACCGACACGTGTAATTTAGGGATTGCGAGCAGCACAGGAATTGCAACTGAACTGGAAAAAGTTTTGGTTGCCGAATATCCGCAATACAATAATAATAATGACATTACCATAAAAATAAGTGGCTGTATGAATGCCTGTGGGCAACACAATATGGCTCATATTGGTTTTCAAGGAATGTCAATCAATTCAGGAAAGCTAGTTGCACCGGCACTTCAGGTGTTGTTGGGCGGAGGAAATTTAGAAAATGGTCAAGGTCGATTTGCCGATAAAGTGATTAAAATTCCAAGTCGTCGAGGACCGGAAGCATTGCGTTCTATTTTGAATGATTTCGAAGCGAATGCCAATGAAAAATCCTTTTTGGAATATTATGATGCCAAAGGCGAAGCCTACTTTTTCGAATTGTTGAAACCGCTTTCGGATATTACGAATCTTACCGAAACTGATTTTGTCGATTGGGGAAATGCCGATAATTATGTAAAAGCCATTGGTGTGGGCGAATGTGCCGGTGTTGTAATTGATTTAGTTGCCACCTTGATATTCGAAGCCAAAGACAAAATGACTTTCGCAGAAGAAGCTTTTGATGATAAAAAATGGTCTGATGCTATTTATCTTGCCTATGCAGGACTTGTAAATGGAGCCAAAGCATTATTGCTTTCCGAAAATCAAAAAACAAATCATCACGCAGGAATCATCGATTTATTCGACACGGTTTTTACCGAAACCAATAAAATCGATTTGAAATCGACTTTCAAGGAATTGGTTTACCAAATCAATCAAAACGAACCTTCAGAGGAATTTGCAAAAAAATACATTCAGGAAGCAACAGCATTTTTTGAAACCATAGAATCATATAGAATCAATTCATTCTTATAATATTAAATTAAACAATTATGAGCCAATATATACTGCCTGATGATACTCGCTCCCTCCCCTTCGGGGAGGGTCGGGGTGGGGCTAAACCAAAAGTAACTTTAGTAGGCGCTGGTCCAGGTGATCCGGATTTGCTTACTATCAAAGGAGTAAAAGCACTTGCTGAAGCCAATGTGGTTTTGTACGATGCTTTGGCAAACGAAGAAATATTGACTTATGCTCCCAAAAAATCCATCAAAATTTTTGTAGGGAAAAGAAAGGGCAGTCACGAATATTCGCAAGATCAAATTAACCAATTGATTGTTGACAATGCGTTTACTTACGGAAATGTCGTGCGATTAAAAGGCGGCGATCCGTTCATTTTTGGTCGCGGAAGCGAAGAAATCGAATACATTGAAAGCTTCGGAATCCCTACTTATGTCGTTCCTGGAATTTCATCCTCGATTGCTGTTCCGGAAAATCAAGGAATTTCCTTGACAAAAAGAGGCGTTTCCGAGAGTTTTTGGGTAATCACAGGTACAACTTCCAGCAGAGAATTGTCTAAAGACATAGCTCTCGCAGCACAATCCTCGGCAACCGTAGTGATTTTGATGGGAATGAGTAAATTGGAACAAATTGTAGCTCTTTTCCAAAATGAATCCAAAGGAGAAACGCCAGTTGCGATTATTCAAAATGGCACAATGCCTAACGAAAAATATGGTTTTGGAACGATAAATTCTATTTTGCAAGTAGTAAAAGACAATAATTTGAGTTCTCCCGCGATAATTGTCATTGGCGAAGTCGTAAAAGAAAGAAACAGGTTGAAAGGATTTTACAAAGAATTTATTTCGAATAAAGTTTGCGCAAGAGACTAGAAAAATAGGGCTGTCGGCTATGCAGATTTTTTAAACCATTAAGAATTAAGAAAATTAAGTTTTTAGCCTTAATGAACCTTAATTTCTAAATGGTTTAAAGAAAAAACAACAACTTTATGTTTTAAATCAAGAAAAATTTTCGATTGGTATTTGTAAAGGAAAGTCAAATAAAATAATGAATAAACACGAATCACATTCCAATAATCAAGACTCGGCTTCACACCATAGCGTGGCTGGGGAGAGGAATGAACTATATCCAATTTTCCTAAAACTACACCAACTCAATGTACTCATTGTTGGCGGAGGAAACGTGGCTTTAGAAAAATTATCTTTTTTACTGAAATCCAGCCCAAACGCCAATGTTGAGGTAGTTGCAATGCATTTTTTACCGGAACTTTTGACCTTGATCGGAAAGCATTCCGTAAAAATTACGCATTCAAAATTCAAAAAAAAATTCCTCAAAAAACGGCATTTGGTTATTGCCTGCACCGATGATTTGGAAGTCAATAAACGAGTTTACAGATTATCAAAAAAAAGAAATTTATTGGCAAATATCGCCGACACACCTGAATTCTGTGATTTTTATTTAGGTGGAATCGTGACCAAAGGAAACGTGAAAATTGCCATTTCGACTAACGGAAAATCACCCACAACAGCCAAAAGATTACGCGAATTTTTCGAAGAAATTATCCCCGACGACATCAATTCAATGGTCGAAAACCTGAACGAATACCGCAAAACCCTAAAAGGCGATTTTCAGGAAAAAGTCGATAAAATGAACGAAATCACCCAATCCTTCAGAAACAAAGAATAAATATGGTGTGAATGCTTGCAATTAACTGCGTTATGTCTTTACTTTGCAGCGTTCATACATTTATTGATTGTTATCACGAAAGCCCGAGGGATTAGACCCGATGAAAGCTTAGCAACCTCCGTCTTTAGCGGAAAGGTGCTACATTCTATCCGCCGCGCGGAAAAGATAACCACGAGAAATCCTCTCACTTTCCAAATAACAAATATAATTTTACAACCCTGTCAGGGTTCAAAACCCTGACAGGGTTGGCTAGTTTAAAATATACAAAAATGTCAAAAATTCAAGAAGAAATCAAAAAACGAATTCTCGTACTCGACGGAGCAATGGGAACGATGTTGCAACGCTATAATTTTTCCGAAGAAGATTTCCGGGGAGAACGTTTCAAAGACTTTCCATATTCCTTAAAAGGGAATAACGATTTGTTGTCCATAACGCAACCTCAAGCCATTGCAGCTATTCACGCAAAATATTTCGAAGCCGGAGCTGATATTGTCGAAACCAATACCTTTTCGGGAACCACAATCGGTATGGCCGATTATCATCTCGAAGATATTGTTTACGAATTAAACTTTCAATCGGCAAAAATTGCCCGTGAAGTAGCCGATGAATTTACCGAACGAAATCCAGAAAAACCTCGATTTGTTGCCGGTTCCATCGGGCCAACAAACAGAACGGCAAGTATGTCGCCAGATGTAAACGATCCAGGTTACAGAGCTGTAACCTTTGACGATTTGCGAATTGCTTACAAACAACAAGTCGAAGCGTTACTTGATGGCGGTGTTGACTTACTTTTGGTCGAAACGATTTTTGATACGTTAAATGCAAAAGCAGCACTTTTCGCCATCGAAGAAGTCAAAGACGAACGCAAAATCGATATTCCAATAATGGTTTCAGGAACGATTACCGATGCTTCGGGAAGAACACTTTCAGGGCAAACCGTGGAAGCTTTCTTGATTTCGATTTCGCATATTCCGTTGTTGAGCGTAGGTTTCAATTGTGCTCTTGGAGCGCACCAACTGAAACCGTATTTGAAACAATTATCACAAAATACGTCTTTCAATGTTTCGGCGCATCCTAATGCTGGATTGCCAAACGCTTTCGGGCAATATGACGAAACGCCAAAAGAAATGCAAGCGCAAATCAAGGAATATTTAGACGAAAATTTAATCAATATTATTGGAGGTTGTTGTGGTACAAATCCGGAACATATTAAGTTGATTGCTGAAGTGGCGAAGGATTATAAACCGAGGGTTTCTCCGGTTACAGTTTAAGAAATGTGTATATTTATGAGTTATAGTCAATGATAAAAACCAAAACCTATGAAACAAATTATTTTATTCCTATTTATTATTCTTTTTGTATCAAAAGTAGAAGCGAAAAAATTGGTTTACCCTATAGAAGTTATGACTGGTATTTCTGAACTAATTGTTATAGGCGAAATAAATACAGTAAAAGGGAATAAATACATATTTGATATTAACGAAACATTAAAAGGGAAACTATTCAAATCGATTTCTGTTGAAATGTTTAAAGAATGGACTTGTGATATTAGATTTACTAAACCAACAAAAGGACAAAAACTTTGTTTATTTCTAAAAAAAGGGATGATAAACTGGGAAATTATCAATGGAAGTACGGGAGAACTTCTAATTTCGGACAACTCAATCACTTTAGGTGGTTATGAAGAATACAAACACGTTGATTATAAATTTACTCCATACATTCTTTCTGTTGAAGAGTTCAAAAATGGTATAAAAGAATTTAGTAAATGCTACCGCTTCATTGGTAAATATGACTTTATGGATGAAAATGCTCATTTTGAACAAATATGCGATGATAAACAAATTTCAAAATTTAAAAGTACTAGTAAATTCTCAACTTGGCTATATAAAAAAATGACAAAATATCCAGTAGTTAAAACCTAAAATCCGAGATGTATTAGATATTGAATTTGTAGGATAAAAACTAGGTAGAGTTGCTATTACAGCGGAATTGGACTTTTAAAAATAGGAAAAGCTAGCAGAAAAATTTGTGATAATCTGTGAAATCTGTGGCTAAAAAAAAACTTTGTACCTTCCTGGCAAATAAATAAAATATGTCAAAAACAAAAAAATATTTAAAATTATCAGGTCTTGAACCCCAGCTCTTCGAAGTGTTCTTTAAAAAAATGAAAGTTCTAAAAGGATGCTCTGCGAAGGCTTCAGCTCTTCGAAGTGTACCCGATAGCGCGGATTTGCAAACCAGCTCTTCGATGTGTTCTTTAAAAAAATGAAAGCTCTAAAAGGATGCTCTGCGAAGTCTCCCGACTTCGTAGCTATTCCAATTGACAACAAACACAAGTCATTGAATAAGTTGCTAAAGTTGTAACGGCGTATAGGATTGGGTACAAAGTCGGGAGACTTCGCACAGCGTAGAAAAAACATTTGGGTTGTGCGAAAATAACGTACATCTAAATTAGATATTTCCTAGGGACAAATTGTCCCCAGGCAGAAAAAAAAGGATTGTTTAAATAAAAACAATCAGTTAGTTACAAATTGTAACCCACTGAAATAAAAAGTTAAACTGAAACCGTGACTCATTGTCACGCTTTGAAAAGCATACCTACAAGGTTAAGAAAAAAACCTTGCAGGATTTAAAAATAAAATATGTCGAAAACAAAAAAATATTTAAAATTATCAGGTCTTGAACCCTTAATCATTACACCGGAAACCAACTTTGTAAACGTTGGTGAAAGAACGAATGTAACCGGTTCCCGAAAATTTTTGCGTCTTATAAAAGAAGAAAAGTATGCCGAAGCACTTGCTGTGGCTCGTGACCAAGTAGAAGGTGGCGCACAAATCATCGATATTAATATGGATGAAGGAATGCTCGACGGTGTTTATGCAATGACTACTTTCTTGAATTTAATCGCTGCCGAACCGGATATTTCTCGTGTTCCTTTGATGATTGACAGTTCAAAATGGGAAATTATCGAAGCCGGTTTGAAAGTGGCCCAAGGTAAAAGTGTGGTCAATTCTATTTCGTTAAAGGAAGGTGAAGAACAATTTATCCATCACGCTAAATTAATTAAACGCTACGGTGCAGCGGCAATTATTATGGCTTTCGATGAAAAAGGACAAGCCGATAACTACGAAAGGCGTATCGAAATTTGCAAACGTTCATACAATATTTTGGTGAATGAAGTTGGTTTTCCAGCCGAAGACATCATATTCGACCCTAATATTTTTCCTGTTGCCACAGGAATGGACGAACATAAATTGAATGCTTTAGATTTCTTCCGAGCCACAAAATGGATTAAGGAAAATCTGCCTTATGCGCACGTAAGTGGCGGTGTGAGTAACGTTTCGTTCTCTTTTAGAGGAAATGACACGGTGCGTGAAGCGATGCATTCGGCTTTCTTGTATCACGCCATCAAAAACGGAATGACAATGGGAATTGTGAATCCCGAAATGTTGTCTATTTATGACGAAATTCCAAAAGACCTTTTGGAACACGTTGAAGATGTTTTGTTGAATCGAAGAGAAGATGCCACAGAACGATTATTAGACTTCGCCGAAAATGTAAAAGGTGATGTAAAAGTCAATGAAAAAGCCGTTCAGGAATGGCGTTCGGGAACAATCCAAGAACGATTGACGCATTCTTTGGTAAGGGGAATTGACGAATTTATAGAATTAGATATTGAAGAAGCCAGACTGGCAGCTGAAAAACCAATCGAAGTTATCGAAATCAATTTAATGACAGGAATGAATGTTGTAGGAGATTTGTTTGGTTCTGGAAAAATGTTTTTGCCACAAGTGGTAAAATCGGCACGAGTAATGAAAAAAGCCGTGGCGTATTTATTGCCGTTTATCAGCCCCCCAACCCCCGAAGGAGGAGTTGACGAAGTTAATGGATTGGAAATTGCCAATCCGATGGCTTATGAGTTTCTCAAAGAAAAAGCTAAAGAAATGAGAAACAAGCCTACTGAAACCGAAAAAATATTTTGGAATTATTTGAGTGGTAAAGCATTTGAGAATCATAAATTTAGAAGGCAACACGTTTTAGGCGAATATATAGTTGATTTTGTTTGTTTGAAACAAAGGTTAGTAATCGAAATTGACGGTTCAATCCATGATACAAAAGAACAAAAAGAACACGATGATTATAGAACCGAATGGTTAAATAATAAAGGATTTAAAGTAGTACGGTTTTCTAATAACGATATTTTAACAAAAATTGAAAATGTGTTAGAAAGATTAAGTACAATCTTGCTAGCTCCCCCTTCGGGGGCGGGGGGGGCTGGTCGTATTTTAATGGCAACCGTGAAAGGCGATGTACACGACATTGGTAAAAATATAGTTTCGGTGGTACTGGCGTGTAATAATTATGAGATTGTAGATTTGGGCGTAATGGTTCCGCCTGAAAAAATTATTGCAGCTGCCATTGAGCACAATGTGGATATTATTGGTTTAAGTGGATTAATCACGCCGTCCTTGGACGAAATGGTTTATTTGGCAAAAGAATTAGACAAGCAAAACGTCAAAATTCCAATAATGATTGGTGGAGCAACAACTTCAAGAGCGCATACAGCAGTGAAAATTGCACCTCAATATAGAGAAACCGTGATTCACGTAAACGATGCTTCGAGAGCCGTAACGGTGGCTGGAAATTTATTGGATCATAATCGAAAAATATATGCAAGTGATATTCGAGCCGAATACGATGCTTTCAGAGAAACGTTTTTGAACCGTTCGCGGGACAAGAATTTCTTGACGATTGAACAAGCCCGTAAAAATAAACTGCAATTAGATTGGGAGAATTATAATCCAATGAAACCCAATTTCATTGGTACAAAAACTATCGAAGTCGATTTGGATGTTTTGGTTCCGTATATTGACTGGACACCGTTTTTCAGAACTTGGGAATTGTTCGGGAAATATCCTGCGATTCTGACTGATGCAGTTGTGGGTGAACAAGCACACTCCGTTTTTCACGATGCACAGGAAATGTTGAAAGTGATTTTGAAAGAAAAGAAATTGACAGCGAAAGGAGTTTATGGTATTTTTCCGGCGAATACAATAAATGATGATGATATTTCTGTCATCCCGAGCGTGTCATCTCGAGCGCAGTCGAGAGACGAGGGACAACCAATAACCTTTCTCACTTTGCGTCAGCAAGCCCAAAAAACAAAAGGTGCTCCAAACATCGCTTTGGCTGATTTTATTGCTCCAAAAGAAAGCGGAAAAACCGATTATATGGGCGCGTTTTGTGTAACTACCGGTTTTGGAGTTGACGAATGGGCAGCGGAATTCGAAAAGGATTTGGATGATTATAATTCGATTATGGTGAAAGCTTTAGCCGATAGATTTGCAGAAGCATTTGCTGAATATTTGCACGAAAAAGTAAGAAGAGAAATTTGGGGTTACGCTGCAGATGAAGCTTTATCAACCGAAGCATTAATTGAAGAAATCTACAAAGGAATTCGTCCAGCACCAGGTTATCCGGCTTGTCCAGACCATTTAGAAAAACCAACGATTTGGAAATTGCTGAATGTCGAACAAGAAATTGGAGTAACTTTGACCGAAAGCATGGCGATGTGGCCAGCTTCTTCGGTTTCTGGATATTATTTTGGAAATCCTGAAAGCAAGTATTTTGGACTTGGAAAAATAAAAGAAGACCAAGTGGTAGATTACGCCAAACGAAGAAATATTCCAACAGAAACCGCTGTGAAATGGTTGAACCCGAATATAGCAGACTAGCCCCCTAGCCCCCGAAGGAGGAACTCCAATCTTTGTAAATAAAAAGAGTTTGGAGCTTCTTGTTGGTTTTTAGAGGTTTAAATAAAATAAAAAATACATTAATATAAAAGATTCTTTAATTTTTCATTTGCAGATTAGAGAGTGATAAATCCTGATGACCCCTTTCAGGAGTTCCCCCTTCGGGGGTTAGGGGGCTGACTATGAAAGTAACAGAACATATAGAAGAAGCAAAAGGGAAAACATTGTTTTCTTTCGAAATTATTCCGCCACAAAAAGGGAAAAGTATTCAGGAATTATACGATAATATTGATCCGTTGATGGAGTTCAAACCGCCTTTTATAGACGTGACAACTTCGCGTGAAGAATATATTTATGTGGATAAAGGCAACGGATTATTGGACAAAAAATTGACCAGAATGCGTCCCGGAACTTTGGGAATTTGTGCTTCCATAAAACATAAATATTCTGTTGACACCGTTCCTCACGTACTTTGTGGTGGTTTTACCAAAGAAGAAACCGAATATTTATTGGTCGATTGTCATTATCTTGGAATCAATAATGTAATGGCTTTACGCGGCGATGCGATGAAAGAGGAACAATCTTTTGTGGCAAAAGAAGGTGGTAATAATTATGCGGTTGACTTGGTAAAACAAATTCACCAATTGAATCAAGGGAAGTATTTACACGATGTAATGCACATTGACAACAAAGCTGATTTTTGTATTGGTGTTGCAGGTTATCCCGAGAAACATTTAGAATCGCCATCCTTGATTTCGGACTTAAAAAGACTGAAAGAAAAAGTGAATGCCGGAGCGGATTATGTGGTGACCCAAATGTTTTTTGACAATGCAAAATATTTTGAATTTGTGAAAAAAGCCAGAGAAATAGGAGTCACAGTTCCAATTATTCCGGGAATCAAACCAATTGCTGTACAAAGACATTTGCAAATTCTACCACAAATTTTCCGAATCGACTTGCCAGAAGATTTAATTCACGCAATCGAAAAATGCAAGACAAATGCAGATATTCGTCAAGTGGGCGTGGAATGGGCAATTCAACAATCGTTAGAATTGAAAGCTGCCGGCGTTCCCGTATTGCATTATTATTCTATGGGAAAATCAGAAAATATTCGCCAAATCGCAAGTCAGGTTTTTTAAATTTTTTTCACGTAGAGACGTTGCATTGCACCGTCTCTACGATGTTATTTCCCTAAAAACCGCCTCCAGATTTTTATTCTTCTGATTGAGTTGTAGTGTTTTCAAACCATTGGCATTGGCAAAATCAAAAACTGCGGGACGCATATCTTTATCAGCGTTGAAAGTCAATTCCCAAATCATATCGTGGGTATTCTTGAAGGAAGTCAGATTTTCGATTTTGGAAATCAATTGTTCTTCGACTTTATAGTCAAATTCTACTTCGATAACTTGTTCCTTCTCGGCAGAAATTAAGTTGTCCAGTTTTTTGTCGGCAACAATTTTCCCATTATTGATGATGATGACACGATCGCAAATCGCTTCGACTTCCTGCATAATATGCGTCGAAAGGAAAACGGTTTTGTCTTTGCCCACGTTTTTAATCACATTACGAATTTCGACCAATTGGTTTGGGTCTAAACCTGTTGTGGGTTCGTCGAGAATCAACACATCGGGATTGTGCAATAAAGCATTGGCCAAACCCACTCTTTGGCGAAAGCCTTTAGATAAATGGCCTACTTTTTTGTGGCTTTCATTGGATAAACCAGTTAATTGAATCACTTCTTCAATTCGGGATTTGGCTACTTTATAGACATCGGCATTAAAAGCCAAATATTCTCGAACATATAAATCCAAGTACAACGGATTGTGTTCCGGCAAATAGCCAATAGATTGTTGCACGGATTTAGCTTGAGAGTCAACATCAAATCCATTTACACTTGCCGAGCCTTCATCGGCAGTGATATAAGTGGTCAAAATTTTCATTAAAGTTGATTTCCCAGCACCATTTGGCCCCAAAAATCCAACAATTTCTCCTTTTTTGACAGAAAACGAAACATTGTCCAATGCTTTTTGAACGCCGTAACTTTTCGAAATATTATTTACTTCTATTGACATTGCTTTTTATTTATGGCAAAAGTAAACAGAAAAAATATTGATTTATTGTTTTTTTTGCCACAGATTTCACAGATTTTCACGGATTTTTTTCAATAAATCGATTCGCGTTTTTTTTAATCTGTGTAAATCTGTGAAATCTGTGGCAAAAATTATTGTTGGGATTAGTTACGAATAGTAATATAGATTTCTATATTTACCGTAAACTTTATAAAAATGGCGATACAAAACACATCATCGGGTAGTTTCTTGAGAAATTATAAAAGCATTTTATTGCTTTTGGGAGGAATTTTGGCAGGAAGCATTTTAGGATTAGTTTTTGGAAAAGGAGTCGAAGTGATAAAACCCTTGGGCGATATTTTCCTAAACTTATTGTTCACGGCCATCATTCCGTTGATTTTCTTTACGATTTCGTCATCGATTGCTACATTAGAACGAACCGAAAAACTGGGTAAATTATTCACAATCGTGATGGGAGTTTTTTTAGGAACCGTGCTTATTTCATCCATTTTGATGATTCTTGGGGTTTTATTTTTTCCTATTCAGCAAGATTTTGTAGTCTCTAAAATGGCAATAGAGCAAGTAGAATCAGGAAATGCAGGTTCACAAATCACACAGTTGCTTACCGCCAATGATTTTTTTGAATTATTATCTCGAAAAAGCATGTTGGCCTTGATTTTATTCTCTTTTTTGGTTGGTTTTGCTACTTTGCAATCAGGCGATAAAGGACAAAATTTCAAAAATTTCCTAAAATCTGGAGACGAAGTAATGAAGCAATTACTGCATATCATTATGAAAACAGCGCCAATAGGTTTAGGAGCTTATTTTGCGTATCAAGTGGGGATTTTTGGTCCACAATTATTTGGAGCTTATGCCAAACCTTTAGGATTATATTATGCAGTTTGTGCTTTTTATTTCATTGTGTTTTTTAGTTTGTATGCTTTTATGGCCGGAGGAAGAAAAGGGCTGACGATTTTCTGGAAAAACAATGTTGCTCCTTCATTAACAGCACTTGGAACCTGTAGTAGTATTGCCACAATCCCGGCAAATCTGGAAGCTGCCGAGGATATGAAGATTCCGAATCACGTGAGTCATATTGTAATTCCGCTTGGTGCACCTTTGCACAAAGACGGTTCGGCAATGTCGTCAATTATAAAAATAGCCGTTATTTTTGCAATGTTTGGTAAAGATTTCACGGAACCAAGCACGTTACTTTTAGCATTGGGAATCACGGTAATTGTTTCTGTGGTGGAAGGCGGAATTCCAAACGGCGGTTATATTGGTGAAGTTCTAGCAATTACAGTTTATGGATTTCCAATGGAACAAGCCTTGCCGGCTGCAATGATAATCGGGACATTAGTCGATCCAATGGCGACTTTATTGAATGCCAATGGCGATCTTGTTTCGGCGATGGTAGTGACTCGAATTTCCGAAGGGAAGAAATGGATTTTAGAAGCTTTAACTTAAACTTTAGATTTTGAAATGTAATTTATTTCAAGGCATATTCTTTGATTAAAACATTGGAGGGAATATGGAGTTTTTCTTGTAAAACCCTAATTTGCTTGATGCTCAAAGCCCTTTTTCGGTTAAATATTTCAGAAACCCTTGAGCGACTATTCAATAAAATTCCCAGATCGTTGTTGGTCATTCCGTTTTGCTCCATCATAAAACGAATAGCTTCAATTGGATCTGGTTCAGGAATTGGATAATGTACTTGCTCATATTTTTCTATCAAAGTAACAAGAATATCAAGCTCATCACCTTCATTTGAGTTGGGTTTTGCATCGAATATCTCTTTTACTCTCTCCAAAGCCCAATCGTAATCTTTTTCTGTTTTTATAGGTTTGATTTCCATATTTTTATAGATTTTTAATGTCTTTTAAATCATCATATTCTGCGTGAGTGCCAATGAATAGAATGTAAACTATTTGGGTTAAATAATTGATTTTTACTATCAATCGAAAATTATTGCCACCTATATTGAAAATTATTTTGTTTTCGCCAACAAAATCCGCACTCCCAAATATTTTTTTTATGTCATTCGTGTTCAAAAAACTGTTTTTATCGAAAACTTGATACCAAGAAAGCAGTTGCTGTTTTGATTTTGGGTGTTTCTCCCAAAAGTTCTGCAATGTTCGTTTGGCAATTATTCTCATACAAACTTTATTATAATGCAAATATAATGATTTTTTCCCGAAACGGGAAAAATTAATAATTATTTCAAATTCTGCTATATCAATTTATATTCCCTATTTGAAAATTACTCTAAAGCAATTGACTAATCGTGGTTTTTAACATCAATTTTTTATATATTATACAATAATAACCAGCTTTTACCGAGAATTCTTTTTTTGTTACATAAAATCAATTCTTTTTTTTGGTTGGCTTAAAATAAGTTATACATTTGCAATGAATTTATTCAAAAACAACGCATATCATGTCCAATAACCAGTTTTATTTTAGCAATACTTATTATTTCTTTAGGAAGTAAGGATTGTCTATGGTTATTTGAAAGATTAAGAAACAAATAAAACTAATATACAATCCTGATGAAAATCAGGATTTTTTTTTGAGTATTTATGAAAAATAAGCAAACAATTTCTTCAACTTCTCCCTCTCCTTTGGAGAGGGTTGGGGAGAGGATTGCAATTCAAGGCATAAAAGGTTCTTTTCACCATCAAGTGGCACAGGAATATTTTGGCAATGAGGTAGAAGTTGACGAATGTTTGTCTTTCGATAAATTGATAGACAGTTTGTTGTCCGGAAAATCGACTCAGGCTGTTATGGCGATAGAAAACTCTATTGCCGGCCCAATTATCCCGAATTATGCTTTGATTGATAAGAATAATTTGCACATCATTGGCGAACATTATTTAGATATTCATCAAAATTTAATGGCACTGAAAGGTCAGAATATTAAGGATATTTTAGAAGTTCATTCCCATCCAATGGCCTTGTTGCAATGTATGGAATTCTTAAAAAAATATCCAAAAATTAAATTGGTAGAAGATAAAGATACTGCCGAAACAGCTCGTAGAATTCAGAAAAAGCAACTTTCAGGAATTGCCGCTATTGCCAGTAAAACAGCCGCCGAAATGTATGATTTAGATATTTTGGCACCAGAAATTCAAACTATTAATAACAATATGACACGATTTGTTATTATCAAAAAGGAGAATTCATTCGTACCAAAAGACGAAATAAATCGCGCTTCAATAAAATTCGAATTGGATCACAAACGAGGAAGTTTGGCCGCAGTCCTCAATGTAATGAGCGATTGCAAATTGAATTTAACGAAAATTCAATCCTTACCAAAAATAGAAACGCCTTGGAAATACTCGTTTTTCGTGGACGTTACTTTCGAAAAATACGAAGATTACGCAAAAGCAAAATCTTTATTAGAAATTATGGCAGAATATTTTAAAGTATTGGGCGAATATAAAAATACAAGGCCGTAAAAAAAGGAAATTCCAAAAGACAAAAAACAAATTCCAAAAAGGGATAAAAAATGATTAAAACTGCAAAACGATTAGAAATAGTAGAAGAGTATTATTTTTCTTCAAAACTTCGGGAA
>DZAU01000102.1 GCA_022729635.1 Flavobacterium psychrophilum
CGTTATGCCTCATTGTAGGACGACCGTGCAACCACCAACATTCTTGCTGACAACTGACGACAAAAGCCAACCCTTCTGCAAAATAAAAAGAGGTGTTTTGCCACCGCACAAGCCGACCCAAAAACACCACATTTAATTTTGCCCAACCGCACCGCTAATACAGACCAGCAGACTTACTTATCCGACCTAAAATTGTTTTCTGAAAGGACTTTGGACTTAACACTTTGACAGTTTCCCCAAACGACAAAATCAACTTTTCTAACTCATAATTGGGGACAACGCTAATGGTAACTTCAAGACCATCTTCTGTGTTTTTACTTTTTTGCGTTGGGTGTATTGGTTTCGTTACGACATACGGGGCTTGACTTGGAGAAAACCACAACTTGACAGTTTGTAACTCATCATCGACTTTTTTAGTAACGCCAATTAAATCATAAAAATAGTCTTCCCAATCGACTTCCGTTTCAATATACCTGGCTTTGGCTTCTTCAATAGTTTTAATTCTATCTAACGCCATATTCCAGTATTCGTTTTTTGTAAATTCATTGTAACCGAAGACAAACCAACGGTTATTGTACTGTTTCAAATAATAAGGATGGAACGCAATTGTATAAGGCAAAGGACTTTTGAAGTCTTGATATTCAACGGTCAATGACCGTTTGTTTACAATAGCATTGAATAAAGGCGTAATAAATTTAGAACCTTCATAATCCAAATTATTTTCAAATGACATAACTTCTCTTTCGAGGCTTACCAAACCAAGTTTAAATTCAATGGCAGGAATTATTTCATTGATAAACTCAAATTGCGGAATGCCCTTAAACCTTGACAAAACTTGCAAAGCAGACTTTAATTGCTTTGCTTCTGTTTCGTTTAATGGTTGGTTATTTATGGAATATGCCGAATCTGCATATTTGAAATATACAGTTCTTCCATCTTTGTATTTCTCAATTGGGGCTTTCCATTCCGACAATTCCATATACTGCATATCTGCATAAAATTGAGTTTTCCCAATTCCTTCCAAACCTTCTTCCAATAAGGCTTTGTTGGCTTCATCTATTAACCGTTGCCAAGTGTATTTGGCTCCTGTATTCCTTAGACACCTATCGTAAGCAAGATAGCGTGTTAATGCTTTTTTATTTATTGACATATCTGTTCAGTTTGACTGAACAAATATAGTGTTTGTTTGCATCGTAATCAAATAAACAATTGAAAAAGCAAAGAAAATAGAAATTTATCAGTTCAGTTTGACTGAACACATAGGTTTCATCTTTGCATCATCAAATCAATATTTAAAAACAAAATATGGAAAATATGAGCAACAACTACGCAAACAATGTAAAATCTGCAATTGCAGTAAACCCAACTTTCAAAGCAATTTGTGAGTTCAACATTCAACAATTCCCAGTTGATGGATATTCAAGATATTATAACCAACTTGGAAATGGTACAGCCATTTTGCAAACAGCCGAACAACTCAATACCTATTTGGCTTCATATGCTGATATGCACCAACACAAACTAAACCTTGCTTTTGCATCATTATTTGGCAAAGAGGATTTTAACAACAAATCGGCTGAAATTATAGACTGGGGTTGCGGGCAGGCTTTTGCATCTTGTGTTCTAATAGACTTTATCAAGAATAATAACATCAATCTTGATTTGTCCAAATTCACTTTAATTGAGCCATCTTCGATGGCTCTACAAAGAGGATTAGAGCATATTGACGCCATATATCAAAGAAAGCCAAAACCACAAACCTATTCAATAAATGAAAAGGCTGATACCAGCCTTTCTATTAAGGGGAACCAGTCAAGTAGTAAAATCAAGATTCACCTTTTTTCAAATGTGCTAGACATACATTCATTGGACTTGAATCAAGTTTTTAAAAATGTAACAAGTAACTTTGACGGCTTGAATTATTTTGTTTGCGTAAGCCCAATAAATGGACTCCGATTACAGTCCTTTTACAAAATGTTTGGTCAGTCAAATTTATTGTCATCAAACGGCAGTTCCATTGTTACCGAAGTTTTCCGACCAAGTGCAATGAAAAAGATTACAAAGTCAATTTCAAGAGTGGAATACATTTTCAAAACGAACCTATAAATAATTAAATTTACAAGATATGGACAACAATATTCAAGCGGATTTATTCGGGCAAACAATTGAAACCCCTAATCCAATTATCAAATTGAAAGATGCTGAATTGCTTTATCATCCTGCATTTTTCGATAAAGCGGAAAGCGATAGAATTTTCAAAACACTTTTGGAAACAATAGAATGGAAACAAGACAAAATAATGATGTACGGAAAGGAATTGCCTTTGCCACGCCTTTCGGCTTGGTATGGCGACAATAATAAACCTTACACATATTCTGGCATAACCCTTAATCCATTGCCTTGGACTGACGAACTTTTGCAGATAAAAGAAAAAATTGAAGCAGAAGCCAAAGTGAAATTTTCGAGTGTACTACTTAACCGCTACCGTGACGGGCAAGATTATGTGGGTTGGCATACAGACGCTGAAAAAGAATTGGGCAAAAATCCAATTATTGGTTCGGTAAATTTTGGAGCAACCCGAAAATTTCAATTACGAAGAATTGACGACCATAAAGAAAAATTTGAAGTAGAGTTAAAACACGGAACTTTCCTAGTGATGGGTGGAGCAACGCAACATTTTTGGCAACATCAAGTTCCAAAGACTGCACACAAAATTGGAGAAAGACTGAATTTGACCTTTAGAGTTATTTATTAAGTGATAAATTTGTTCCTTGAAGTGCCAACAAAATGATTTTGAACTGTTCATTGCGATTTGCAATGTCGGCCAGCAATGGCTGTTTAAATGGTAGTTATTTTCATTGTTCAGCATTGAGCTATAATGAACATTTAGTTATTGAATATATCAGTAATTAATATATTATAATAAAATATGAATAAATGAATATTGACATCATTGAATTTATGATGGATTCATCCATAAAGAAAATCAGTTGGCACTTCTTTTTTAAAAAATAATATGCGATTAACGCCTGAAAATATAGAAGAAATAAAAGTTCGCTTTGCGAAAACGGAAACCGTTGAGGAATTGGCTCAATTGTTAAGTTGGGTGTATGCGTTAAAGTTTCCAAAACGAAGCGAAAAAACCACTATTCTAATTGAAGCAAAGCACTTAAATTATTATGCTTTTAAACCTGCAAACAGATACAAGCAGTTTACAATTAAAAAGAAAATCGGAGGGGAAAGACCAATTTCAGCACCACGTTACAAGCTAAAAACCATTCAAAAATGCATCAATGAAATATTGAATGCTGTTTTTTCTCCTCATTTTACCGCTACTGGTTTTGTGCCTAGAAAGAGCATTGTTGATAATGCAAAAGTGCATATCGGAAAACAATTTGTTTTTAACACAGACTTAAAAGACTTTTTCCCAAGCACCGAATTTAGAAGAATTAAAGCTGTATTGGGTTTAGCCCCGTTTAATTTGACTGATGCAAATGAAATAAACTCTAACAAGGAAAAAAAGAAAACATCGGAAGAGAAAGGAAAAGGATATTTGGGTTATCTAATAGCAAACCTTTGTTGCGACAATGGTTGCTTACCACAAGGTGCACCAACATCGCCAACGTTAACAAATTTGGTTTGTCAAAGGCTTGATAAAAAACTTTATAAGTATGCAAAAAGCATAAATGCAACTTATTCAAGGTATGCGGACGACATCACATTTTCAGCCAACAAACCAGTTTTTGATGAAACATTCAAAAAAACACTAATTGACATTATCGAAGTTCAAGAGAAATTCAAAATTAATTTTGAAAAAGAAAGACTTCAAGTTGGAGGCGAAAGACAATCTGTAACAGGCATAATTGTTAATAGAAAGAGCAATGTCGATAGAAAATATTTGAAAGATGTTCGTTTCTGGCTAATGTGTTGGAAAAAATTTGGAACTGATGCGACACAACAAAAATTCCTAGTTCAATTTCCAGAGAAAAAAGGCTTTTTAAGGTATGGCGGTACAACGCCTCAATTTTATAACTACCTCAATGGAAAAATTTTGTTTTTAGGTATGGTACGAGGTGCAAAAGATGAAATATTTTTAAAACAAAAAATGAGTTTTGATGAATTGTATAGTGAAGTGAACGGCAAAACAAATCAAACTAATCAAATTTCAAAACCGAGTGGTTCTATTTCATCAATATTTGAATTGTTGCAAACTTGGGAAAAGAAGGGAATCGAAACAGCTATTAAACAATGCGGTAATTAATGGATGCACAAAAACTAAAATTTATGATGTCTGTTCAACTTGAAATTGACAAGTTGGAAGCGAAGCTTGGCTCTAATCATCAAGACGTAATTGCATCTAAGGCATTATTTCATACGTTAAGTCAAACAGAAATAAAAAAGAAAAATTCTCAACAAAGTAAATCTGACTGTTGTGATGAACTCATTCCAATTAAATCAGATACAGAAGCAATTCGAAATCATTTAGAAATCAGGGCTAATGTATCGATGGACTTTGAATTTGTTAAAAATGAAAGAGTTAAAAAGCAATTAATCAAGGATAATCTTAAAATGGAAAATTCAAGATTAGATATTCAAATTAAAAATGATACCGAAAGATTTTACAATTTTTGCGTTGAAGCATTTTATCAAATTGAAGAGTTAGTAAATTACTATTTTGGGATGAAATATACGTTTGAAGATTTTATTTTATTAATAAGTTCAAAAAACAATGGTAAAATATTTAATCAAAAACAGTTATCTGAAATAACAATTGCCGAAAAAATATTTGTTTTCGAAGGCTTATTCTATTATGGACAAGTTGATGCTGTTGGAAAAACTATACGTTATGAATCAACAATAAATTTGATTCGTGAAGTGCGTAACGAAGATTCTCATAGGTGTAATATAATTGAACAGGATTCTGAACAAGTATTATTGAAATTCAAAGAGCTACTTAAAAGAATTTCAGTATTTAATAAAACCAAAACTTCACCAACGATTTACTACCAAAAGACAAGTGAAGATAAACTAATCGAAAAACAAGCTAAACTAATAAATTTCATAAAGGATAAGAATTACAATTTAGTAAGAGATACATTACAAGAATTAGCATTTAAAATAAAAACTGGTTTACAATAATGACCCAAACAGAAACTAAAATATCAAATCAAACACAAGCTATTCAACACTTCATTGAAAAAATGGATATTGAAATGGTGGACGCATTTTTAGACAACGATAAAACGTATCAGGACTTTGAAAAGTATTTGTTCATTAGTAAACTGCAAAAAGTATTTTCAACGTTTGCAGACCTTGGCGACACTCATTTATTGACCGTTGAGGGCAGTTGCAACTCCTGCGACAAAACCAAGACAGGTTTTACTTTCATCGGCAACAACAGCAATAACTATATGAGCATAATTTTCGACACGACAGACAATAAAATTAACGACCTGTACGAGTGCAGTGACTTTAAGAACAAGCAGACCAATTTGAGTTTAAAAGAACGAATTTATATTGACAATGAATTAACTTTGCCATTCTAAAGCCAACGCATTTGGTGGCACATTTGCATTTTTTTTCAACGCAAAGACCAACGCTAAAAAAATCCAAAAGAGCCACCAAGCAACCGCACCAAAACAGACCAAAATGGACAGACAAAACACGACCGAAAAAGAACAACGAAGGCATAACAGCACCTACCCAAAAGGCGGGGTTTCGTGTTCCAAAGACAGTTTTGTG
>DZAU01000184.1 GCA_022729635.1 Flavobacterium psychrophilum
TTAATTCATACATTTGGCTAATCTAAACCAGCCTACAAAAAGCCTCGGCTCGTTAGGAGTCACTTTCGAGCAACAGAAAATCGAAAAATAATTGAAAATTTATTGCAAAAATATCGTAAATTGGTATATTTGTAAAAATAATGAAATTATGGCACGAAATACATCAATTTTAATCGGAGAATATTACGAAAGTTTTATTAACGGACAAATTGCAACTGGAAAATATAATTCTGTAAGCGAAGTTGTAAGAACTGCTTTGAGGCATTTTGAACAAGAAGAAATTCAAACCAAATCTTTAATTGCAGAATTGGAACTTGGAGAAAAAAGCGGGAAAATTCGGAATTTTAACCGAGCAGAAAATCTAAAACGGTTAAACAAAAATTTCCAAAAGTAATGGCGGAATATATCATAAGTGAAAAAGCGTTAGACAATTTAAATAATATTTGGATTTATACGGCAGAAAATTGGTCAGTTGAACAAGCAAACCGATATTACAATTTAATAATGGACGAAATTGAATTTGTTGCTGAGAATTTTGAAACAACAAAAGATTTTGGTAACATTTGAAAAGATTACAGATATTCAAAAGTGAAATCACATTTAATATTTTGCAAGCGAGTTGAGAATACTGAAATGGAAGTTGTTAGAATTTTGCACGAAAAAATAGACATAAAAAATAAGATTAACGATTAAAAAAAGAAAAAGCGACCTATTTGATGTATTAGAATATGTATTTAACAGCGACTTCAAACCTATGACAAGGGAAGCAAGAGTTGCAGCTGCACAAGCGACAATTTTTGCATTACTCAACGACAAACAAAAAGAATTTATTGAATTTGTTCTAAGCAAATACATCGAGACGGGTGTGGAAGAACTTGACCAAGAGAAACTGCCAATCTTGCTGATAAATAAATATCAATCGTTAGAAGATGCAAATAACATTTTAGGAAACGTTGCAAATATCAGCAGACTGTTTATAGAATTTCAACAGCATCTATACAAAAGGAAAGTAGAGTAATGACAGGACACAGTGGACATACAGCCAACGCAACTGCAAACACATTTTATTTTTTTGCCGACACACAAATCAACGCTAAAAAAATAAAAAGAGCTTGCAAGTCAACGCACAGGGAACAGTGCAAACTTGACACGACAGACCTACGACTGAAAAGAACCACTACCCATAACACGGGTTTGGCAAAAGTGGGGGTTATTGCTCCGCAGACACATTTGTGATTAATCAAAGTTTGGTTCACCGCATCAACATTTGTGGTAAAAATCGCCACCTTCGCCAAGCCCGGAACCGTTTCCTGATATAACAAACACGACAAACAATGAAACTTTACATAAAAAATATGGTTTGTAACCGTTGCAAAATGGTA
>DZAU01000103.1:0-1366 GCA_022729635.1 Flavobacterium psychrophilum
AATAAAAATAACAACTTTTTGTAAATTGTTTTCATACTTTTTGTTTAAATTAGTTTGGTTTTTGTTTAATTTACCTTTACTTCGAACGATAAAATTATAAAATATTTAACACTCCCAACAAATGGAAAATTTAAAATGGCTACGAAAACGTGATAGTGTTGAAAACTTTCAATTTTATTTATGTTTTAAGATGCAAAATTGCTATTATCTAAATAATAAATTATCTTTATTACGAAAATGATTTTTATCAAAACCCCAATATGAAAAAGAAAGTAACCCTTAAACAAATCGCCAGAGAACTTGATGTCTCCATTTCCACAGTCTCAAAATCATTGCGGAACAGCATCGAAATAGGTGAAGAAACCCGACTAAAAGTGCAGGCATTTGCTAGATTTTACCATTATAAACCTAACAATATTGCTCTTAGTTTAAAGAATAGAAAAACAAAAACCATAGGAATCATTATTCCGGAAATTGTGCATCATTTCTTTTCAACCGTAATTAATGGCGTAGAACATATTGCAAACGAAAATGGGTATAGTGTAATCATCTGTCTTTCTGACGATTCCTTCGACAAAGAAGTCCTTAATATGGAAATGCTTGCCAATGGAAGCATCGACGGATTTATAGTGTCTCTCTCTAAAGAAACGCAACAAAAAGGTGATTTTCACCACATTAGCGAAGTAATCAATCAAGGCATGCCTGTTGTAATGTTTGACAGAATTACTGATGATATTTTGTGCGATAAAGTAATTATAAACGACAAATTAGCCGCATACGAAGCCGTGCAGAGTTTGATTGACAAAGGAAGAAAAAAAATTGCCCTCGTAACCACAGTCGATTATGTAAGTGTAGGAAAACTTAGAACAGATGGTTATACCAAAGCCCTTTTGGATAACGGATTGCCTTTCGATGAAAATTTAATTATTAAAATTGAAAACGTTGAAAACTGCGAAATCACCATAGCAAAACTACTCGAAGACAAAGCCATTGACGCTGTTTTTGCAGTAAATGAATTATTCGCAGTGACCATTATTAAAATCGCCAATAAAATGGGATTGAAAGTCCCTGAAGATTTAGCCGTTATCGCTTTTACAGACGGAATTATTTCAAAATATTCTACCCCAACAATAACAACCGTTAGCCAAAACGGTATGGAAATGGGCAATATGGCAGCAAAAATCCTTATCGAAAGACTAGAATCAGAAGAAGAATTTGAAGAAAACGAAGAAGAAATTTACAAAACGGTTGTAATTGAAACACATCTGATAGAAAGAGAATCGACTAATTAAAAAAATCAATAGCAATATTCAATCTCTATTCAATCGATATTTTTATTGATTTTTGACATTGATATTGCCATTGA
>DZAU01000103.1:1466-3660 GCA_022729635.1 Flavobacterium psychrophilum
CATTGATATTGCCATTGAAATCAAAACTTATTCACACTATTACGTTGTAGTTTTAGAAATAATTACTTTTCTAACTTCTGACTTCTAACTTCTAACTTCTTTTAATATATTTACACGATTCAAAACTTTTACTTTTACTTCGAAAAATAAGTTAAGTTTTGATAAGCAAGGCGCTTATCGTACATTTAATACAATATACGATAATGAAAAAACCCAAATTAAGTTTTTGGCAAATCTGGAATCTAAGCTTTGGATTCCTTGGAGTACAAATTGGATATTCTCTACAAAATGGCAACACCAGTACAATTTTAGAAGCCTATGGTGCTGATGTTCACAGTATTGGTTATTTTTGGTTAGCGGCACCTCTTGCAGGTTTAATTGTTCAGCCCATCATTGGGCTTTCAAGCGACAAAACATGGACACGTCTTGGTCGTAGAATTCCATTTATCTTTTTTGGAGCCATTGTTTCAGCTTTGGCAATGTTTTTTATGCCAAATGCGGGAAGTTACACTCATTTAATCCCTCCTTTAATTTTTGGAGCTTTTATCCTGCTTTTAATGGACACTTCCTTTAATGTTACGATGCAACCATTCAGAGCCCTAGTTGGTGATATGGTCAATGACGAACAAAAAAATATTGGTTTTTCTGTGCAAAGTGCATTAATTAATTTTGGAGCAGTTTTCGGTTCTTTATTGCCTTGGATTCTTGCAAAAGCTGGAGTTGCCAATGTTCCCGCAGCTGGCGAAAAAGTTGCAGCATCAGTAATCTGGTCGTTCTATATTGGAGGAGCAATTTTATTGGCAAGCGTTCTTTGGACAGTATTTAATACCAAAGAATATGCGCCAAAAGAACACGCACAATACAATGACATCGACTTAGAGTCTGAAACTGTAACCGAAAAAACAAGTATTTTTAAGTTAATTGCAAATGCACCAAAAATATTTTGGCAATTGGGAATTGTACAATTCTTTTCTTGGTTTGCCCTGTTTCTAATGTGGGTGTACACTACAAGAGCCATTGCCGATCAAGTTTGGGGTACTGAAGCATTAGATGCAAAATCAATTGGGTTCAATGAAGCAGGAAGATGGACAGGTGTTCTGTTCGGATTTTATAGTGCAGTTGCAGCATTATTTTCTTTCTTTATCCCCAAAATAGCTAAATCAATTGGGAGAAAAAAAACCTATAGCTTTTCGCTTTTATTGGGAGGTATCGGATTAGCATCGATGTATTTTGTACACGACAAAAATATCTTATTACTTTCAATTTCTGGAGTTGGATTGGCTTGGGCAGCTATTTTGGCAATGCCTTATGCTATGTTATCTGGCTCTTTGCCTGCCGACAAAATGGGCGTTTATATGGGATTATTTAATGCAACAATCACCATTCCACAAATCGCAGCAGGATTATTAGGAAGTACAATCATTGCTTTGTTTGGAGGTTTCCCGATGGCAATTATTGTAATCGCAGGAGTTTCGATGTTGATTGCCGGATTGGCGGTGTTTTTTGTCAAAGAAAATAGTTCAACAGCTAAATAAATTATCATAATTAATGAATACAAAAGCATTTATATTCGACCTTGACGGCGTAATTGTTGACACGGCAAAATATCATTTTCTTGCCTGGAAAAAAATCGCCAATCAATTAGGAATCGAATTTACACCCGAACACAACGAATTATTAAAAGGCGTGAGCCGTGTTCGCTCACTCGATATTATTTTGGAACTTGGAGGAATTCAAGCTTCTCAAGAAGATAAAAACAAATGGTTAATCCAAAAAAACGAAGATTATTTGTCTTATCTAGTTGATATGGACGAAAGCGAAATTCTGCCTGGCGTTATGCCTGTTTTAAAATATTTGAAAGAACAAAATCAATTAATAGCCTTGGGCTCTGCAAGTAAAAATGCCAGACCCATTCTCGAAAAAACAGGAACACTAGACTATTTTGATGCTATTGTTGATGGAAATGATGTTTCGAATGCAAAACCCGATCCCGAAGTTTTCTTGCTTGCGGCCAAATTATTGAATACAAAACCAGAAGATTCCATAGTTTTCGAAGATTCGGTAGCGGGAATTCAAGCTGCAAATATTGGAGGAATGATTAGCGTGGGTATTGGAGAAGCAACAATATTACACGAAGCAAAATTTATATTTAAAGATTTTACATTTATTGATGTTTCTTTCATAGAATCGTTGA
>DZAU01000103.1:3760-5724 GCA_022729635.1 Flavobacterium psychrophilum
AAATTAAAAGATTGAAAAATTAAAAGATTGAAAAATTAGTGGTTTAAGAAGTTATTATTTGAAGTATTCAATCTTTAAATTCTTAAATTCTTAAATCTTTAAATCATTATAAAATGAACCAAGATTATATAAAACCAGACAATTGGTCCATCATTGAAGAAGGATTTGATGCAGAAAGCGTAAAATCGTCCGAAAGTCTTTTTAGCATCGGTAACGGTGCAATGGGACAACGCGCGAATTTTGAAGAAAATTATACCGGAGAAACTTTTCAGGGAAGTTATATCGCAGGAATTTATTATCCCGATAAAACTAAGGTGGGTTGGTGGAAAAACGGCTATCCAAAATATTTTGCCAAAGTTCTGAATGCTCCAAACTGGATTGGGATTGACATCGAAATCAATGGCGAAAGTCTTGATTTGAATGCTTGCACTCAAGTAAAAAACTTCCGTCGCGAATTGAATATGAAAGAAGGTTGGTATCACCGTTCATTCGAAGCTACTTTGCAAAACGGAACCGAAGTTTCGGTAAATATTCGTCGGTTTCTCTGTATGAATTTAGACGAAGTAGGCGTCATCAATTACGAAATTACCGCTATAAACAAAGACACTAAAATAGTTTACAACCCTTATGTTGATGCTGGCGTAACCAATGAAGACGCCAATTGGGAAGAGAAATTCTGGGAACCGTTGGATGTTAAAAGAAGCGGAAACGAAGCTTTTGTAACCGCTCAAACCTTCAAAACGCATTTCAAGGTAACGACTTTTATGCAAAACAACATTTTTGTAAATGGTAAAAACGGCAACATTTCTCCTTCTGATATTAAAACTGGCACCGATAAAATTCAATTGTCTTACGATGTGCTTATTGCAAAAGGACAAAAATCATCTATCCAAAAAATAGGTGGTTACACCGTTTCCTTAAATCACGAAGACACGCTTTTGGGCGCAGAAAAAGCCATTAAAACAGCTTTAGCAAAAGGATATGACCAGTTATTAGATGAGCAAATCGAAGCATGGGCAAAAATTTGGGAAATGTCAGACATCACCATTGAAGGCGATGTGAAAGCACAACAAGGAATTCGTTTCAACATTTTTCAATTAAATCAAACCTATTCCGGTAAAGATTCTCGTTTGAATATTGGTCCAAAAGGTTTCACCGGCGAAAAATACGGTGGTTCCACTTATTGGGACACTGAAGCCTATTGCATTCCGTTTTATATGGCGACCAAAGACCAGCAAGTGGCACGAAATTTATTGACCTATCGTTACAACCAATTGGGCAAAGCGATTGAAAATGCCGAGAAAAATCTTGGTTTCAAAAACGGAGCGGCTTTGTATCCAATGGTGACGATGAATGGCGAAGAATGCCATAACGAATGGGAAATCACGCACGAGGAAATTCATAGAAATGGAGCGATTGCTTTTGCGATTTTCAATTATTACCGTTTCACTGGAGATTATTCTTATATTCCTGAAAAAGGTTTGGAAGTTTTGATTGGAATTGCACGTTTTTGGCATCAAAGAGCCAATTTTTCGAAAGCAAAAAACCAATATGTAATTCTTGGAGTTACCGGTCCAAACGAATACGAAAACAACGTAAACAATAATTTTTATACCAATTATATTGCAAAATGGTGTATTGATTACGCATACGAGCAAATTCAAAAAGTATCGCTGGAATATCCTTCAGACCATAAACGAATTATGGAAAAAGTGAAATTATCAGATACTGAATTGCAAGATTGGAAGAAAGTTTCCGGCAATATGTACTTCCCAAAATCAGAAGAATTGGGAATCTATTTGCAACAAGACGGATTCTTGGACAAAGAATTAGTTTTGGTAAAAGATTTAGACAAAAGCCAAAGACCAATTAACCAAAAATGGTCTTGGGACAGAATTTTGCGTTCACCCTACATCAAACAAGCTGATACTTTACAAGGATTTTATTTCTTCGAAGATCATTTT
>DZAU01000040.1 GCA_022729635.1 Flavobacterium psychrophilum
TTCAAATTCAATTTCAAATTTGATAAAAATTAGTGACAATTGGTGACAATTGGTGACAATTGGTGACAATTGGTGACAATTGGTGACAATTGGTGACAATTGGTGTAACCTGCCTGCCGGCAGGCAGGTTAGTGGCTAACTTTTTTTTTCTTTTTTAAAAGCGAACGCCCTACTAAAGTTGTTTGTTAAATTCTTTAGAATAAATTTCTTTGATATAAGTATCCAACCAATTGTAAAATTCTTTCACTTCTTTTTTGTTGATATCCTTATCTTTAGCCCATTTCACATTTAAAGCATTTGCTTTTTTGTAGATTTCAGGCTCGTATTTAGCAATTATTTGTCTAATTCCTGTCCCTTTATTGTTTGCCAAAGCATTTACATTGATGTAATGTTTGTCTTTTTCGCCCCAACGGACATTAACAATTTGTTCATTTTTAAGACTCAATGCTGCATTACAAAGTGGAGAATCTTTAAGTTCTTCATTATAAGTTGTAATAACTGGTAGCGTTGTGCCATCAGCAACCCATGTTGGAACCATGATAGAGGCTAAAGGAAATCCAAGATCAGACCACATAGTTGCTAGATTTGGGTTTTCACCAGGTTTTACACCTTCAACGACTACTGATGATGAAGAACCAGTGCGAGGAATATAGTCTAAAAAGTGTGCGTATTGAGGATGATTTGGCTCTAGATTTCCATATTTTTCGAATAAATTTTCTTTGATTAACGAGTGACCAAGTCCTTTAGCAACAACCTGTTCAATAAATTGAGGGGTTAATCCAACCGTTCCAGCTTGACTAAAAAACAAATCATTTGCCGTATTGTAACGCACATAACCGCTTCCTCCACCCATGACTCCGGTAAAAGAATAATTTGTTCGAATAACATATCCATAAGGAGCTATTTTAGGGTCATTAACATCAATTTTTACAAATCCATCATGATTAGTTTCATAATATGCAGCTCCACCTTCGGCATCAATTACACCAAAATTAGCTTCTAAGCCTGTGGGTTTTGGCAAAGCATTCAGGTAAGCTTCGAAATCGGCTAGTGTTTTGCAACTTGCAAGAGCTTCTTTTATCACTTTTCCCTCGAGTCCGGTTAGTTTTTCCTTTCTACCAACATTCAGGTTATACGAAGCTGAATTCATGATTGCAAATCCCATCGAGTTAGTACCAATCCAAACGCTTTTGCCTTTGGTATCTTTAGAATTTACTAATCCAATGTAGGGATATTTTCCGTCATTAAAATATTTTAAGGAATTAGTAAGAGCATCAGTATCGCGGTTTTTCCAAAGCATTGGTCGTCCGTTTTTAGTGTATTTTCCCGAGATTACGGCAGTGGTACAAGCACTTGAATCCCATATAAAAACACTTTGTAATAGGATTAAAATTAAAAGAATTTTTTTCATGTATTGATAGTTTTATAGTTAATATTGATAATTTATTTAGTTAAAAAATGGAGGATGTAGTATCGCTGGTTAACTTTTCCAAAAACAACATTCCTTTTACAGAATTTCCTTTTTTGTTGAGTTTCGGACTCCAAACCACTACGGTATATTGATGAGGATGTATGGCTACAATACCACCACCTACACCACTTTTGCCTGGCAAACCTACTTTAAAAGAAAACTCGCCAGCTTCGTCATAAAATCCACAGGTTTGCATAATAGCATTGATACGTTTCGTTTTGCTTATATCTAAAATACGCTCTTGAGAATTGGGGATTTCTCCGTTATTGGCAAAAATCATAAAGGTTTGGGTCAATTCTTTACAAGTCATTTCTATGCTGCAGATATGAAAATATAAATCCAAAACTTCATTAATGTTGTTATGAATATTTTTAAAAGATTTAATTAAATTGAATATTGCAAAATTTACATAGCCGTTTTCGGCTTCGGATGCTGCAATGTGTTCGTTGTATTGAATATTTTGGTCTTGAGCCAAATGCCGAATATATTCTAAAAAAATTGTTTTTGGATTGTCAAACAAATCAATCATAATATCACACATCACGATAGCTCCGGCATTTATTAACGGGTTACGCGGAACACCCTGTTCTTGTTCTAATTGCATCAGCGAGTTGAAAGCCGTTCCCGATGGTTCGTATCCCATTCTTTCCCACAAAAGTTCCCCTTTTTCTTTAAAAACTAAACTTAATAAAAGCACTTTTGAAATACTTTGAATGGAAAATTTTTCATCATAATCTCCGACACCACATCCTGTATGTTGAATAGGTCGTAAATAAACCCCGAATTTATCCGGATTTACTTTTGCTAATTCTGGAATATAGGAAGCTGGCTCACCCTTGTCGGTAATTTGGAGCACTTCTTGATATATTTTTTCTAACGTTTGTAAGTAATTCATTAAATAGTAGGTAACATCAAAATTCGTTTTACATTTATAAGAGCTTTTTTTATGGGTTTGTACTATTGTAATTATTTATTTTTAATTGAAAGTTTTATACGAAAAAAATAAAAGAACAGCTGGCACAACATAAATACGCATGTTGAGCTTTTGTCAATTAGGTTGTTTGCTTCATTTTGACAGGGATGCTTGTAAAAACAAACACGATGAAAATAATCCAAAAAAGAATGAAATTAAAAAAGAATAAAAACGTATAGGATGGAAGCAGGGAAGTGAAGATTTATAAGTAGTTGCTCTCCAATTTTTTATTTACAAAAAAAACCTAGCAAAAAAATTACCAGGTTTATAATATCATTTTCTTTGAAATCTAACACCTACCAAAATGTTATGAAAATAATATTTCACTCAAAAATTAAATAAATCAAAATACAAATAACCAAACTCATTTTTAACACTTACTATTTTATTTTTGAATTTTCTTTATGCTGAAATTAATTTTTTCAGGCTGTTATATACTGCCAATTCCACATCGGCATGTTTTTTTGAATTGCATTGTTCTAATAAATCATTTAGTACTGCTGGATTTACATCTTGTTTTTTGTCAATGATTAGTAACAGTTGTTGTGACAAATCGCTTAAACTTTTGGACAATGGCAATAGGGGTTGAATAAGCGGAGCATTAGAACTTAATTTAATCAGTTTTGCATTGGTATTTATCCATTTTTTTAAAAAATCAGTTACCAAAATCTGATTTTCTAAGTTTTTATTATCTAGATAGCGAGATACTGCCGCATCAAAATCTAATGCGTCAACAGCATCTGGTGTACAAGCATCAGCAAACAATGTCAATGGCGAAAAAGTTTGATATTCGGTGCCACCGCTGTTTCTTGAATATATTTTTAGAGGTTCACAAATGTTAGATAAATCCTCTAAAGCACTGTTTTTTTGATTGTTGCTAATATGTCGCAACAGGACATCTTTATTTCTGAGATGCGTGATTCCTAGTTCTTCTAATTGGAACGAAATTGTATTCATTCTTTTGCGCAAACTGCTTAAATCTGTGATGGTTTCGTTTGACCATAATCTTTCGGCGATGGCGGCTGTTCTTGGCCAAATTCTGGAGTCAATTGTTGATGGCGTCACTAGTTCGCTCCACATTGTTGCTTCACCACCCAAAATTCGAGCTTTTTCTTCGTTGGAAAGAGTTGTGTTTTTTGGCATTGGATCATTCAAATAATAACTTTCTACTCCAAGCATTAAATCTATATAAAACCCATTGGACAAAACAGTTTTGTAGCCATTTTTTACTGCATTTGTTAATGATTGTCCTGCCGGAATGCCTTCGTTTGTTCCTTTCCAGGAATGAATTATGGCTTCTTTTGACATGTTTTTTGTCATTATTTCTTCCCAACCCATTAATGTTTTGTTATGTTTTTTTAACATTGGAACTAATTGCATGGTGAAATACGTTTGCAATTCGTGATTAGTGCCGAGATTGTTTTTCTTTTTGAATTCTTGAATTTTAGGATTCGAATCCCAATCTTTGCCTTCGTTTTCATCACCACCAATATGAAAATAATTTCCCGAAAACAGCGGGCAAACTTCATCAAAAATTTCACTCAACAGTTGATATGTTTTTGGATTTGAAGGATCTAATGTTGGCGTAAAAATCCCTGAATTTCTTTCGACAGAATAGGCGGTTTCATCAAAATTTAATTTGCTTCCCACTTCAGGATAAGCAGTAAGTATTGCCGAAGCATGACCCGGAACGTCTATTTCCGGAACAACGATTATCCCTCTTTCATCAGCATATTTTACTATGTTTTTAATTTCTTCCTGAGTATAATAATCTCCATCCGAAGCCAATTGATGTAATTTTGGATGTTTTTTCATTTCTATTCTCCAGCCTTGATCGTCTGACAAATGCCAATGAAAAACATTCATTTTCATTGCTGCCATAGCATCGAGATTTCTTTTGACAACGTCAATCGGCTGAAAATGTCTGGCTGCGTCAATCATCAATCCTCTCCATTTGAACCTAGGAAAATCCGAAATCGTAGCCGTTGGAAAATAATAAGAATTACTGGTATTTTGTAGCAACTGTAATAGGGTTTCCAAGGCGTGAATTGCTCCTAAATCAGAAGTTGCATTTATCGTTATTTTGTCAGATTTAATCTCCAGTTGATAGCTTTCATCTTCGTTGATTCCTGTTTTTCCGTTTCGGATACAATTTATTTGTAATGGTGCTGAAGGAAATTCATTGATTTTGGTCACAAAACCTTGTTCAAAAAACAGTCCCGTTCTTCCGTCTAATCTTCGCAAAAACTGGGTAGCTCTGGCAAAAATTCGAGGGTTTGGATTTCCGGTAATATTCACTTTAAAATTTTTGTTTAAAACAAAATTCCCATCTGTTAAATCGATGTTTTGTGGCCAAGGCATTAGATTTAACGCATCAGTTTTTACTTGAGCGTTGGCTAAAATGCTTGATAGTAATAAGATGAAAATGTATTTCATTAACGTATCTTTTTGATTGGTTTTTAATAATCAAAGCGTTTAAAAGCTTCAATGGCTTCATATTCGGCAAGACCTAAATCATCATACAGTTTTGCCGTATTTTTGTTCCTGTCTTCGGCTCTTACCCAGAATTCTCTGGAGTCATTTCCTTGAAACATTACCCTGTCTTTTTGCGATTGATGGTATAAAATAGCGTGTCTTTTAATCGTTACTTCGTCCGGGCTCAAAGGAACTGCCATATCAATTTCGTGCAAATCCCATTCGTGCCAAGCACCTCGGTACAACCACAACCAGCAATCGTCCATATACGTATTTGGTTTTAGCTTTTTCAAAGCAGCAAAAATCGCATTTAAGCATACTTCGTGGGTTCCGTGTGGATCCGCAAGATCACCAGCAGCAAAAATTTGATGCGGTTTTATTTTGGCAATAATGTCAGCTACAATATTGATGTCTTCTTCGCCAATGGGTTTTTTCTTTACTTGTCCCGTTTCATAAAAAGGCAAGTCTAAGAAATGGGTGTTTTCATCTTTCAATCCAATGTATCTCACGGCAGCGAATGATTCTCGTCGCCGGATAAGACCTTTTAATTTTCGAACTTCGATGGAATCAACTTCATTTTCTGATTTATTATTAAGGAAATCTATTGCAGATTGAAAATTAATTTTACTATTGTCGTTACCAACAAAATCATTGCATACTTCGGCAAACTTGAGTGCTTCATCATCTGTAACAGCAATGTTTCCAGAGGTTTGATAGACTACGTGAACATCGTGACCTTGTTTGATTAATTTAGAAAAAGTACCTCCCATTGAAATCACGTCATCATCTGGATGCGGACTAAAAAGGATTACTCTTTTCTTAGCAGGATTGGCTCTTTCGGGTCTATGACTGTCATCGGTGTTGGGTTTTCCTCCTGGCCAACCTGTAATAGTATGTTGCAAAACGTTGAACATATTGATGTTTAAATCATAAGCGGAACCTCCCGAAGCCAGAAGATCTGACATTCCGTTGTTGTTGTAATCCCTGTCGGTGAGTTTAAGTATGGCTTGATTTGTTTTTTGGCAAAGCCAAACAATGGCTTTACTTTTTAATTCGGGTGTCCAGATACATTCGCCAACCAACCAAGGGGTTTTATATCGTGTCAATTCTGAAGCGGCAGACTGGTCTAAAACGAAGGTAGCATTGGGGTGATTTTGTAAAAATGTGGCAGGAACTTCAGAGCTAATTTCACCTTGAATGGTTCTTTTTATGATGTCGGCTTTGTTTTGACCCCAAGCCATTAAAACGATTCTTTTCGAACGAAGAATTGTCGAAACCCCCATTGTAATTGCTCTTTTGGGAACACTGTCAATTCCGTTAAAATCAAAGGAAGCATCAACTCTGGTGATATGATCCAAAGTTATAATTCGGGTTCCTGAATTGATGTGAGAACCAGGTTCATTAAACCCAACGTGACCAGTTCGACCAATTCCCAATAATTGAAAATCAAGCCCGCCAGCATTTTTAATGTTCATTTCATAATCGATGCAATATTGATTCAAATCTTCAAAAGCCACCGTTCCATCAGGAATATGGATGTTTTCTGGATTGATGTCGATGTGATTGAAAAGATGCTGATGCATAAAATGAAAATAGCTTTGATTGTTTTCGTTCGTCATTGGATAATATTCATCCAAATTGAAAGTGATTACATTGCTAAAACTAAGTCCTTTTTCTTTGTGCATTCGAACCAATTCTTCATACACTTTTATTGGTGATGAACCTGTTGCCAAACCCAAAACACAAGGATTGTTTTTTGCTTGTTTTAAAATTATTAAATTGGCTATTTCACGAGCAACAATAATTGATGCTTCGGCTGAATTTTTGAAAATTTCGTTGTGGATTTTCTCAAATCGGGTTTCTTCGAATTTGCCGGGACTTTTATAGCTAATATCAGGTTTGATTTCTAGAACGGTTTTCATTTTTTTTGTTTTAATAATATTTTGAAGAATCGAATTTTTTAAAAAATGGTATAAGTAACGAATTACTTATACCATTAAAATTAACTAATTCAAATTTGCTTTTTAGAAATTAGGTCCGGTAGTATCCCACCAAAGTCTAGTTCCACCATTGTCTGGCCCTCCAAGTTTAGCAACTCCTGTGGCAACACCTCCAGGGTTTCCGTCTTTTTCAGACTGAACAAAATTTACTCTTCGAACTCCTAAAGAAGAACTTATTAATCCTCCGCTAGTATTTTTAAGTGCAGGCAATAACTTTGGATAACCAGTTCTTCTATATTCAGACCATGCTTCTTGTCCTTCTGGGAAACCGGCAATCCATTTTTGGGTAATGATTTTTTGAAGTTTTACTTCATTAGAAGCTGCACCATCCCAAGCTACAGTAACATTGTTTAATGCGGCTGAATTATTTACAGGAAAATTAGGATCTACATACGCTTTTGCTATTTTTACATTATCTGCAATATAAGTAGTAGCTCCAGCAACGGCGTGCTGATCAAACGAATTGCTGATTCCAGACTCATATAAACTTTGTGCTGTTCCGCCCATGTTCCAACCTCTCAATGCACCTTCGGCTCTTAAGAAATAGACTTCGGCAGCAGTCATGAAAACAATATCTTTCGAACGAACTATTTTTCCGATAGCTGAAAAGTCAGAATGATCTGATTTTGCGGCAATTTCTATTCCTGTACGAACGCCTTTGTATTCTCCTGAAAATTGTTTTGAAGTGTCAAAAAACACAGCTAATCTTGGGTCGTTATAACCGCCCATTATTGATTCCATATCGGCAGACATTCTGACGTCTTCCCAAGCGCCACTAATAGTTGCAATAGGATTTGTATAAGTAGGAGAAACTACTTTGAATAAATCTGCATTTGTGGTTATAACTCCTAATGGATGGCTAATTGCTTTTTCAGCCTGAGTTTTTGCCAATGCCGGATCAATTTTAACGATGCGCATTGCCAATCTTAGTCGCAAGGAGTTTGCAAATTTTACCCATTTTGAATAATCACCGTTGTATGACGAAATATCAGTTCCAATAAAAGTTGAAACTTCATTTGCATTGACTCTGGTTGTTAAATCAGCAACAGCTAAATCTAATTCCTGAAACATTAAATTATATACTTCTTCTTGAGAATCATATTCAATTACAGGATCTGTTGTCCCAAATTTTGAATACACACAAGGGCCATAAGTGTCAGTAATTCTATGCATAGCTTCTACTTTTAGAATCAAAGACAAAGCATAAAACTGATTGTATTTTCCTTTTGCTCTTTGTTCAATTTTTAATGCATTTGCCATTACATCACCGTAACCTGCACCCCAGGCAAAACCATTCCAACCATCAACTAAGTCATAAGTTGTATTGTTAGTTCCTCCTCTAAATGGAGTTGGTGTTGACATATATCCTGACCAAATATCACCTTGTAATCCTTGTTGTACTTGGTATCTCCATTCTGGATTAAGAACCAAAACATTATTGAACATTGGTGTAAATAAAGATTTTATATTATTAAAATCTTGCTCTAAAAGCACATCTGTCGCTCCGTAAGGATTGGTATTGATGCTCTCGAAATCTCCTGTACAACTTACTGCTGCGAATAAGGAGATACATATAGCGGATGTTTTTATTTTATTTAATATCATGATTTTTTTATTAGAAAGTTACATTTAAATTAAGACCGATACTTTTGGTTGACGGCATTCCATAAACATCAACACCTTGCAAACCTTCTCCTGTGCTCAATGAAATATTTGGATCAAAAGGGGCATCTTTATAAATAAAGAATAAGTTTCTGGCAATTACTGATAAACTAGCCGATTGTAAGAAAGGTAGCTTTTTAGTATCAAAATTATATCCTACAGAAAGTTCTCTTAAACTTACATTTGTGGCATCGTAAACATATTCGCCAGTTGCGCCAGCTCTACCACCAACTTGTTTGTAATAACTATCGGCTGGATATTTTCCTGAGTATGCAGTTCCATCAGGATATACAGCATTTATGGCTACACCACCTGCATTTCTCGCATCTCCTGTTGTTTTCGAAACTCCAAATTCATCATTTGTAGCTTCAGTTAAACTCATAACTTCACCACCAACACGGGCATCAATAAGCACATTAGCAAAGAAACTACCATATTTGAATGTGTTTCCAAAACCTAACATATAGTCTGGATTTGCATTTCCTACTACTTCAAATCCTGTTTTTTGGATTGTACCATCAGCATTCAACATCACTCTGCCTTGAGCATCTCTTTTGATATTTACTCCTTCGATTTGTCCAAAAGCTTGTCCTTCAATCAATGAATATCTGTAGTTGTTTACTCCTGGGTCAGTTAAGATAACTCTTCCTCCCAGTTCAGCAGGAATTTCGCTAACTGTATTTTTGTTATGCGAATAGTTTATAGTTGCATCCCAAGTAAATTTATCAGTTTTGATAATTTTGCCTGTTAATACAATTTCAAGTCCTTGGTTTTTGATACTTGCTGCATTGAAGCCATAGTTTAAGTAACCATAAGGATTTGTTGCCGGCGCGGGAACCTGAATGTATTGATTTTTGGTTTCTGAATTGTAGTATGAAATTTCAAATCCAAGTTTGTTGTCAAACATTTTCCACTCAGTTCCAATTTCAAATTCTGATTTTAATTCTGGTTTTAATGATTCACCTGGTCTTGGTCCAACGGTTGGAGGAATGATTTGACCACCAACGATTGTTGAGGTTGGTGAAGTTACAAAAGAAGAAATGTCGTTACCCACTTGCGCATAAGAAGCACGCACTTTACCATAATTAATCCAATCTGGCATTTTGGTCATCTCACTAATAAGTCCCGTTACACCAACTGATGGGTAAAAGAAAGATAGTTTGTCTGTGTTTACAAGTGTAGAAGACCAGTCGTTTCTTCCTGTTATATCGAGATATAAATAGTTTTTATACCCTAAAGTGGCTGCTGCAAAAACAGATTGAACTTCTTTTTGTGAGCCTAAACTTTGAAAATTTCCAGCATTGTTAACAAAATTTCCTAAAGTAAACCAGTTTGCATACACTAAACCTGAACTTATTCCTGAATCTAAAGTAGTAGCATCATTACCCATAGATTTAGTAAAACTTGCTCCAATATTAGCAGTTAAACTTAAATCTTCATTAATAGTAGTATTAATATTAGCTAGAAAGTCGCCATAATTTTGAGTGCTTAAACTGTTAATATTAATGTATCTACCGTTTACGTGTGATAATGTACCTTGTGTAGAAGCATAGATTTTTTTATCGAAACTGCTTTCAATACGGTTGTAGTTATATCTTGAAACAAGACTTAACCAATTATTTACTTTATAATCTAATGCAAAAGATCCAGTTAAAAAGTGGTTTTTATCTGTAGAAGCATTTCTATTGATAGCCCAATACGGGTTTTGCATAATATCTCTATTAGTCATCCAGTTTTGAACCATCATATTTCTAACTGGATCAAAAATTTCAAAATTGGAGGCATAATAGTCAAAATCATTCCCTCTTGGCATTAGATAAACACCAGTCAAGGCATTGAAATAGTAACCACTTACCGGTTTATTGTTGATAGATTGTGAAACATAATTTGCATTTGCAGAAACGGTTAATTTATCATCTAAAAACTTTCCGGATTGACGAATTCCAAAATTATTTTTATTTAAATCATTTCCTTCAATTATTCCTGAAGAAGTGGTATTTGCATAAGATAAGCTGGTTGAAGATTTTTCTGTTCCGGTTGAAAATGACAAAGAAGTAATTTGAGTATTTCCTGTTTTGAAAAAATCTTCTACGTGATCATTAGAAGCACCTTTTGCTCCCCAAGTTTCATCACCTCCGGCAACTGCAACATATTCGTTTTGGAATTCTGGCAAAAATGCAGCCGATTCAAAAGTAGTTGTTGAAGTAACTTTTAGGTTAGAAACTCCTTCTTTTGATTTTTTTGAAGTAAGCAAGATTACTCCATTTGCACCTTGGCTACCATATAAAGCAGCAGCAGAAGCACCTTTAAGAACGGTCATTCCTTCGTAATCATCAGGATTTAAAAGAGCCACAGCATCTCCGCCGTCTCTGTTTCCTCCATTTATATCACCAAAAGTAAGATTGGGTTGCCCAGAAGAAATATTAAATAATGGAACACCATCGATTACATATAATGGTTGATTATTCGTTACAGAAGAATTTCCTCTTATTACGACTTTAGTAGAACCTCCAGTTCCACCGGCACTTTTTGTAACGGCAACACCTGCAATTTTACCTGCAATAGTATTGATAACATTCGCATCTTTCACTCTGGTAAGATCTTCGCCTTTTAATTCTTGTGCAGCATAAGTCAAAGATTTTCTAGTTTTCTTGATGCCAAGTGAAGTAACCACAACTTCAGTAAGAGTAGTTGAAGAGGCTTCTTTCAATTGTACTTTAATAGTGGTTTCATCACCCACTACTACATTTTGGGTCTCTAATCCCACGTAAGAGATTACTAAGGTTTTTCCTTTTTCTACTGGAATCGAAAAATTACCATCAATATCGGTGGTAGTTCCTTTTGTTTCACCTTGCACATTAATGTTTGCCATTGGTAACGGTAAACCATTTGCATCGCTCACATTACCTTTGACGGTTGCTACTTGAGCAAGGGAAACTTGCGTAGTAAAAACAATCATAAAGATTAAAATAATTTGTTTCATTTTTAATTGTATTTGTTAGTTATGATGTAAATTTATCGGTATGAGTATTCTAAAAAAAATAAATTATACCAACAGCTAAAAAATTTAAACCAACGACATAATTTAATCAATAATGTGTATTTCGAAAACGTTTTCTTGTTTTTATTTTAAGCTATTTTTGATTATTTTCACATTTTTATTCAAAAAAAGCGATTTTTAGTATCAAATTGATTAAAGTTGCAAAGGTTTATTTCGAGGTTTTAACAATGGATAGCCCTAATTATTTCAATAAAAAGTGAGTAAAGTAAAAGAAATGAAATTCGACATTAAACTTCAAAATCATTTTTGGTTTTGGGGCGTTTATTTTTTATTGAACTTTCTGCGTTGGGGAGCTTATTTTAATGATTATGAATATTCCTTTAAATCGAACCTAATAGAATTTACGCTTCATATTCCTTTAGTTTATTTTAATTTGTTCGTTCTTGTGCCTCGATATGTCTTGAACTCAAAGTATTACAAATATGCTTTCGGGCTGTTGTTGAGTTTAATGGCGGTTTATTTATTGAAAACAGGAATGACGTATTTTATCATTTCAGAGAACATTTGGCCAGAAGCCAATAGAGAATACAAACCTTTCGAAATCAATCACATTGTGGCGGTTTGCATTGGCGAATTATACGTTTTGGCGATGGCTTCATCAGTTTATTTAACATTGACTTGGTTAAAAGAAAGAGATCGAAACAGAGCTTTGAGAGAAGAACAATTTAAAATCAAATTAAAATACCTGAAAAACCAAATTCAGCCGCACTTCTTTTTCAATACTTTGAATAATTTGTACGCTTTGTCACTTGAATCTTCAGACAAAGTTCCCGATGTGATTATAAAATTGTCAAAATTGATGGAATATGTTTTGTACGACATCGAAGGAACTAAATTTGTCCCCTTAATCAAAGAAATTGACTATATCCAAAATTACATTGAAATTGAAAAACTCCGTTTTGAAAACGTGGAGGTTACCATAAATATAGAATCGAATATTGATGAAGTTAAAGTTCCACCTTTATTGTTTATTTCGCTATTGGAAAACGCCTTTAAACACGGCGGTTATAACAACAACAGGCTTAAAATCAAGATAAATTGTAAAATCATTGATGACTTCTTACGCTTTGAAATCATAAATAATTTTGTACTTTCACAAAATATTAATACCCAAAAAGGCATTGGTTTAACCAATACCAAGAAGAGGCTGAAATTAATTTTCAAAAACAATTATTCATTAGAACATCAAGTGAAATTCAACTATTACATCATCCGTCTGCAAATACCTATATATAATGAAGATTAAATGCGTTTTGGTTGACGATGAACCTTTGGCTATAAAAGTCTTGCTAAATTATTTTGCTAATTTTCCTGATTTTGAAGTTGTTGGAACTTTTAATAACTCATTGGAAGCATTAGATTTTATCAATAATAATGCTGTCGATACGGTATTTTTGGACATAAATATGCCAATGATGACGGGTTTTGAGTTGATTAGTTTGATGGAGAATAAACCTAAAGTAATTATTACTACTGCCTTCAGAGAATTTGCCGCCGAAAGTTACGACCTCGAAGTTTTAGATTATTTGGTAAAACCCATTCCGTTACCGCGATTTATAAAGTGCATCAATAAAATTACAGCCGAATTCAGTCTAAAAAACAATATCAAAATCGAACCAGTTCGAGTAGATTCACATATTTTTATCAAAGTCGATAAAAAAATGGTAAAAATAAATATTGACGAAATCCTCTTTATCGAAGGAATGAAAGAATATATCAAAGTGGTCACCGTCGATAAAACCTATATTACCCATAAATCCTTGACTTCATTGTCCGAAGAATTGCCCTTAGATTGTTTCATCCGAATCCATAAATCCTACACCATAGCTATTGATAAAGTGAAATTTATCGAAGGAAACAGAATTCAAATACTTTCCTTTACCATCCCAATTGGTCGAAATTACAGCAAAGATGTAAAGAGCAGAATTTTAGAATAACTGCTTTTCCTGATATGATTTATAAAAGACAAGCCGTTTAAGTTGGGGTTAAAAGAGTATTAATTTTGGCTTACAAAAAAGAGTGGATATGTAAATAATGAAAGAAGACGGACAACTAAATTATGTTGGAAATGCTGCAGAAAACTTGAATATGATGAAAAAAATAGCTTTAGGGATGCTAATAAATGAAAAAACATATAAAAAAAGCAAGAAACGAAAAATGAAAAAAGCCTTATTAGACGAGGAATACAGAGAGTTATTGCTTAAAATTTAAAAGCGTTTGCCCTGAGAAGTAGATAATAAAAATAAGGAGTTGAAAGAATAAGTTTATAAGACAAAAATTAAGGGTGCATTTTGCATCCTTTTTTATTCTTTTTTATTGATAAGATTGATAACCAAATTTCAGCAAAAACAGTTAATGTTTTTTTATTCAAAAATAATCAAGCCAAAACGATATAAACTAACGTAAAAGAGTAAATAAGTTCTGTTAGTTTGCACCTTATTAACCAAATAAATCCGTTTTTTATAAATCCATAAAATAAAAAAATGTTTACTTCATTTTTTACTTATCAATCTTATCAATTCAGAATAGAGTAAACAGAAGTAAAGAAGTGTTGCTAATATTGTGTTTTAAATATTATTATTTTCAAGAATATGTTTAAAATGTTTCTCGTTTTTATAAACTTGTGCTAATAAGCTTGGCAAAATCACCAACAACAAAGGCATTGCAATTAGAAATCCACCAATTACGGCAATGGCTAAAGGTTGGTGCAATTCTGAACCAGTTCCTATTCCAATTGCTAATGGTAAAAGTGCTATAATTGCCCCTAAAGCCGTCATTAATTTGGGTCGTAATCGTGTTGAAATAGAATAAATTATAGATTGATTTACATTTCTTGTCAGTTTGAAAGTTTCTCTAAATTGAAGGAATGTAAAAATCGCATTTTCGGCAATGATGCCCACAATCATAATAATTCCTGTATAACTTCCAACGTTTAGTGGTGTTCTTGTCATAAAAAGTAAAATATAACTTCCTGAAATTCCTAAAACTGAAATTAAAAGTATGACCGATGCAATTCTGAAATCTCGAAAAAGAAATAAAATTACACCAAAAACCAATAATGAAGAAGCAATTAAAATCAGTAGTAATTCCCTAAAAGATTGTTGTTGGTCTTTATAAGCTCCAGCATATTCAATATAATAGCCGCTTGGCAAATGAACATCTTGGGTAACTTTGGTTTGAATTTCTTTCATTACGCTTCCCAAATCTCGGTTGTCCAATCGTCCAGTTACAACACTCATCATTTGTAGATTTTCACGTTCAATTTCGGCAACGCCTTTTTGAACTGAAATAGTAACCAAACTCGAAATAGGAATGGATTGTCCGTTGGGCAAAAATATTTTGAGTTGTTTAATGTCTTCCAAACTTCGTTTCTGACCGTTGGCATAAATCAATCTGATAGGTGTTAGCTTTTCATTTTCTAATAAACTGCCTACTACATTACCTTCCAAAGCAGTTTGCATTTGAAATTGTAAATCGGTTGGTGTAATCCCATATTGTGCCAATTGAGAGTAATTAGGTTGAATATTAATTGCTGGTCCAGCCAAAACAATGCCATCAAAAACATCGGCAGTTCCTTTTACTTTTTCAACAATGGCACTAACTTCTTTGGCTATTTTTTGTAATTCTACTTGATTATTTCCATAGACTTTTACTTCAATAGGAGAAACAGAACTCATTAAATCACCCAACATATCACCAATAACTTGACCAAAATCAATTCGCAAAGCGGGCTGTGTAGCTTCTACCTTGGCACGAATTTCGTCAATTACATCGTTACTAGTTTTACTTCTTTCTTTTTTTAATTGTATTAAATAATCTCCACGATTGGGCTCGGTTATAAAAAAACCCATTTGAGTTCCAGTTCTTCTACTATATGCTTCAACTTCGGGAATTTTTATAATTATTTTTTCGACTTCGTTCAACATTCTATCCGTTTCTTCAAGTGAAGTTCCTGGTGGACTTTCATAATCTAAAATAATGCTTCCTTCGTCCATTTCAGGTAAAAAACCAGTTTCTAAATTGGGTAAAATAATAAAAATAGACAGCACTAAAACAACGCAAAAGGCAATACTAATAATAGGTTTCCCAATAAAATAACCAACCCAATTTTGGGTTTTTACTTCGTGAATTTCATTTATTTCTTGTTTTTCAGAGTTAGTCCTTTCTTCTTTAGATAGCAACAAATAGACCACTGGAAGCAACAACCAAGTAACAAAAAACGAACAAACCAAAGTAATAATCATTGTATCTGTAAGCACTTTAAAATAAGAACCCGCAACGCCACTCATCAAAATAAAAGGAATGAAAATCACAATTGTACTGATGGAAGAACCAACCATTGCAGGAAATAAATAATGAATTGCTTTTTGCAAAAGCGTAACTGTTGGCTCGTCAGGATGTTCTTCGTGTGTGCGATGAATTTGTTCTACAACTACAATCGCATCATCAATAATTAATCCCAATGCCGCTGCAATGGCACCCAAAGTCATAATATTGAAAGTATTTCCTGTGAGGTACAAAACGATCAACGTCAATCCTAATGTTACTGGAATGATGATTAATATTGTAGCACTGGCTTTCGCCGATTTCAAAAATAAAATAGCAACAATTATGGCTAATAATAATCCGATTAATAAACTATCTGTAACACTTTTTACTGCATCATTTACAAAATTTGCCTGCTCATAAAATGGTTTTATAGTAATATCTTTTGGAAGTATTTTTTTTAAATCCTGCAACTTTACATTCATTGCATCAGAAAGCGAAATCAAGTTAGAATTGGGTTGTTTAATAACTGCGATTAGAATACTTTCTTTACCGTTAGCATTAACTTTTATGTATTCTTTTGCTTCTTTAATTTCGACAGTAGCAATATCTTTTAGGGTTACAATTCCTTTTCCGTTATTGCTAATTACTAGGTTTTCGAGTTCATCTTTTTTATCAACTTGTGCATCGGTAATTGTTAAATATAAATACCGATAATCCGCTAAATAACCATTAGATTTGATAAAATTGGTTTGGCTTAAAACTTGCGAAATAGCATTTGGAGTAATTCCAAGGGCAGTCATTTTATTAAAATCTAACGCCAACCAATATTCTTTTTCTTTTCCTCCAATAATCCGAATTTCGGAAACGCCATCAATTTGAGAAAGAAATGGCTTGATGATATAATTGGCTATTTTTTTGAGTTCAATGGCAGATTTCCCTTCGCAATCAATCGCATAACCAATAACTGGAAGAATAGAAGGGTTCATTTTCTCGACCGTAATTTGAGTATCTGGCGGAAGATTATTTTTAATTTGATTAATTTGCTCTTCGATGCGAGTTTTACTCAAATCAATATCGGATTTCCAATCCATAAAAGCCGAAATTTCACAACTTCCACGACTGGTTGTACTGCGGACAGTTTTTAAGTCTTGTACTTTTTTAATGGCATTTTCCAACGGCTTGGTTACCGTAATCATCATTTTGTCGATGGGTTGTTGTCCTGCATCGGCAATGATTTTTATTTTTGGAAACGTAATTTCGGGAAACAAACTCGTTTGCATTTTTGAATACGCAAAAAATCCTCCCAAAATAATTAGGAAAATAACGGCACTTAAACCATTTTTATGTTTTACAAAAAAGTTGTTCATTACAATTCCTTTTTAATCACTTTTACTTTAATGGTATCTGCTACTCCATAATTTCCAGTAAGCAAAATTTTATCTTCACGAGTTAAAACGGGTGATAAGATCTCAATTCTATCTTCGGTTTGAATTCCTTTTTGTATTGGAATTTTAACTGCTGTATTGGAGTTTATCATTTTCATAATCCAAAAGTCAGTTTCGGTTTCATCACTCAAAACGGCTGATTTTGGCAATGAAACAGTCTTGGAATTAGAAGATTTATAAATCCGAACCTTTACAATTAAATTCTCTGGAATATCTTGTTTGCCGTTTATTTTCAAAACCACATTTTGCGTTTGTGAAGTGGCGTCAACAGTTGGTGAAAATTTTTGAACTCTTGCAATTCTCGATGTACCATCAGGTAAAGTAGCAGTCAATTGTTGGCCAATTGAAACGTAACTTTTCAATTCATAAGGCAAGCTCAAAATAATTGCAAAACTTTCAGCATCGTTAATAGTAACTAAAACGTCACCATCTTGAACATAATCACCTTGTTGTACATTGACCATAGTTACAATTCCACTTGTATTAGAACGTACCCTTATGGCACTGCCAAAATTTAAAGTTGGATCTATTTTATTGATGGTGTTTCCTAAGACTTTGGCTTCTCTGGTTTTAATAGAAAACAACTCCTTTCCGTTAGTTACAAAATCATTAGTTGCTACATTAACCGAATTCAAATAACCTGTTGCATTAGATTTGACAGTATTTTTAACCAGATAAAATGCTGTTGCATTAAGATCAATATAACTTGCAATTCCTGAGGTGTCAATTGTAGTTAAAGTTACAGGAACACTTGCATCAATAGGTTTTTCGGTAACTGTAGAATCTTTACAAGAAATAAAAAAGAGAGTGATTATAATAAAAATATAAATTGATTTTTTCATTGATTTATTTTTATTTAAGATACTAATTTAACAGGCCAAAACATAATTAAAAAAAACAATACTATTCCTAGAATACCAAGCAAAGCAATTAAAAAAAAGTAATTAGCTATTTTTTCAATTCTCATTTCTTTTTTTTCATTCATTGTTTTTATTGATACAAAAGATAAAACAGAAGAAATTGTTAATAATAAAGCAATTATTGATGTAAATTCATCAACTAAACTATTTTCAGATTTATTGCTCATATGCAAAGAGATTAATATAAATAAACAAAACCCAAGTAAATTTGAAGAAGTGCCTAAAATATGTTGGGATGTATTGTTTGCCATTTTTTTTTAATTTTTTAATATTTTTTTATTAGCTTATTTAATCATTAGAACTCCAATAATTAATTTCGTTTATAAGTTGGAGTTTGTTTATTTTATTTTGCGAAATGCTATTGTTGATAGTTATTACATTTCCGATTGCAATAACAAAATCAGTAATTTGAGCGTCGCCAGACAATAATAATTTTTTATCCGCTTCGATAAGAGCATCGGCAATTTGAAGTTGCGATTGCAGTTGTTTTTCGGTTTCTATAGTTTGTTTCAATTTCTGGTTGAGCATCAATAATTGCTGGGCATATTGCTTGTTGAAATTCTTTTTGTATGCCAAATTGGTAGCCAGTGCCGTTTGGTTTTTTTGATGTTGTAACAATTTTTGATTACCATCATAAATAGGAATTGACAATCCTAAGCCAACACTAACTCCAATGTTTTTATACCCTTGATAAGTAAAACTCGATAAATATCCTGCATCAGCGAGTAATGATAAAGAGGGTTTGTAGTTGTTGTCGATTAACTTATTTTGATTTTTTATTTTTAAGCTATCTACTTCAAATTGTTTTAGAAAAACAATTTTATCGTTATTTCGAATATTCTTCAAAACAATATCTGGATTTTTTAATTTAACGAAAGTCGTATCTGTTTCTCCTGATAAATAATTGAGTAAGCTTAAATCATTTTGATATTGTTGTTTGAGCAATAAAACTTGTAATTCTTGTTGTTTGACAGTCGAAATAAAGAGTAAATAATCGGTTTGTTTGTATATTGAATTTTGAGTTAACTTTTTCAAAACAACAGCTCCATTTTTTAAAAGGCTTATCATTTTTTGATTGTAATCCATTTGTTCTAAACTTCCTGATGCAGTTATGTATTGAGAAACTATGGCTTTATTCAAATCTTTTAAGGCAATAGTTTTATTCAAAAGCAATCCATCTTTCATTAATTTGAATGTTTCAGCTTGCGAATTGACGATGCTTTTTCTAATAATTTTTTGATTTACACCTATCAAACCCGAAACCGTTTGCCCATTGGTTATAGCAGTATCATATCCATAACCATTTATAGTTGGAGCATAATTAGCATTAAGGTTTACTGCAATTTGGGGCTTATAATTGGCTCGATTAATCAAACTATCTAAAGCATTTGATTTAATTTGATTGGACAAATCTTTCAATAAGGGTGAATTGATTTGTGCCTTTTCTTTATAAAATTGTAAGTCTTTTTCTTGCGAAAAAGAAGACAAACTACACAAAAAAAGTAAAACGAAAAAAGTGCTTTTCATTATTTTTAAATCCATTTTATTTCAATGTCAAAACTAATATTCCTCCAATAATCATCAATCCACCAACAGCAATTTTCCAAGTAAATTCTTCATTAAGGAAGAAAAAGGAAAGCGCAAGAGTGATAATGATACTTCCTTTATCTATTAATGCAATTTCAGAAACATTGCCTATTTTCATTGCTCTGTAATAGAATATCCAAGAAATTGTGGTTGTAAATCCCGAAACTCCAAGTAATAAGACATCTCTTTTTGTGAGGTTTCCAAAATCTTTGGTATTGTTGAATACTAAAATATTAAGCCAAATTAATAAAAACACAAACGAAGTTCGTACAGCTAAACCAGTATCCGATGCTACATTTTTTAAACCTGCCTTTGCAATTACTGATGTTAAACCTGCGAAAATCATTGATATAATTGCGAAAATTTGATACTGTTTCATCGGTATTGTTTAAAAGTTTTAAATTTTAAAAGAATAAATCGTATTAAAAAACCATAAATAATACCCAAAAACATTGCTACAATTACGTCTGACGGATAATGGACACCATTGTAAATTCTACTATATGCCACCAATATTGCCCAAAAAGCTAATACAATTTTTAACCAATTGTATTTTGATGGCAAAAGCAAAATAAGAAATGTTGCTAATCCAAAAGCGTTTGCTGAATGGGAAGAAATAAAACCATATTGGCCACCAGGTCCTGCTTGGCTTAAATGTATTAAATTTTGTAAAGAAGGTTCGTGGGATGGTCTTAATCTTTTAACAATATTTTTTATAAGATGTGATGCTGTTTGATCACATATCGTTATTAGTAAACCAATTGCTAGAAGCACATAAATACTTTTCTTTTTGAATTCTCTAATAATGATAAATACAATAAACAGATAAAAAGGCAACCAAAATAATTTATCGCTTGCCCAATACATAATTGAGTCAAAAAATGAGTTGTGTTTTCCGTTTAAATAGAGAAATAAATGAGTATCTAAATTTTTAATTTTTTCAATCATATAATTTTTTTTAGTCTATTTCTTCACTTAAAAATTTTCCTGTTACTTCAAAAACTAATTCTTTTTCCGTCATTTGAATTTCTTATTTAATAACATTCCCTTTTTTAATTATTTTTTCGCGACGGTGGATAAATAGAGTTGATTATTAGTCTTGTTTAGTTCAATTCTTCGTGCACCCTTTTGGGGTTTAATCGTTTTCTGATCCGAAAAAATATTCTCGTTCGCTTCCTTTACAATGATTGTTCCATCTCCATTTGAACTATAAGCATTCACGGTAAGCAGTACAAGAATGAAACAAAGGATGTTTTTCATTGGATAAATTTATACAAAAAAAATATTTTTCACTCTCTTTTACCAATGTTGCATTAAAATTAAGTCAAATTATATATTATAAGTGATCAATTTATGATTAAGAATACCATTTAACACTTTGATTATTTCATCATTATTACTATCATTAGTATTTATTCCAATACTTCGATTATTATACGGGCTATACTTTTTTAAATCAGAAACTGAAAATAATCCCAATGTAGGTGTGAATACTGAACTTGAAAGATGCATAATTCCACTATCGGCACCTATAAATAATTGGGTATTTGCAATTAAAGATCCTATTTGACGAACATCTTTACTATAAAATGTAGGGGCTTTGAATGCAATTTGTGAAACATTTTCAATAGGTAAAACTTCAATAATATTGTAATTTGGATATTCCGTTTTTAATCGCTCATAAAAATTTTCCCACCACAACCCTGAATTACATTTATCTCCAGTTGCAAAAGTAAACAAGCATATTGTCTTTTTCTCTTTACTTATAAGGCTGTTTAATATTTTTTTGCCCTCAGCAATTTCAAAAGGACTTAATTTGAGGTTTAATGATGCAATTGGTGAGTCATTTTTTTCGAATCCTAATTGAGTTAAATAGCTACGGAAATTATAGACTGG
>DZAU01000104.1 GCA_022729635.1 Flavobacterium psychrophilum
TTTTTTTTAATTCTAAATAAAAAAAACGGCAACCCATTCAGGTTGCCGTCTTTCATTATAAATAAAACAGGTTTTTAAAATTTATTTCCTTGGAAAAAGCAACGCTGCTTGTGCTGCTGCTAATCTTGCGATTGGCACACGGAAAGGAGAACAACTTACATAGTTCATCCCAATTCGGTGACAGAAAACAACGCTATCAGGATCTCCACCGTGCTCACCACAAATACCTACTTTTAGATTTGGTTTTGTTTGACGGCCTCTTTCAACTCCAATTTTTATCAACTCACCCACACCTTCTTGGTCGATGGTTTGGAAAGGATCGTCTGGAAGAATTCCTAGGTCAAGATATTTAGGTAAGAATCCACCAATATCATCACGGCTGAAACCAAAACTCATTTGTGTTAAATCGTTTGTTCCAAAGCTGAAGAAATCTGCTTCTTCTGCCATGCTATTTGCTTTCAAGGCAGCACGAGGAATTTCGATCATTGTTCCGTATAAATAAGGTATTTCTTTAACACCTAATTTTTCACAAGTTTCTTTATATACTTGATCAACAATTTCTCTTTGATGTTTCAATTCGTTTTTAGAACAGGTTACAGGAACCATGATTTCCGGCATTGCTTTTTTGCCTTCTTGAGTTAACTCAGCCGATGCTTCGAAGATGGCTCTGATTTGCATTTCGGTGATTTCAGGGTAACTCACTCCTAAACGAACACCTCTATGACCAAGCATTGGATTGTTTTCGTGTAACGCCAAAACTCTTCGGTTTAATACACTCATACTAATTCCTAATTCTTTGCTCAACTGAACTAATTTTTCTTTATCATGAGGAACAAATTCGTGCAATGGCGGATCGAGCAAACGGATAGTCACTGGGAAACCACTCATAACACCCAAAGTTCTTTTGATGTCTTTTTTCACATATACGAATAAACCATTCAAAGCTTCTCTTCTTTCTTTTTCGGTTTTGCTCACAATCATTTTGCGTAATAAAAATAAAGGTTGGTCGCTTCCTTCTCCATAAAACATGTGTTCTGTACGGAAAAGCCCAATTCCTTCGGCTCCAAATCTTGCACCTTGTTCCGCATCTCCAGGAGTTTCAGCATTGGTACGAACACCAATTACTTTGGTTTTATCTACCAATTTCATTAGGTTTTTGTAGGATTGATTTTTATCTAAATCTACATCAACCAAATCCATACTTCCAAGATAAACCAATCCTTTTGTACCGTCAAGACTTAACCAATCGCCTTCTTTGATAAAAGTACCATCGTTAGCTCTAAAAGATTTGGTTTCGCTGTTAATTTGAATATCATTACAACCTACAATACAACATTTTCCCCAGCCTCTTGCCACTAATGCAGCGTGAGAAGTCATTCCTCCTTTGGTAGTAAGAATGGCTTGTGATTTGTGCATTCCGTCCACATCTTCCGGAGAGGTTTCTTCTCTTACCAAAATTACTTTTTCGCCACGACTAGCCCATTCTACAGCATCATTAGAAGAGAAAACGACACGTCCTATTGCTCCTCCTGGTCCTGCTGGCAATCCTTTGGCTACGGGTTTGGTTATTTTTTGAATTTCTGGATTCAACATAGGTAATAACAATTCAACTAATTGATTTGGGCCTACTCGCATTACTGCAGTATTGGCATCAATTAATTTTGAATTGTACATATCGCTAGCAATTTTTACAGCGGCAACACCATTACGTTTTCCGATACGGCATTGTAGCATATACAATGTTCCTTTTTCGATAGTAAACTCAATATCTTGCATGTCTTTGTAGTGATTCTCTAGTCTGTTTTGAATTTCAAACAGTTGTTTGTAAGCCACAGGCATTACTTCTTCTAGAGTTGGTAGTAGTCTGCTATGATCATTTTTAGATTTATCATTCACTGGGGCAGGAGTTCTAATCCCCGCAACCACATCTTCTCCTTGAGCATTAATTAAATATTCACCATAAAAATAATCTTCTCCATTACCTGGATTTCTTGTAAAAGCAACACCGGTAGCACTAGAATCCCCCATATTTCCGAAAACCATGGCTTGAACATTTACTGCTGTTCCCCATTGGTGTGGAATATTTTCAATACGACGGTATTCGATGGCTCGTTTTCCCATCCAGCTGCTAAACACACCACCAATACTTCCCCATAATTGTTCTTTTGGATCTTCAGGGAATGGTGCGCCTAAAACTTTAATAATTGTGGCTTTAAATTCTTTTACCAAAGCTTTTAATTCGGCAACCGTTAAATCAGTATCAAATTGATAGCCTTGTTTATGTTTTACTTTTTCTAGTTTTTCGTCTAATACTTTTCTAATTCCTTTTCCGTCTTTAGGCTCAATTCCGGCGGCTTTTTCCATCACCACATCGGCATACATCATTATCAAACGACGGTAAGCATCATAAGCAAAACGAGCATCACCTGATTGCTTGATAACCCCTTCGATAGTTTGTTCGTTGAGTCCAATATTCAAAACGGTGTCCATCATTCCGGGCATAGATTTTCTTGCGCCAGAACGAACAGAAAGCAACAAAGGATTGTTTACATCACCGAATTTTTTGCCCATTTCTTTTTCAACAGCTGCCAATGCTTTATCAGCTTGAGCTTGAAGTTCCGAAGGATATTTCTTTTTATTATCGTAATAAGCGGTACAAACTTCTGTAGTAAGTGTGTATCCAGGAGGAACGGGTAACAAAAGATTTGGGTGACCTGCCATTTCGGCTAGATTAGCTCCTTTTCCTCCCAATAAGTTTTTCATAGATTCATTACCATCTGCTTTGCCATTACCAAAGGAATACACATACTTTGTTGGCTTTTTAACTTGTGACATATTCGTAAGTTTATTTATTATTATTCTATTCTATTTATATTCCTTTCAAAGATATTGTCATTTCATTGTAAAAAAAATGATAATTGTCATATTTAAAACTTGCTCCAGCATTTATTATAAAACGAAGCTAAACAATTCAAAATTGTTGGGTTACAATTATTCCAAAAAACGAAACAAAAAAATTATTCTAAAAATCGAGCAGGTTTGATATATTTGTGAACTATATATTGATAGATTGTAATTTTCTTAATAAAGAAAGTGAAAATTTCATTCTAAAACCAATAAAAAACAACTTTAAATTTTATGGAACGAATTATCAAAGACACAACCGCAAATCCGGCACCTTTGGGGCTTTTTGGTTTTGGGATGACCACTATTTTATTGAACATTCACAATGCAGGTTTTTATGAACTCAACTCAATGATTATGGCAATGGGAATATTTATTGGAGGCACGCAGCAAGTTATTGCCGGAGTTATGGAATGGAAAAAAGGAAATGGTTTCGGGATGTCGGCTTTTACTTCTTACGGATTTTTTTGGTTATCGCTTGTGGCTTTATGGACACTTCCTTTGATGGGAGTTACAAAACCTGACGGAGCTTCAATGGGTTTTTATTTGGGACTTTGGGGTTTATTTACCTTGGCTTTTTTCATTGGAACGCTCAACGGAAACACCATTGGAAAACTAATTTTTGGTTCTTTGGTTGTTTTGTTTGCATTACTTTCTGCAGCCAGTTTTACAGGAAATGAAAGTATTCACACCGTTGCAGGTTACGAAGGAATTCTTTGTGGTTTTTTTGCTTTTTATGAAGGAGCCGCAATAGTAATCAACGAAAAATTAGGAAGAAAAGTTTTGCCTTTATAAAAAAATCAAAATAATTATGAGTTACTATAAAATCGAGAATTTAGAACAATACTTCAAGCATTACAACAAATCGGTTCGTGAACCAAGGAAATTTTGGAATAAAATAGCTTCCGAAAACTTTACTTGGTATCAGGAATGCGAAAAAGTAATAGAGTTTGATATGGCTGAAGCCAAAATAAAATGGTTTCTTGGTGCCAAAGTTAATATCGTCAAGAACTGTCTTGACAGGCATCTTGCCAAAAGAGGCGAGAAAACAGCCATTCTTTTCGAACCCAATAATCCAAATGAAGAAGCACAACACATAACGTATAACGATTTGTACTCGAGAGTTTCAAAAATGGCAAATGTATTACGTGAGCAAGGAATAGAAAAAGGTGACAGAGTTTGTATTTATTTGCCAATGATTCCCGAACTGGCAGTTTCTGTCTTGGCTTGTGCAAGAATCGGTGCCATACATTCGGTGGTTTTTGCGGGATTTTCGGCTTCGGCAGTTGCTGCGAGAATCAATGACAGCGAGTGCAAAATTGTTATCACATCGGACGGTGGATTCAGAGGCGAAAAAACGATAGATTTAAAAGGAATTATTGATGATGCCCTAATAAATTGTCCTTGTGTAGAAACTGTTTTGGTTGCCAAAAGAACCCATACTTCAATTACTATGAAACCAGGTCGTGACCAATGGTTACAACCGTTAATTGATGCAGCATCGGACAATAGTGTTGCCGAAATTATGGATGCTGAAGATCCATTATTTATACTTTACACTTCAGGTTCAACCGGAAAACCAAAGGGAATGGTACACACCACAGCCGGATATATGGTTTACACCGCCTATACTTTCAAGAATGTTTTCAATTATGAAGAAAATGATATTTTCTGGTGTACCGCCGATATTGGTTGGATTACCGGACATTCCTATATTTTATATGGTCCGTTATTGAATGGAGCAACAACTGTACTATTCGAAGGCGTTCCTTCTTATCCTGATTTCAGCCGTTTTTGGGAAATTATCGAAAAACACAAAATAACTCAATTTTATACAGCACCAACCGCAATTCGTGCCTTGGCAAAAGAAAAACTGGAATACGTACAAAAATATCCGTTAGCCTCTTTGAAAGTCATTGGATCTGTTGGTGAACCCATCAACGAGGAAGCTTGGCACTGGTACAATGACCATGTAGGCGGAAAACGTTGCCCTTTGGTCGATACTTGGTGGCAAACTGAAACTGGTGGCATTATGATTTCGGCAATTCCGTTTGTGACACCAACAAAACCAACATACGCTTCCTTGCCATTGCCAGGAATTCAGCCTGTTTTGATGGATGAAAAACGCAATGAAATAGAAGGCAATCAGGTCACCGGAAGCTTGTGTATTAAGTTTCCTTGGCCAGGAATTGCGAGAACCATTTGGGGTGATCATCAACGCTACAAAGAAACTTATTTTAGCGCTTTCCCTGGTAAATATTTCACTGGTGACGGAGCTTTGCGTGATGAGGTAGGTTATTACAGAATCACGGGTCGGGTTGATGATGTTATCATTGTTTCTGGTCATAATCTGGGAACAGCACCTATCGAGGATGCAATAAATGAACATCCGGCAGTTGCCGAAAGCGCTATCGTTGGTTTCCCTCACGACATCAAAGGGAATGCTTTGTATGGTTTTGTAATCTTGAAAGAATCAGGAGAATATCGTGACAGAGACAATCTTATTAAAGAAATCAATCGACATATTTCAGATCACATTGGACCCATTGCCAAATTAGATAAAATACAGTTTGTTTCCGGTTTACCAAAAACGCGTTCCGGAAAAATTATGCGTCGCATTCTTCGCAAAATAGCCGAAGGTGATTTCTCTAATTTTGGAGATACTTCGACTTTATTGAATCCTGAAATTGTGGATGAAATTAAGAACGGGAAATTGTAAAACAGGAGATTTATTGCAATTAAA
>DZAU01000185.1 GCA_022729635.1 Flavobacterium psychrophilum
AATTCCTCAAATTCTTCTTTAGTCATAGTGATTTTTTTCTGAAAACGCATTTCATCCATTTCGTTTAAGGGAATTAAATGAACGTGAGCGTGAGGAACTTCGAGCCCAATAACTGCCATTCCTATGCGCTCACAGCGCACCGATTTTTCGAGTGCAACGGCAATTTTTTTGGAAAACTGCATCAGTCCAAGATACAAGTCCTCTTCGATATCGAAAATTTTATCAATTTCCTGTTTTGGTACACATAAAGTATGTCCTTTTGCATTTGGATTTACATCCAAAAAAGCCAGAAATTTATCATCCTCGGCTATTTTGTAGCAAGGAATTTCTCCTTTTATGATTTTTGTAAAAATACTTGACATAGGAAGTTGGAAGTTAGAAGTTGGAAGTTAGAAGTTCCCTGCCGGCAGGTAGGGAAGTTTTAATCACGAGAAATTTCTAGAATTTCGAATTTCAAAACGCCGTTAGGCACTGTGATTTCGGCAACTTCACCTATTTTTTTTCCTAGTAAACCTCTACCAATAGGTGAAGTTACAGATATTTTTCCTGTTTTCAAATCGGCTTCGCTTTCGGCTACAAGCAAGTATTTCATTTCCATTCCATTAGCCTGATTCTTGATTTTTACATTGGATAAAACCAACACTTTAGAAACATCAAGATGGGTTTCGTCAATTAATCTAGCGTTAGAATGTATGTCTTCGAGTTTGGCAATTCTCATCTCCAACATTCCTTGTGCTTCTTTTGCAGCATCATATTCGGCATTTTCTGACAGATCGCCTTTATCTCTTGCTTCTGCAATGGCTTGCGAAGCTTTTGGTCTTTCAATACTCTTTAATTGATCTAATTCGTCTCTCAATTTCTTTAATCCTTCGGCGGTGTAATAAGATACTTTAGTCATAATTTCATCGTTTATATAAAATACAAAAAATCCCATCTGGACGGGATTTCTTTTCGCAAAGATACTATTATTTTTATTTAATCTATAAAGATACGTTAAACATATCTATTTCAAAGTTAAATAAATTAAATTTGTCTCGCTAATTATCTTAAAAATAATTCCATAATGAAAAAATATTTTCTTCTTTTGGTTGCTTTTCCAATGCTTTTTGGCTGTAGCACCAATTCTGCTAATAATAACAATCCATATTTGCCAAATTACTCTGTAAACTTGGATGTTAATATGAATTTACCTGCTTATTCAAGCTTATTATATGTAAGTAATGCTGTTTACATTTCCGGTCAAGGAGTTCGTGGCATAATTGTTTTTAATTCAGGAAGTGGCTACAATGCTTTTGATGCGGCTTGCCCTAATCAGGCATTGAGTTCTTGCTCTACGATGAC
>DZAU01000186.1 GCA_022729635.1 Flavobacterium psychrophilum
GCCGTAACAGCAGATACTCAAACGAAATCAGGCGTTTCCATACAGGCGAACTTTTGTTTAATTACACGAGAAATTTCAATCAAAACAGGGTTCTTACCATTGATGCAAGTTCTGCCATTGAATACAACAGGGAAAACACCGACATCTCGACACAGAATTTAACCGAACAAAACGTTGAAATTGGCGACCCGTTTTTACAAAAAACACATTTTTACGAAGACGCTAACCTGACCAACCTTACAATTAATTATGAGCATCCGGTTAAAGAAAAGGGATTAATAGAAACCGGTTATAAAGCAACATTCAGGTTTATTAATGATGATTATCTTCGAGCCAACCAGCAAAATGGCAGTTTTGTTACAGATTCTGCTCATACAGATATATTCAAATTCAACGAACAAATTCATGCCCTTTATCTGCTATACACAGGCTGGATAGGTACACAGCAGGAGCCTGCATGGAAATATCAGTTTGGGTTAAGAGCTGAGCCGGTTTGGAATGATGGTGATAATGCTTATTCAGCATACAATTTTTCAAATGAATATTTCCAATTCTTTCCTTCCGCTTCACTTATTTACTACACAGCAAAAAGAAATTCGTTTAAACTTGCTTACAGCAAACGCATCAATCGCCCTACAATTGGGCAATACAGCCCATTTATCGACATTACCGATTCGTTAAACGTTTGGTCGGGCAATCCCGATATTCAACCTGAAATTTCGAATGCATTCGAATTTAACTATAATCACGCTTTTAAAAAGGCAAGTCTTTCTGCTTCCTTGTTTTACCGATTGACGAGCAACAGTATTTTCCCTTATACCACTATCGATAGTAGCGGTGTGAGCACTACAAGTCCCGAAAATTTCGGAAATTCTTCTACTTTTGGAGCAGAAGCTGTTTTCACTTATAAACCTTTCAATATTTGGACTATAAATCTCGATGCGTCATTATACGAACAACGAATTGAGCCTAGTCCCGAATTGCAAAATGCCTTGGAAAGTTTACTGTCGGGCTACGTCAAATTCATCAATAATTTTGATGTATGGAAAAATGGCAGACTTCAAATTACCGCTAACTACACGTCGCCAATTGCTATACCGCAAGGCATAACAAAAGAAGTCTATTTTATTGACCTCGGGTTTCAGCAAAAAATATTACAAGGCCAGGGACGTTTGGCATTGACAATAACCGATATCTTTAATACACAGAGCAGCGAAGTTATTGTTTCAGATATAAATTTTGAATATGCTCACTATCGAAAGGTGGATACAAGGGCAATAATGCTGATTTTTGCTTATACATTCCGTTCAGATTTTA
>DZAU01000187.1 GCA_022729635.1 Flavobacterium psychrophilum
ATTGCCACCAGCAGATATTGTTTTCCAGCAACCTCCACTTGAGGATTGTGCATTTCCTTTTAGAAAAAAAAGGAAAAAGAGAAAAAGAAAGAGGTTATTTATTTTTTTCATTTATTTTTAAGTTTCAGATAGGATGTTTATTATTTTTCGATTATTAAAATACTTGCTTTTAAATTTTGGGACCAACCCGTTCCGTCTATTCTATAAATAACTATATCATAGCCAAAATTGGTAATATTAGTAACAGAAACCGAAAAAACATCTGAGAAATTGCCTTCTTGTTTAAGGGTAACATGCGGATGAAATCGAGTTATATTATAATTGGAACGATTGATATGCACCACTTTTTTGGAAACATCACTACTTCCAATAAGCAGTTCGCTGGTTTGATCTAAAGCTTTTATTAAGCTGCCATAAGAGCCAATTTTTACGAAATTAGAATTCAATTCGATTTCATTTTGAGTTACTTTAAATTGTGGGTAATTGATGTCAATACCTGCATTCTTACTATAAAAACTTAAATCACCAAAATGATTAGAAATAATGGCCGCTTTTGTTATATCCCAAAATGAAAAATTTATGGAGTTTTTTTCAGCATGCGCTTCCATTTGTAGTGAATTTGAAAAAGTGCTATTTACATTGTCAATAGTAGTAATTTTTAGAGCTGGCGTAGAAGATAATGTGTTTTTAATTTCAAATTTTGCTGTTGGTAACTCGGTATTTAATCCAATATTTCCAGAAGCATCATTAAAAAGTGTTGAGTTTCCAATAGCATTATTCGCGCCAAAAACAGGCACATACCCTTCAGTTCCAGCTATTCCATTAACAGAATTGGCAGTAGTTGCCGTATCAGCTGTTGTTGCAGAATTGGCATTGTTTGCATAAGTTGCAAAATTCGCTTTTAAGGCATAAGGCATGCTCAATAATTGCTCGTTTGAAACAATTGTATAATTGGTGCCACCTGTTGGGTCAATTTCACATTTTATTTTTTTGCTACTAGCATTAGAATTCATAGCAGTAGTAAAATCGCCTAAAACCAATGTTCCTTCACCTACTTTAAGCGAGAAAAGTCCGTTGATGTTGGTAGTTACTGTATGTGTTTCTTCAAATTCTGCAGTTTCAGAAGACATTACTACCGATATAAGCGAAATTTTAACTCCAACCGATTGGTTCGTAACTAATTGATTGCTTGAATTGCGCACAACGGCTTGAAAGCTGAATTTGTTAGGTGCTTGGGCGTTTCCTGATAGAAAATAGAGGAAAGAGCAAAGAAGAAAGATTTTTTTGTAGATAGGTTTCATATTGTTTAATTTA
>DZAU01000188.1 GCA_022729635.1 Flavobacterium psychrophilum
TACAGGAAACCAAAGACACGAAAGAAGCATTTTATAATTTTTGGGCAAAACACCCGAGAACTCCACTCTATCCTTTTTCCGGCACTGCCATTGAACCATATAAAAATAATGTGGCACGAGTGCCGCATATTTGTATAAAAGTACCGACCGCCGGCGGTAAAACCTTTATAGCCTGCAATGCCATTAAAACTGTTTTTGATGCTTTTGATTATGACCGCCCAAAGGCGGTTGTTTGGCTTGTTCCGTCAATCACTATTTTAGACCAAACCATTAAAAACCTTAAAGATACATCGCACCCATACCGCCAAAAAATTAATTCGCACTTTGGCAATAAAGTAGAAGTATTTGACAAATCCGCATTGCTACAAGGAAGCGGATTTAATTCCACTTCGGTAAAGGAGCAGCTCAATATTTTCGTTCTAAGTTTCGACAGTATTCGCACAGCAAATAAAGAAGGACGAAAAGTATTTGAGCAAAACGGTTCGTTACAATCCTTTGAAACGCTATTAGGCAAAGACGAAGAAATTTCGTTAATGAAGGTCATGCAATTTTTAAATCCTTTGGTAGTGGTTGACGAAAGCCACAATGCCGAAACCGACTTGAGCGTTGAAATGCTAAAAGCATTTAATCCTTGTTTTATTCTCGACCTTACTGCTACGCCTCGTAACAATAGTAATATTATCAGTTTTATTGATGCTTTGGAGCTAAAGCGTGAAAATATGGTTAAACTTCCTGTAATCGTTTACAATCATCAGGATAAAACGGAAGTAATAAATTCGAGTTTACAATTGCAAAAACGTTTGGAATTGCAAGCCATTGAAGAAGAAAAGAAAGGTGGTAAATACATTCGTCCAATTGTTCTTTTTCAGGCACAGCCAAAAAATGGCAAGGATTTTTTAAACGCAGACGAAGAAAAATCGAACGTTCAAAAACTTAAAGAAAAACTCATTGAATTAAAAATTCCCGTTGAGCAAATTAAAATCAAAACCGCAAGTATCAACGAGATTAAAGGAATTGATTTAATGAGCCGTGATTGTGAAGTTCGTTACATCATAACTATTAATGCACTAAAAGAAGGTTGGGATGCACCTTTTGCTTATATTTTAGCATCATTAGCCGACAAAAGTTCGGCAGTTGATGTGGAACAAATTTTAGGCAGGGTTTTGCGTCAGCCTTATGTGATGAAACATAACTTTCCGCTTTTAAATCTTAGTTATGTTTTAACGGCTTCGTCCAAGTTTATGGATACTTTGCAAAACATTGTAAAAGGCTTAAATAAAGCAGGTTTTAGCGAAAAAGATTATAAACTTGC
>DZAU01000189.1 GCA_022729635.1 Flavobacterium psychrophilum
GGCTCTGTAACGTTTCGGGTGGGTAATCAAAAATTGTAGTATATTTGTAAGATGAATAGCACAGATATATTTACGATAGGATTGGGACTAAGCAGTCCATGGTTTGTTAGCAATGTTGAACTTGTAGAATCAAATAGACAAGAGAAAGAACTTCATATTCACATCGATTTTGAGCGAGGTTTTCGTTTTGTAAATTCAACAGGCGAGTCGGTAACTGCATATGATACAGAAACTAAGATATGGCAGCATCTCAACTTCTTTCAACATCGTTGTTTTTTACATGCAAGAGTTCCACGAATAAAGAATAAAGATGGAAATATTAATATAGTTGAAGTTCCTTGGTCTCGTTCTGGGAGTGGGTTTACGCTAATGTTTGAAGCCTATGCAATGTTGTTGATAGAGAGCGAAATGCCTGTGAGTAAAGTTTCTGCGTGTATTGGTGTTACTGCACCTCGGGTTTGGCGTGTGTTTGATTATTGGATTGAACGAGCTTACTCAAAAGATGACTTAAGTGATGTAAAATTTATCGGTGTAGATGAAACTTCAAGAAAGAAAGGGCATAGTTACGTAACTCAATTTGTTGATATGGAACAGCATAGAACAATTTTTGTAACGGAAGGCAAAGATGGTTCCACAATTGAATCTTTTGTGAATGAACTTGAATCAAAAGGAGGAAAAAAAGAAAATATTGAACTTATAAGCATGGATATGTCCGTTGCATTTGTCAGTGGAGCTATGGCACATCTGCCTGATTCACAAATTGTTTTTGATAAATTTCATTTAGTACAATCCTTAAACAAAACACTGGATGAGGTTAGAAAATCAGAAAGAAAAGGGAATGAATTATTAAAAGGACATCGCTATACTATTCTTCGTAAATATGAAAATTTATCAGCAGCAAAGAAGTCAGAATTAGATATGCTACTGCCACTTTATCCAACATTAGGAGAAGCATATAGACTGAGAGAACTTTTTATGGATGTATTTGATGTTGAAGATATTGAGGAGGCTAAAGGTTATCTGTGGTTTTGGTGTCAGAAAGCTCTTGAGGCAGGAATACAACCATTTACCAAATTTGTAAACACTATTAAAGCCCACTGGTGGGGAATTGTTGCTTATTTTGACACAAAAATCACTAATGGTGTATTAGAGGGAATTAATTCGAAAATTCAACTTGCAAAAAGAAGAGCTAGAGGATATAGCAATATTAAGAATTTTATAAACATGATATATTTTATTTCGGGTAAGCTTGGTTTTGATTACCCACCTTATTCGTTATAGAGCC
>DZAU01000190.1 GCA_022729635.1 Flavobacterium psychrophilum
GTGGTCAATTCACAAAATTTTGAGTGAAAAAGAAAATAAAACAAAATATTTATTTCTCGAAAACGTAGATAGACTTTTAATTTCACCATCGGGACAACGTGGACGAGATTTTGCAATAATTCTAAAAAGTCTAAACGATTTAGGTTATGCAGTTGAATGGAGAGTTGTAAACGCTTCAGAATACGGAATGCCACAACGAAGAAAAAGGATTTTCATTTTGGCTTATTTGCAAAATTCAACAATATATAACGAGATAAAAGAAACAAATCCTAATGATTGGATATTGAATAATGGAACTTTAGCAAACGCTTTTCCAGTTCAATCGGACAATATTTTATTTCCAAAAGAGTTTGAACTCAAAGGAGATATTGTTGAAATTTCAGAAAATTTCAACATAAACGGCAAAACAGGAATGTTTGAAAATACAGGAATTATGATTGATGGAATTGTAACGACAATTAAAACAAAACCAAGTTACGAGGACAAATTTACAATCTTAAAAGACATAATTCAAAACGGAGAAGTAACTGAAGAATTCTACATAAACGAGGAAGATTTAGACAAATGGTTTTATCTGAAAGGTGCAAAAAAAGAAATGCGTAAAAACGCACAAGGTTTTGAATATAATTACAGCGAAGGTGGAATGATTTTTCCAGATTCATTAGACAAACCATCAAGAACCATTATTACAGGCGAAGGCGGAAAATCTGCATCGAGATTCAAACACGTTATAAAAACTGCAAAAGGTTACAGAAGATTGTCGCCAGTTGAATTAGAAAGATTAAATATGTTTCCTGATAATCACACTAAATTTGATGGAATTACAGACACAAAACGTGCATTTTTTATGGGTAATGCTTTAGTTGTTGGTGTAATAGAAAAAATTGGAATTGCTTTAACTCAAAAAATAAATAATGAAGTTACAGTATAATCCAAGCGACAAAAACTCTGTAATCGAGTATGCAAAAAAGTTAAAAGGTAAATCTTTAAGACAAGTTTGCGACGCAAAAGTTTTGGAACATTCATATTCAGGCAAAGGTAACTTTGGACAAGTTTTAGAGAAATTCTATTTTGGTTATGAACCAAACTCTTTGGCAGAAGCTGATTTTGCACAAATTGGAATGGAATTAAAATCTTCTCCATTAAAGCAACTGAAAAATGACGAATTTCGCTCTAAAGAGCGATTGGTTTTGAACATCATTAACTACGTTAATGTTGTGAATCAGAATTTTGAAAATAGTGATTTTTTCAAAAAGAATGCAAGCATTCTTTTGA
>DZAU01000041.1 GCA_022729635.1 Flavobacterium psychrophilum
CGCCTGCGCAGATGGTACTGCAGTTATGTGGGAGAGTATGTCGTCGCCTTTTTTTTGAAAAACCCTGTTTCTAACGAAACGGGGTTTTTTGGTTATGGAAGTTTGTAATTAAACGATAAACCGAACCACTTTCTCAATCACCTCAAAATCACCAAGAATTTTGCGATGACCTAATCCTTCGGTTAGAAATAATTCGCCATTTTTTAGATGTTTATGAATATGAATTCCTGCTTCTATAGGAACTTCATTATCGTTTTTATCATGAATTACCAAAACTGGAATCGTTACTTCTATTGCTGATTTGTATGCAGAATAATTATCCATTTCTTCACCATATTTCTTTTCGAAATGCAAACGAAGTTGGTTACTGATGCTTGGTTTTAATTCTAATTTTGCTACAAAATTGTCTAAAATATCTTGAACGATATCACCGCTTCCAATGATCACCAATGTATTTATCGAAAACCCCTTTTTTACGGCGTTTAGCAGTGACATTCCTCCTAAAGAATGCCCGACAGCGGCCTCAAAAGGACCAAATTTCCTCTCTATCTCTAATATTGTTTCAACAAATTCAGACATTATAGTAGTTTTTCCAGGGGATTTTCCGTGAGCCGGGGCATCAAAACTAATGGTGGAATATCCCATTTTTATCAGTTCATCAGCTATTTTGAAGAGTTGAGTTCCACGTCCTGACCAACCGTGTGCCAATAAAATTTTTTTGTCACTTTCTCCATATTGGTAAATCATCACTTTTTTATTAATTGCCGGAATTTCAATTAATTTTTGGATGCTTTTACTATCCATTTCCAATTCTCTTTTTGGAATTTTGTGTTTTATTGGTGTGGTAAATAATTTTGCAGCAAAAAGTGTTGCTAATTTTGGTGAAATAAAAGAGATAAATTTACTAAATTGCAATATTAGTTTAGGAATTTTCAATGATTGCCTGTGATTGGGTTTGTTTTTTGGCATTTCAATAAATTTTATTAGGAGTAATTATTTACTATTTTTTTTACTAAATTTAGAAAAGCATAAAAGTAGCACTAATTTATAGGTTTAATTGGATATTTTATAAAATATTAATTTAACTGAACTGATGATTTTCTTTAAAAATTTAAAAGACAAATTTCTCAAATGGAACTATTTCACTTAGCGGCAGAGTGCTATCCAGCGGCAAAAGTTGGTGGTTTAGGAGATGTTGTGGGAGCATTGCCAAAGTATCAAAATAATGCGGGACACCTTGTGAGAGTTGTGATTCCGGCTTATGATACCCAATTTATTAAAGAAAACGAATTTGTATCTGTTTATGATGGTTTTGTTGAGTTAGGAAATTTTAATTTTCCTTTCAAGGTCTTAAAAGAAAAGAATGATTCGCTGGGATTTGAATTGTTTTTGGTTGATATTACGGAATTATTCGACCGAAAAGAGGTGTATGGATACGAAGATGACATCGAACGTTTTTTGTCTTTTCAAATAGCAACTTTAGATTGGCTGATGACCAGAACCGAAGTTCCAGATGTGATAAATTGTCACGATCATCATACCGGATTGATTCCGTTTATGATGCAGTATGCCAATAAATATGATAGATTACGAAATATTAAAACTGTAATTACAATTCATAATTCGATTTACCAAGGGCAATTTGGTTTTGATAAATTATATTATTTGCCCGAGTTCGATTTGTCGAAAGTGACCGCTTTAGAATGGAATAACAGAATAAATTCATTGGCAACAGCCATAAAATGTGCTTCGGCAGTGACAACGGTTTCGCCTAATTATTTGAATGAAATAAACAATTTTGCTTATGGACTTGAATCTTTATTTAATCTTGTAAGGCATAAATCTAAAGGGATTTTGAACGGAATTGATGTAGAAGTTTGGAATCCTGCCAAGGATAAAATGATAGAAAAAAAGTATTCTATTAAAAATTTCGCAAAAGGGAAACAAGAAAATAAAGAAAAGTTGTGCAGTCAATTTAATTTAGACCCGACAAAACCGCTTTTTAGTTTTATTGGAAGATTATTAGAAGAAAAAGGAGCCGATGTATTGCCACACACAGCAGCTTTTGCGTTATCAGAAAATTTTAAGGAAATTAATATTCTAATTTTAGGCTCAGGAAATAAGGAAATTGAAAATCAGTTGAGTCATTTATCGACCAGTTTCAAAGGAAATTACAATGCTTTTATAGGATATAATGAAGAATTGGCTCACTTGATTTATGCTGGCTCCGATTTTTTACTAATGCCTTCACGAGTGGAACCTTGTGGCTTGAACCAAATGTATTCCTTTCGATACGGAACAATTCCCATAGTGCGAAGAACCGGCGGATTAAAAGACACCGTAATCGATTTTGAAGACGATGGAAACGGAATTTGTCACGATCAGGCATCAGTTTCGGATGTTTGCTATTCGATTCAAAGAGCTGTAAAATTGCATAATGACAAGAAAAACTGGAATAAAATTCGAAAAGCAGGAATGAATATCGACCACTCTTGGGAGAGTGTTTGTCAAGAATATATAGAGTTGTATAATTTAATTTTGAAGAAAAATGAAAGCTAAAAAGAAAAGCGTTATTGCGATTATTTTGGGAGGAGGACAAGGTTCAAGGCTGTATCCATTAACAGAAACGAGGTCTAAACCTGCCGTGCCAATTGGAGGAAAATATAGATTAGTCGATATTCCAATCTCAAATTGTATCAATTCAGATATTTTTAAAATGTTTGTTTTGACACAATTTAATTCGGCTTCGTTGAATGCGCATATTAAAAATACATACAATTTTAGCATTTTCAGTCAGGCATTTGTAGATATTCTTGCTGCCGAGCAAACTCCTGATAACCCAACCTGGTTTCAAGGAACTGCCGATGCCGTAAGACAATGTATGCCACATTTTTTGAATCACGAGTTTGAATATGCGTTGATTCTTTCGGGTGACCAATTGTACCAAATGGATTTCAACGAAATGCTGGAAGCTCATATTAATTGTGGAGCCGACATTTCTATCGCCACTTTACCGGTAAATGATAAAGATGCACCTGAATTTGGTATATTAAAAACAAATTCTGAAAGTTGTATCGAATCTTTTATCGAAAAACCAGCTAAAGAATTGTTGCCAAATTGGACTTCGGAGGTAAGTGATCAAATGAAAAGCGAGGGGAAACATTATTTGGCTTCAATGGGAATTTATATTTTCAACAGAAAGTTATTGATTGACATAATGAAAAATCCTGATACTAAGGACTTTGGAAAAGAAATTATTCCGCAAGCTGTTGGGAATAAAAAAATATTAAGTTACCAGTTTGAAGGTTATTGGACAGATATTGGTAATATTGATTCTTTTTTTGAAGCGAATATTGGTTTAACCGATGATTTGCCTCAGTTTAATTTATTTGATAACGACAATAAAATTTTTACAAGAGCCAGATTATTGCCACCTTCAAAATTTAAGAAAACATTGGTTGAAAAATCCTTATTTTCAGAAGGTTGCATCATCAATGCTAAAGAAATAAATCGTTCAGTTATTGGAGTACGTTCCAGAATTGGTGAAGGAACAGTTATTAAAAATTGTTATGTGATGGGCAACGATTTTTATCAAAATATTGACGACATCAACGATGATATTGAAAGCGGCAAACAATTAATGGGAATTGGAACAGATTGTTTTATTAGCAATGCCATTGTAGATAAAAATTGTAGAATTGGGAATAATGTTTATATAAACGGAGGTCAACATTTGGCAGATTCTTCCAATGTGTTATACGCCATTAAGGACGGAATTGTGGTGGTCAAAAAAGGAGCTGTTCTACCTGATAATTTCAGAATTGAATAAAAAACAGCAATTTCATTTGGGCGTGACCCTCCGTAAAAACTACGGGTCGGGCTTTACGTTCCCGCTTTTTTTTATCTCGAAAAAAACGAGATAAAAAAAGAGCTCCACTGCAATCCCTCACGCAGAGCAACTGCTAGAGAATCATTGTGGTAAAATGTTTAACCTTTGTCAAAGTTCAAAACTTTGAGAAAGATGTTAAAACCAGTTGCGAAGCCTATTTTTTCGCTAATTTTAGTAGAATTTTTAAAAATAAAAAATGCAGAATCAAACCCGAATAGTAATTGAAAATGTGTTACCACAACTTGATGGTGGCATCAATCCGATTAAGAGAATTGTAAATCAAAATGTAAATGTAACCGCCGATGTTTTTTCTGACGGACACGATGTCATTGAATGCTGCGTAAAATTCAAGCACGAAAACGACAAAAAATGGCAGGAAATTAGAATGAATCCTTCGGTAAATGAGGAATGGTTCGCCAGTTTTAAAGTCGGAAAACAAGGTTTTTACACTTATTTTGTTGAAGGTTGGGTAGATTATGCTTTGAATTGGCAACACGGAACCGAACGAAAAATACAAGATAATCAGCACGTAAAATCGGAGTTGCTCGAAGGTGCAGAATATGTGAAAGCGGTTTTGAAATTGGCGAATGCCCAAGAGAAAGAATATCTCGAAAAACTCGCAATCTATTTCACAAATGAATCCGATTATGACAAGGCAATTCAGGAAGCAACATCTTCTTATTTACATCAAATTTTCAAGAAATATCCCATTCGTTTTTTAGAAAATAAATCATCGGAATTGAAAGTTTACGTTGACAGGAAAAAAGCATTATTCAGCACTTGGTATGAATTTTTTCCACGTTCGGCTTCCGCCGAAATTAATCAGCACGGAACCTTCAAAGATTGTGAACGGTTGTTGCCAAGAGTTGCCGCAATGGGATTTGACACCTTATATTTTCCGCCAATTCACCCTATTGGAGAGGTAAATCGCAAAGGTAAAAATAATGCCACCAATGCAAATCCGGGCGATGTAGGTTCGCCTTGGGGAATTGGTTCGCACTATGGTGGTCATAAATCGACACATCCAGAATTGGGTAGCATTGACGATTTTAAATCTTTGGTAAAAAAAGCAAAAGATTTAGGAATAGAAGTCGCAATGGATTATGCTTTGCAAGCTGCGCCAGATCATCCTTATGTAAAAGATTTTCCGCAATGGTTTAAGTGGCGACCAGACGGAACGGTGCAATATGCCGAAAATCCTCCAAAAAAATACCAAGATATTCAACCTATTTATTTCGAAAGTAGCGACTGGAAAAACCTTTGGAAAGAATTGCTGGATGCTGCCTTATTTTGGATAGAAGAATGCGATATCAAGATTTATAGAGTTGACAATCCACACACAAAACCTTTTTATTTTTGGGGTTGGCTGATAGGCGAAATCAAGAAAAAACATCCTGATGTATTGTTTTTGGCGGAAGCTTTCACGCGTCCAAAAATTATGAACGAATTGGCAAAACAAGGATTTACCCAATCCTACACCTATTTTACCTGGAGAAATTCTAAAAAGGAATTGACCGAATATGTGGAAGAATTAACTCAAAGCGAACAAAAAGAATTCTATCGTCCTAATTTTTGGCCTAATACGCCAGATATAAATCCTTTTGCGTTGCAAAGCGGAAATGAATCTGTTCATCTCCAAAAATATTTCTTGGCTGCAACATTGAGTTCCAGTGTTGGGATTTATGGACCTGTTTTCGAGTATATGGTTTGCGCTCCAATGGCAGCGGGAAAAGAAGAATATTTAGATTCTGAAAAATACGAATATTACAAATGGGATTGGGATAAGCAAAATAAAATCACGACCTTAATCACTCGTGTCAATACAATTAGAAAAGAGCAAATTTCGTTGCAACAAACCAATAATATTGTTTTTTGTGATACCAATAATGAGCAAATTATGGCATATTACAAATATGACGATGACAGACAAAACGAAACTTTAATGGTTGTAAGCCTTGACGCATTCAACAGAAGTCAGGCAATGGTAAGGCTTCCAATGGGTTTATGGAAAGGAATTCCTATTCAAATTACGGATTTAATTACCGGAAATAGTTACGTTTGGGATAAAGAGTGGAATTTTGTAGAACTGCCACCGGAACTGCCTTTTCATTTGTTTAAAATTCAACGATAATAGTTTTTAAACCAAATAGAATTAGCATTTAAAACTCAAAAATAATGTTAGACAATAAAATTAACGAAGCTGAATTCCAGAATCCATTTGTTTTCAAAACAGATTGGAAAAATGCGTTTGAAGATGAGGAATTTGTGAAAGTTTTTTCTTCCGATATTCTCGAAAACTATATCATCAACAAGCGTTGGTATGGCGGAAAAGCAAGTACTTTAAAGTATATTGAAGTAGTCGATTTCTTCAAAATCACCTCAAAAAAGAACACCTATTATGGTGTTTTACTCGAAGTTAATTTTAAAGAAGCTTTCTATCAGCATTATTTTATGCCTTTGGCTTTTATGGCAGAAGATGAGTTAGACACCAATACCATAATTGCTCCCGTAAAAATGAACGGGCAAGCAGGTTTTCTTGTCGATGCTTTGCACCAAGAGGATTTCAGAAAATTATTATTTGATAATATTGTCAATTCTACTAACAGAACAGATTTAAAAGTTAGACTCCACAAAGGCGAAAAACTTAAAGAAAAAGAATATAAAAGCTCTAAATTTATGGGAGTGGAGCAAAGCAATACTTCTATAATTTATAATAATTCTTTGGTTTTGAAGATTTTCAGAAGAATCTATATCAGCACAAATCCAGATTATGAAATCAGTCGTTTTCTTACCGAGAGAATGAATTTCAAAAATTCTCCTGCTTATATGGGAAGCATCAGTGTAGGTTTATCCGAAGGGAATATTACATTGGCATTGATGCAGGAATTGGTTCCTAATCAAGGTGATGCTTGGCAATTTATGCTTAGCGAAGTCGATAAAATTTTCGAAAACTTAAAAAATAAAAAAATAAATATCGCAAAATTGTCGGATATTGAATTGTTTAAAAGATTAAAAATCAATGAAGTGCCACACGAAATAATCGATTGGGCTGGATTGAGCATTTTTATGCGAATTCAAACTTTGGCAACCCGAACCGCTGAATTGCACATTGCATTGGGAAGCGATGTTCACGAAACCGCTTTTACACCAACGACTTACAATGGAGATTATTCCGTTTGGCTCAAAAACAGATTGACCTATCAATTTCAAAACCGATTGAATATTCTGGAAAATAACCTTCACAAGTTAGACGGATTAGCATTGGAATTAGCCAATCAGTTTTTAGATCATAAGAAAGAAATTAGAAAATTATTTCTAAATTTCGATTGGACGAATATGAAATCAGAAAGAATCAGAATTCACGGCGATTATCATTTAGGACAAGTTTTGGTCAATGGAGATGATTTTTATATTCTTGATTTCGAAGGCGAACCCGAAAGTACCATTCGTGACCGAAAAGTAAAACAGCCACCATTGAAAGACGTTGCGGGAATGTTTCGCTCGTTTCACTATTCGATTTATGCAACAATTTTCAACAATAAAGACAAATATCCGTTTGAACAAGAAGAGCTTTTCAGAGCAGGAGAAATATTGTTCAAATATTTTGTGGGCGTTTTTATCCAGACTTATACTCATGTCGCTCAAGGCGGAAATTTAAATATTGGTTACCGAAAAGAAATCGATTTTTTGCTGAAATATTGCCTGCTCGAAAAAGCAGTTTATGAATTGGGTTATGAACTCAATTCCCGACCACGATGGGCTGTAATTCCTTTGACGGGAATTTCCAGTATTATGGAGTTTAAGAAAGTTAATTAGAAATTACGAATCACGAATTGGGAAAATGTCCTGATTTTGTATTATTAAAATAAAAAATCCGCGTATGAAATCCGTTTCATCCGCATCCAAAAACATAAAAACAAAAAAATGAACAAAGTACAACCTTATTCCCTTTTTACAGATTTCGATATTGATTTATTCAAAGCAGGAAAACATTTCAGATTATACGAAAAATTAGGCGCACATCTTATAGAAGTTGAGGGTGTAAAAGGCGTTTACTTTGCCGTTTGGGCACCATCGGCACGTTCTGTTTCTGTGGTTGGGGATTTCAATTATTGGATTCAGGGTGAACACCAGTTGCAGGTGCGTTGGGATTCTTCAGGAATTTGGGAAGGATTTATTCCGGGAATGGAAAAAGGGTCAACTTATAAATATAAAATTCAATCCAACAACGGTGGAATTATCACCGAAAAAGCCGATCCATTCGCTTTATATTGTGAACATCCACCACATACAGCTTCAGTAATTTGGGATTTAGATTATAAGTGGAAAGACAAAAAATGGATGGAAACGCGCAAAGACCATAATGGTTTAGATAAACCCTATTCGGTTTATGAAGTGCATTTAGGTTCTTGGAAACGCAATGCAGAAGGGAAATTTTTGACTTACCTTGAATTAGCCGAAGACTTGGTAAATTATGTAAAGGAAACGGGTTTTACCCACGTTGAGTTTATGCCTGTGATGGAATATCCTTATGATCCGTCTTGGGGTTATCAGTTGGTTGGGTATTTTGCGCCTACTTCTCGTTTTGGAAAACCACAGGATTTTATGGACTTGGTCGATAAGTTGCATCAAGCCGGAATTGGAGTGATTTTGGATTGGGTTCCGTCGCATTTTCCTGATGATGCGCACGGTTTGGGATTTTTTGACGGTTCCAATCTTTACGAACATCCAGACCGCAGAAAAGGCTATCATCCGGATTGGAAAAGTTTAGTTTTTAATTACGGACGAAATGAAGTGCGTTCTTTTTTGATTAGCAATGCGATTTTTTGGTTGCATAATTACCACGTCGATGGACTTCGAGTTGATGCTGTGGCTTCGATGTTGTATTTAGATTATTCACGTAAAGAAGGCGAGTGGGAACCTAATATTTATGGTGGAAGAGAAAATCTGGACACGATAAGTTTCCTTAAAGAATTTAATGAAGCCGTATATTCCAGTTTTGAAGGCGTTCAGATTATTGCCGAAGAAAGCACCAGTTTTCCAATGGTTTCAAGACCAACATTCGCTGGTGGATTAGGTTTTGGAATGAAATGGATGATGGGATGGATGCACGACACCTTGCAATATTTTCAAAAAGAAACGGTGTATAGAAAATACCATCAAAATGATTTGACTTTTTCGATGACGTATGCTTTTTCAGAGAATTTTATGCTGCCTCTTTCTCACGATGAAGTGGTTTATGGAAAAAAATCCATAGCAGGAAGAATGCCTGGAGACGAATGGCAAAAATTTGCCAATTTACGGTTGCTTTATGGTTATATGTTTACACATCCCGGAGCAAAATTGCTGTTTATGGGAAGTGAATTTGGGCAAAGTGCCGAGTGGAATTTCGAAGGAAGTTTAGACTGGCATTTACTCCAATTTGGTTTTCACGAAGGCATCAAAAAAACAATAACTGATTTGAATGCGTTGTATAAAACGCAACCTGCATTACACGAAAAACAATTTAGTCCGGAAGGATTTGAATGGATAAACTACTCTGATCATCAAAATGCTGTGATGACTTTTATTCGAAAAGGAAACAAGCCAAAAGACGATTTAATTATAGTTTGCAATTTCACCCAAGTCGTTCGTCAAAAATACCGTATTGGTGTGCCAAAAAAGGGAAAACTGACAGAAATTTTCAATAGTGATGCAGTCATTTACGGCGGAAGCGGAGTTCAAAATCCGAATAAATTAACCATTGATGCATTTCCTTATGACGGCAGAGATTATTCTGTTGAATTGCTTTTGCCACCTTTGAGCGTGACGGTTTATAAATATTCATAGTCAACAAAGAGATTTAGAGATTAAGAGTGTTTTTAGATAAATAGAAAAGGGAATTATATGATTACAAAAGAATTTATAGACGAGTTAAGTTATGAGATTTTTGCGGCAATAATTGAAGTTCATAAACATCTTGGACCAGGTTTGTTAGAAAGTATTTATCATAAATGTTTGGCTCACGAATTAAAATTGAGAAATATAAATTTCACTTCGGAAACTTCATTTGAATTTAACTACAAAGATTTAGATTTAACGTCAGACTTCAGATGTGATTTAATTGTTGAAGATTGTATTATGATTGAATTAAAAGCAGTTCAAGAGGTTATCCCTTATTTTAAAGCAAAATTAATCAGTCAAATGAAAATTGCAAAAGCTCCTAAAGGGATTCTTATCAACTTTAATGTGAAAAATATTATGTCAGAGGGAAAATGGGTGTTTCTAAACGAATATTACACCCAATTAGCCTATAAAAATACTCTAAATCTCTAAACCTCATTGTCAATAAAAGCGGTTTTATCTCAGTGTTTTTTGTTTTTTGTTAAATGAATAAAACTATATCGTTTTCGTTAATATAGCCAATATTCATAGCCCTTTTCAAAGTATTTTTGTAAGTTTGAACCCCATAAAAAAGAATACAATTAGACTAATAGTAAGATGATTATAAACACAGAATTAGAGTACAAAGGCGATTTATTTCCGTCAAAAATAATCTCTTATGAGAAAGAAGTAGATTCAATAAGTTTTTATACAGATAACAGCATAATTCTGAAAGTAACCGTTTTAAGAGACAGTTTAATACGTTTTAGATTCACAACAAAAGGCTATTTCAGCAATGATTTTTCGTATGCTATTGATAAAAGCCATTCTCACGGTTATAATTTTCTTGAGGTTTCAGAAGAAGCAGATTTCTACCAAATAAAAACTAGCAAAGTGCAGTGCCGAATTCAAAAAGCCGATTTGAGATTGTCTATTCTTGATTTGAACAACACTGTTATTTTAGAGGATGAAAAAGGTTTTCATTGGGAAGAAAGTTATGAATTTGGCGGGAATATTGTAAAAATGAGTAAAACTTCAAAAGATGGAGAATGTTTTTACGGACTAGGAGATAAAGCAACCCAACTGAATCTAAAAGGAAAACGATTAGAAAATTTTGCCACTGATCAATACGCCTTTGTGAAAGACCAAGATCCATTATATAAAGTGGTTCCGTTTTATATTGGACTTCAAAATAAACAATCCTACGGAATTTTCTTCGACAATACATTTAAATCTCATTTTGATTTTTGTCATGAACGCAGAAATGTTACCAGTTTCTGGGCAGAAGGTGGCGAAATGAATTACTATTTTATTTATGGCCCACAGATGCAGGATGTAGTTATAACCTATACTGATTTGACCGGAAAACCTGAATTGCCACCACTTTGGACACTTGGTTATCATCAATGTAAATGGAGTTATTTTCCCGAAAGCAATGTAAAAGAAATCACTTCAAAATTTAGAGAATTGCGAATTCCTTGCGATGCTATTTATTTAGACATTGATTATATGGAAGGGTTTCGCTGTTTTACCTGGAATAAGGAATATTTTCCCGATCCAAAAAGAATGGTGGCAGAACTCGCCGAAGACGGATTTAAAACCATTGTAATTATTGATCCAGGTATAAAAATCGACAAAGAATATTCTGTTTATAAAGAAGCTTTAGAAAAAAATTACTTCTGCAGAAGAGCCGATGGTCCTTATATGAAAGGAAAAGTATGGCCTGGAGAATGTAATTTTCCTGATTTTACAAATCCCGTGGTTAGAGAATGGTGGGCAGGATTATTCAAAGAATTAATTTCGGATATTGGCGTAAAAGGAGTTTGGAATGATATGAATGAACCTGCGGTTATGGAAGTTCCAAACAAAACTTTCCCAATGGATGTACGTCACGTGTACGACGGAAATCCTTGTAGTCATAGAAAAGCGCACAACATTTATGGAACCCAAATGGCAAGAGCCACGTATCACGGTGTGAAAAGATTCGCCTACCCAAAACGTCCTTTTGTTATCACTCGCTCTGCTTATTCTGGTGCACAACGCTATACTTCATCGTGGACAGGCGATAATGTGGCGACTTGGGAACATTTGTGGATTGCGAATATTCAAATGCAACGAATGAGTATTTCCGGAATGGGTTTTACAGGTTCAGATATTGGCGGATTTGCCGAGCAACCTACAGGAGAATTGTATGCGCGCTGGATTCAATTAGGTGTTTTTCATCCATTTTGCAGAACGCATTCTTCTGGCGATCACGGCGATCAAGAACCTTGGTCTTTCGATGAGGAAGTTATTGATATCACTCGAAAGTTTGTCAATTTGCGTTACCAATTGTTGCCCTATTTATACACTATGTTTTGGCAATATATCGAAGAAGGTGTTCCAATGTTGAAACCTTTGGTGTATTATGATCAAGAAGATATTCAAACCCATTATCGCAATGATGAATTTATTTTTGGCAACCAAATTTTAGTTTGCCCAATTCTTGAACCAAATTCTCTAGGAAGAAGAATGTATATTCCTCGTGGTCAATGGTATAATTACTGGACAAACGAGTTGATTTCCGGAGGAAAAGAAGTTTGGGTCGATACTAAATTCGACCAAATTCCAATTTTTGTAAAAGCCGGCACCATAATTCCTAAATATCCGGTGCAACAATACGTGGGCGAATTAGAGTTTGATGAGTTGACTTTAGATTTATATTTTAAGGAAGGCAAGGAAAAATCGTTTGTTTATGAGGATGCACAAGACGGTTACGATTATAAAAAAGGACGATATAGTTATTTGTCATTTCAAACAATTGGCAAGGAAAAAGAACTCATCGTTCAATTGCACAAAGAAGGAAAATACGATACGAATTATTCAAAATATAGAATTAAATTTTTTGGATTACCTTTCAAAATAAAGAAAATTGAAATTGATAATGAAGAATTTACATTTGACAAAATGGCTTTAGAGAAAGAAAATTATCTGATTCTAGACAAAGAATTTTCTGAATTACACATTTTTGGAGAATAGTTTTCGGTTAAATTTGGACATAAAAAAAGGGCAATCTAAGTGATGAGATTGCCCTTTTTTATGAATGGGATTTATTTTTTTATGATCTGTTTGAAAACGGTTTTTCTATCTTCAGTAATCATTTTTACGATATAAGTTCCGGGAGTCAAATTACCTAATTCGATTTGCTGGTTACTGCCGATGCTTTGAAAAGAAACCAATTTTCCCTGAATATCAAAAACGCCAGCTTCACTTACTTTGTTTTGGGATTCAATTTTTAGAGTTCCATAAGTGGGATTTGGGTAAAGAATAAAATCATTTTTAAAAAATTCTTTTTCTGAAATTGATAAAGTAACATCATTATAACTGGAATCAAACCATTTATCAGCCGTAATTCCGGTTAAATCTGGACTCTGAATGTTACCTGCTTGGTTTCTGAAAATCACATTTACCGAGGTTACACCAGCAAAAGTATATTTGTACCAACCATCTGTATCAGCAGTCATAGCAATTGATTGTGCCCAAGTGATGGACGGAACTGCACCAGAAGGCAATGCCGACCAATAATAGATTTTTGGAATTCCCCAGCTTGCTAATGGTTTGAAATAAACCGTTATAGGAGTTATTGCTCCGACAGTAAATTTTTGAGTTGCCGTGCTTTGGTTTCCATCGACATCAACGGCTAGAATGTTGAAAGTTGTAGTTTCTGTGATGTTAATAGTTTTGGTCGAAATAAAATTTGCCGACGAAGTAGTTGGTGTGCTTCCATCGGTTGTGTAATACACTTTCGGACTTGGATCAGTCGAATCAGTAGCTGTGATTATTACATCTATTGGATTTGCAGAATAATTAGATGCTGGTTCAAAAGCAATTTTTGGAGCGACATCTAAATTTTTCCCTACCCAAACATGCTGAATTTTAGATTTGGTAATATTACCATTATTATCAGTAACTTCAACGTAATAATCTAATAGTTTTTCAGATATTCCGGCAATTTCTCCGTAGTATTGATTGGCTATAACCGTTGGTAACATGTATAAATCTGCTTGAGTGTTGCTGGTAATATTTCCTTTTGGAAAAATTCTTTCAGTCATTGGCAAAGTTACCCAATTTCCCACTTCGTTTCCACCAATATATGTTTCGTTATGGTTAGAATTCAGATTGTTTTTACCATCAGTATCAATCCTGTATTTCAATTCTGATTTTTGAACACCGCTAACATCATAAGCAAAAGTATAAACGGTAAAATCAGCCGAATTTAGGAATTCTTTGTAGCCATAAGGTGCACCATATCCTTTTTCGCCCGGATTATAAGGCCAACGTTGTGGAATAAATACGGAAGGTTTTGTATTGTCAACTCCTGGATGTGCATCCAATGTTGGTTTTGCAAACTGAACACATTTATTCACCGCAAGTGTAGTTTTTATTTCTAAATCTTCGGCAAGACCATAATAGGCATTTCCGCTATCGTAACCCGCCATCAGAAAGTGCCAAGCTTTTTCGGCTGGACTAATTGCTGCTGTTGGATTCACAATTTCACTCATTCGAAGATTATTTCCTTCTAATTGTTCTGCCATAATTGCATGATTTTCACCAGCAGTTGTGATGGCTTGATTCATCATATCTTCTGTCCAGCCAGTCGGATTAAATTTGTAATTGGAATCATAAAAAGGCCAGAGCCAGTTAGCAAATTGCGGATGTCCAAAATCGCCGTCGGCATTTACCCAAGCTCCATCTTCTACGTGAACAACTTCAGCATCTGGAACGGGATGATCATTCAAATATTGAGGAATTGTAGTTGGCACATAACCTGAACTTGCCGCTGAGTGTGAAAAATTTGTCACAGATTCATTATAATAGGAAGAACCTCCGCCCCAAGCATTGTCGCCATCGTGAGCAAACAGTACCAAAGGTGGCCTTGGCGAAGTAGAAGCTTGGGCAGCAACCGGAGCAATTAAGTTGGTTCCAATAGCAGCATAACCATCTTCGTAGCTCTCGTAATCGGCCATTGGCACAACCGTAATTTTATATTCTTGGGCGGTTTCTGGATCAATATATTTAGATTTATAAGGCAAATAACAATAAGGAACTGCAAATTCGCCACCACGTGCATCTTTCTGGGCAGAAAACCAATTGGTTCCGTTGGTATCTACTCGATCGGCTTTGTTTGGATAATCACACATAGAACCTCCAGAACCCGCTTTTATGGGATAATTATTTAGTGTTCGAGCCAAGTGACTATTAGCAATCACTGACCATTCGATGCCACATTCTGTCAGAGTTTTTATAATTCTTTCAGAAAATGCACATTCTGCTGGCCAATATCCTTTGGAATCATGTGATCCAAATAATTGTGTAGAATAGTATTGGTGCGCTTTTATTTCTTTTGTCAATGCCTCATCACTCATTAATGGTGAAAGTGCGTGATGCATTGTAAACGAAACCATTTCCATTCTCGGAAAATTTCCTGATGTTTTCCAAGCTTTGGCATCTTTAATATTTTGAATCCAAGAATTATTATATCCCCATTGATTATATTGAGCTAATTGATTGACATTTTCTAATAAGGAACCACCATAAGTGATTTGAGCACCAGATTCCGGCAAATCCCGAATAGAATTAATAGCATTTTTTGGGGCATATTGATAAGCTGCAACTCTATCACCAGCACCGAAAATTTCTTGTAGATTATTTGTTGGGTGTGCCAATCCGTTAATATCGTTATTGCCCCCAGAAAATTTTAAATCTTGTGATTCTTTAACAATTTGGTACCGATTCGGATTTAAAACACTTACATCTCCCCAATATGTTGGTTGATGTAAATGCCACAAATAAGTTGTATGTACTTGTGCTTGGGAATTTAAGAAACATGTAAAAATGAGGATTAGTAGGAATATTTTTTTAATCATAATGTAATGTTTTTTGTTTAAATTTGATTTAGAGTTTGTTAAATTATTAAAAATTAATCATTATTTTTAGTTTTAATTTTTGTTGACTCAACTATTACGTTATAGTGTTTACAACTTTTTGATCTTAAGAATTTTGAAAACAAAAAATCCATCTGAAAATTATTTTCAAACGGATTTTTAAAGATCAAGTATTTATTAGATTCTGGAAATGGGTTTATCCTTGAAGCACTTCAAGTTCAATCATACATTCTTTCATCATTTGATAGGTTCTTTCTATGTTATTATCTAAACCAATAGAAAAACGAACCAATCCATCGGACAAGCCCATTGCTATTTGTTCTTCCAGAGGGATTTCACTTGATGTTGAAGTTCCAGGAGCGCTAAACAAGGTTTTATAAAAGCCTAGACTTACAGCAAGATAACCCAGTTTTTGACTTTGCATCAGTTCCATTAATTCATTGGCTTTGTCTAAAGTTCCTACATCGATTGTCATCATTCCGCCAAAACCATATTCTGGATTAATCATGTTTTTGTATTGTGAATGATTTGGATGTGAAGGTAAACCGGGATAAACCACCTTTAATCCGTCTTTTTCAAAACGCTCTGCCAGATACATGGCATTATAGCTGTGTTGTTTCATTCTAATGTGCAAGGTTCTTAGATTTTTCATCACACTTGCCGAACGCATACTATCCATTGTGGGGCCTAAAAGCATATTAGCACCATTGGTTACATTCTTCAAACTATCAATAAATTCTTGCGAAGCACAAGTAACACCGCCAAGAGTATCGCTACTTCCGTTGATGTATTTTGTTAAACTATGTATCACAATATCGGCACCTAATTTTGCTGGAGAAACTGATAAAGGAGAAAAAGTATTATCGACCACCAGTTTTATATTGTGTTTTTTTGCAATTTTTGACAAACTCAAAATATCGGCAATTTCTAGTAAAGGATTGCTCACAGTTTCACAATACAAAACTTTGGTTTCAGGCGTAATTGCAGCTTCTATTTTGTCTAATTTCGTGATATCTACAAATGTAGTTTTGATACCCAATCTAGGGCAGAAATTCTTCAAGAAAGCATAAGACCCACCGTAAATAGTCCTGCTAGAAACGATATGATCGCCCGAACCGCAAAGTTGCAAAAGGGTAGGAGTAATCGCTCCCATTCCTGAAGCGGCCACATTGGCAGCTTCTGTTCCTTCCATTGCGGCCAATGCTTGACCTAAATATAAATTACTTGGTGAGGAATGTCGAGAATATAAGTAACAACCATCGGTATTGCCTTCAAAGGTATCGAACATTGTTTTTGCCGATAAAAAAGTATAGGTTGAACTATCTGAAATGGATGGATTTACACCTCCAAATTCTCCAAAATATTGTAAATCTTGGATGTCGTCTGCTGGATTGAAATTTTTCATAATGATATTTTTACTATTTTAAAATTGAAACAAAAAATGGTTTTATGCCACTGAAGAAAAATTCTACGGCAATAACCATAACGATTAAACCCATAATTCGCATCATAACATTAATGCCAGTTTGACCAATAATAGTTATAATTTTTGAAGAACTTAAAAGAATTAAATAAGTGGCAAATAATATGAGTGCGATAACAAAAAACAATTCAACCTTCAACGAAATAGAATTGGCTTTTTCCATTAAAACGATTGCATTTGTAATTGCTCCAGGTCCACAAATCATTGGGATTGCAAGAGGAGTTATCGAAATATCAGTTACATAACTTTTTACTTCGTTTTTTTTAATTTTGACCGAACCTAATCTTGCCTGAAGCATATCCATTCCCATCATAAAAAATATTACACCACCAACAATGCGTAAGCTATGCACCGAAATACCGAAAAAATTAAAAAGTAACTGCCCCGAAATAGCAAATCCAATAATTGTTAAAAATGAAATTATGGATGCTTTTTTTGCTGTTTTCCTGCGCTCTTTTTCTGTTAATGTTGAAGTCATTGTCAAGAAAATCGGCATTGTTCCCAATGGATTTATCAGAGTAAAAAAGGAGGTTAATGCTAATAATCCAAAGTTAATATAATCATTCATTTTTTTGAAAATTTTCAAATAAATACATTACAAATTTCAATTTTGTTAGATTAATAATCAATACTACTATAATTATTTAGATTATTTAACTATAAATATATTTTTTTATAAATTTATTCTCTATTTTTGATTCATTATTTCGACTTTATTAGTTTATTTTTCAAATCTTAAAAATAACATACTTATGGCTTTAGATTCAATTGATAAAAAGTTACTTTTTTTGCTGCAAAACGATTGTAAAAAAACCACAGCAGCATTATCACAACAACTCAATCTCTCGGTAACTGCGGTTTACGAACGTATCAAAAAACTCGAAAGAGAAGGTATTATTGATAAATATGTTGTTTTACTCAATCGTTCGAAAGTAGAAAAAGGATTCGTGGTTTTTTGCCACATAAAACTCATTCAACATACTAAAGAATTTCTGACCAAGTTCGAAAGTGAAGTTGTAAAACTCAAAGAGGTTTTAGAATGCCATCACGTGAGTGGTGATTACGATTATATTTTGAAGATAGTAGTAAAAGACATGGAAGCGTATCGGGAGTTTTTGGTTACCAAACTCACCACTTTAGAACATATTGGCAGCACACACAGCACCTTTATGATTAGTGAAGTCAAAAACACAACGGTAATTGAAGTTTGAATTGAAAAGTAAAAAGAAGAAATTCGTTACGAAATATTTAACAATGGTCTGCTGAAAAATACCAACCATTTTTGACCACATTACCTCTAAAATAAAACCTGCAACTTTAAATTGCAGGTTTTAACTCATAATTTATAACTCCTAACTATTTCAAGCTTCCCACCATGTCCTCAGGTTTTACCCAAGCGTCAAAATCTTCGGCAGTTACATAACCCAAACGAACAGCTTCTATTTTTAAAGTAGTTCCGTTTTTGTGTGCAGTTTGTGCGATTTCTGCTGATTTATAATAACCAATTTTAGTATTCAAAGCGGTAACCAACATCAAGGAATTGTTTACCAATTCTTCGATACGTTTGTAATTAGGTTCGATTCCACTGGCACAATGTTCATCAAAAGACAAACAGGCTTCACCAAGCAATCTCGCTGACTGCAAGAAGTTTGCCGCCATCAACGGTTTGAAAACGTTCAATTCATAATGGCCTTGCATTCCTCCAACGGAAATTGCCACATCATTTCCCATTACTTGTGCACAAACCATTGTCAAGGCTTCGCATTGTGTTGGGTTTACTTTTCCCGGCATGATTGATGAACCTGGTTCGTTTTCAGGAATAATGATTTCGCCAATTCCTGAACGTGGTCCGGAAGCCAACATACGAACATCATTTGCAATTTTATTCAACGAAACTGCTAATTGTTTCAATGCTCCGTGGGTTTCCACAATGGCATCGTGAGCCGCTAAAGCTTCAAATTTGTTTGGAGCAGTTACAAAAGGATGTCCGGTGAATTCGGCAATATATTCGGCTACTTTCACATCGTAACCTGCTGGTGTATTCAAGCCAGTTCCAACGGCAGTTCCTCCCAAAGCCACTTCTGATAAGTGCGCCAAGGTGTTTTTTACCGCTTTCAATCCATAACTTAATTGTGCTGCATATCCCGAAATTTCTTGTCCTAATGTCAGTGGAGTGGCATCCATTAAATGTGTACGACCAATTTTCACCACATTGTTAAATTCGGCTGCTTTCGCCTGAAGCGTGTCTCTTAATTTTTCGACACCCGGAATTGTGGTTTCCACAACGGCTTTGTATGCTGCAATGTGCATTCCTGTTGGGAACGTATCGTTTGAAGATTGTGATTTATTCACATCATCATTGGCTTTGATAAATTGTTCGCCTTCGCCAATGGCAAATCCTTTTAATACTTGCGCACGATTGGCAATTACTTCGTTCACGTTCATATTGCTTTGCGTTCCTGAACCTGTTTGCCAAATCACAAGCGGAAATTCGTCGGCGAGTTTTCCGGCAAGGATTTCGTCACAAACGGCAGCAATGGCATCACGTTTTTCGATTGGAAGCACTCCCAAATCACAATTGGCGTAAGCTGCTGCTTTTTTCAAGAAGGCAAAACCTTCAATGATTTCTTTTGGCATTGAAGCCGAAGGACCAATTTTGAAGTTGTTTCTGGAACGTTCTGTTTGTGCTCCCCAATATTTATCGGCAGGGACTTGCACTTCACCCATGGTGTCTTTTTCTATTCTAAATTTCATTTTATTAAATATTTAATTTCTATTATTTATTGTTTTGTCATTTCGACGAAGGAGACTCGAGAGAAAGCGAACAGGCGAAGCAAATCTCAACTTATTTGCTCACGTTTATTGGGATTTCTCCTTCGTCGAAATGACAAATTTGTTTTTAACAATTGTTGCTCAAATTTACGGAATAGGTAGCATTAAAAAAAAATATTATCAACTATTTATTGGTAAGAAAAAATAAAAAATATACATTTGTGGCTACATTCAAAAATTCCGGAAAAAATGTTTGATTTTACACAGTATTTAGGCTTTTTACTTTTCTTGACCGTCCTTACAATAGGGTTTTGGTTAATGTTTTTCTTGGTTGGTTTCGTATCCTATTGGGTTGGCGGAGCAACTTGGGAAGCCTATAAAGAAAGAAAAGCAAAAAAAGAAGCCGAACAGTCAGTTTAGATTGATTGAAAAATAAAAAAGGATTCGAGAAAAACGAGTCCTTTTTTTTATGGCAAAAGAGGCTGTCCAAAATATTTTTGAACAGCCTCTTTTGATATTAAGTTATCGTGTTATTAGTGACCTCCGC
>DZAU01000042.1 GCA_022729635.1 Flavobacterium psychrophilum
GAAGCCAATAAAATAAAAGATAAAGTGTAAAATTTTTTCATAATTTGTTTTTTTTAATTAGAATACAAATATAACAAGAGTTTTGCTTTGTAAGAAAAAATCAATGTAAAAAAATCATTAAATATGAAAAAAGTAGCGAATTAACTATCTAACTATTAGTTTTCTAGTTGCAGAGGCTTCGTCTTCGTTTATACGAATGATATAAACGCCCGGAGAGAGGTTAGAAATATTGAGTTCTTTTGAGCTAATGGTAGTTTGTAGCACTTTTTTGCCAAGAACATCAAAAATAATGATTTCTTTATCTAAATCGTTTTTTGAAGTGATATATACTTTACCGTTACTCACAGGGTTAGGATACAAGTTTAACCCTTCGATAGCGGTAGCTTCTTGAAGTTTGGCTGTTTGCTTTGCGTCCTGAGCTGAAGCGCTCACTGCAAAGAAAAAAACCAAGAAGAGTGTAATATAAAAGTAATTTTTTGCCATCATTTCGATTTGGAATTGTAAAGATATAAAAAAACTTTTCAAAAGTTATACCAAAATAAATAAAATTGCGTTCCAGATGATTTTTTATAAGAAAATTAACAAAAAGGGGGTGGTTTATTGGTCTCAGATATAGTTTAAAACTATGTACTTTAGTGCATTTTGCTTTAGCTTCTAAAAATATTATAACCACAAATTGCACAAATTTCCACAAATTAATTAGTGCTAATTTGTGTAACCTGCCTGCCGACAGGCAGGTTTGTGGCAAATAAATAAGTGCTGCAACCTTGCAGACTTTCAGTCTGCCAACCAAATCTATGGACTTTCAGTCCATAGTGGTTTATTTGTCATTTCGACGCAGGAGAAATCACATAAAGTGGCAAAATATAAGATTGCTTCGCCTGTTCGTCCGCCTTGGCGAGACTCGAGTCCTCCTTTGTCGAAATGACAAAACAGTAAGGTTTTCGGGTTGTATCGCAAATGAACCAGCAGGACTGTTATTCCTGAGTTATCAATTTGTTCAGAATACATTACCAAATCGTTAACTTATTAAAAATTAGTTAACACGTTCAATGGTTTTGTTTTATATTTACCTTTACAAACCCAAAAGCAGTTTTTTGCCATTATGAAAAAACGAAATACAAAGATATTATTAGTTGACGATGAGCCAGATATATTAGAAATTGTTGGTTATAATCTTGCTCAGGAAGGCTATCAAATTATCACGGCTTCAAACGGAAAAGAGGCCATATCAATAGCTAAAAATGAAGTCCCAGACCTCATTATTATGGATGTAATGATGCCCGAAATGGATGGAATGGAAGCCTGCGAAATGATTAGAAAAATTCCCGAACTCACAAATGTAATTATCACTTTTTTGACCGCCAGAAACGAAGACTATTCGCAAATGGCAGGTTTTGATGCTGGTGCGGATGATTACATCACAAAGCCAATAAAGCCAAAATTATTAGTCAGTAAAGTAAAAGCGTTGTTGCGACGATTGAAAGAAAAGGAAAAAAACAGCGAAACCTTAAATGTGGCCGGTATTGAAATTAATCGCGAAGAATATAAAATCATAAAAGACGATGTTGTGATTGCTTTGCCACGAAAAGAATTTGAATTATTCTACTTATTGGCATCAAAACCAGGGAAGGTCTTTAAACGCGATGAGATTTTGGATAAAGTTTGGGGCAATGAAGTGGTTGTGGGAGGAAGAACCATAGATGTTCATATCCGGAAACTTCGCGAAAAAATAGGAGATGATTTTTTTAAAACCATAAAGGGAGTTGGATATAAATTCGAAGTCTGATTTTTGTGACTTTTAGAAACATTGTAAAGTTTCTAACCACATAGATTTTATTTTTTTAAATTTTAAGAAGCTTCGCTTTTCATAGTGTTCATAGGCTATGTGTAAAAAGGAACTTTTCTATGTAAAAATGGCTTAATTCTACTATTTACAGCTTTTGTCATTCCGACCACCGGGAGAAATCACATAACGAGCCTGTTCGCCGTGGCGAAAGCAACTGATGAGATTCTTCGTTCCTCAGAATGACAAAAGGAGTCGAAGAATGACAAAAGGAGTTGCAATGACAACAAAACTAACAAAATTGGTTTTAAACAAATACTGTAAATAGTAGAATTAAGCTATAAAAATTTAACTTTAACTATTTGGTCGTAGTAAAATTTTTGTGGTGAAAAAATAGTTAATTTTGTCACTTCGACCGCAGGGAGAAATGACAAATTAGTGATAATAAAATGACAATTAGTTTCAAAAAAACCTATAAGTTTGCCGTAAAATCCGCTTTATTCATTAGTCTTTTTGCCACATTTATAGCACTTCTATTGGTAAAAGCAATGTTTTATATTCCAATTCAAAAGCAGTTGACTTTTGGACTGATTTTCATTTTCTTAACTTATATTTTTTCATTTCTCGTTCTCCAATATCGAGTTGAGCGATTCATTTATCGAAGGGTAAAAAAAATCTACGACGACATCTCGTTATTAGAATCGAGCACTTTTATAAATCAGCCCATAACGACTGATATGGAAGCGTTGAGCAGAGAAGTGAGAAAGTTTGCCACCGACAAAAAACTGGAAATCGAAATGCTTAAAGTTCGCGAAGAATACCGCAGAGAATTTATAGGAAATGTTTCGCACGAACTAAAAACCCCTTTATTTACCGTGCAAGGCTATTTGTCAACACTCATTGATGGTGCAATGGATGACAAAACCATTCGGAAAAAATACCTAAAACGAGCAGAAAAAGGAGTCGAAAGATTAATCTATATCGTCGAGGATTTAGATATGATAACTAAACTAGAAGCAGGTGATTTGAATCTGGAATTTTCGGAATTTGATATATTAGAATTGATTCAAAATGTTTTTGATTTACTGGAAATGAAGGCTGAAAAAAAGAAAATTGCATTAGCTTTCGATAAACATCATGTTCAGCCCATTTTTGTAAATGGAGATAAAGACAAACTCCAGCAAGTCCTCGAAAACTTGATTGTAAATTCTATAAAATACGGAAAAGAAGGCGGTTTGACCGAAGTAAGCGTCATTAATTTAACAAAGAAAAAAGTTTTAGTTAGAATAAGCGATAATGGTGAAGGAATCGAAAAACAAAACATTCCGAGGCTTTTTGAACGTTTTTATCGTGTTAATAAAAGTGGTTCTCGAACAGAAGGTGGCTCTGGTTTGGGACTTGCGATAGTAAAGCACATTATTGAAGCTCACAAGGAAAGAATATATGTGGAGAGTGAATTTGGAATTGGCTCCGAGTTTTCTTTTACTTTGACAAAAGTTAAACAAGAAGTTTTGGAGTAGCTGGAAAATCATTATTTTGTATATAGTCTAAAGAGTTCTGGTATAATGCCGATCTAAAATGAAAATTGTACCATGCAATTGGACGATATTGAATATACAATCGGTATTACTTCTCAAAAACTTCAAATAATTCTGTCCAGTTTAAGGGAATGTCAAATCCTTCCAATCCTTTATAATTATTGATTTCCAAGATATTTTCCATTTTAAAATCATCCTGTTTTGTATATGGAACCAAACCTTCTTTTTCTAGTTTTTCGGCTAAATATTCCTGTTCAAATTGCCCTGGCGTTGGAATAAAAAAGGCTTTTTTCTCCAGTTTTGCCAAATCCATAATTGTGGTATATCCTGAGCGACATAGTACAACTTCACTTTCGTTGAAAGTTTGCTCGAGCTGGCGCGTATTCATAAAATTATAATAAGTGACATTCTCAATTTGATCCTTAATTTGGTCTTTTTCTACAATGCCTTTTATAAAAACAACATTTCCTTTATAACTTACAACCTCCTTTTTTAGTTTTTCTTCCAATAAGCCTCGTTGAGGTTCAGGACCGGAAAGAATAATCATCAAATCAAATTGTTTAGGAGTTTCTTTTTTATGCATCCGGCTCAATGACCCAATATGTTTTATTTCGAAATCAGGATTTTCTAAGTGTCCGAGTTTACCGGATAAGTTTGGTGTTCCTTTTACATCCGGAACCCAACATTCTCTATATTTTTTTATAATACGCTGATGTAGTTTACTGGTAATCCAGGTGGTGTTTCCCGTCATTACATTTAATTGATGAGTGATAAATACTGACGGCACTTTTTGACTAAAAACACCCAATCGATTATCAGAAATCACACCATTTATGGAGTATTCCCTAATCCATTTCTTGACCATTTTCTTTTCTTCCAAAATTGCCTCAATCATTTTTGGTAAATTTTGTAATAATTTCCATTTAAAATTCTTGCCATTTTTAGCATATTCTATTTGGTAGGAAGGCAATTCGAGTGTTTGTATGTACGGAAATTCTTTTCGCAATAACTCAAGCGCAATCCCGTCTGAGGCAATAATTGGGATATAATTATTTTCCTGTAATGCTTTAATTATGGGAATACAACGAGTGGCGTGACCCAAACCCCAATTTAAAGGTGCGATTAAAATAGTTTTATTGCTGGAATTCATATTCATTGTCTAAATCTCTTTATTTTATTTCGAAAGGTATATAAAGAACAGTTCGTGTATATTTATAAAGTATTATCAAAACATTAAATTAATGGTATAAAAAAACTGTCCAAAAATTTATTTTTAGGACAGTTTTTAGGGTTTCATTACAAGGTTTTAATCTTGAATATAGGTTTTATTTCCGTTTTTGTTAATGTAATATTTTCCACCTCTAGAACCGGTATATACTTTTTTGCCGTTGTAAGTTCCAGTAACTCTGTCCGGTGTTTTTGGTGCTTTTTCGTTAGTTTCTTTATAGGTTGGTTTCTTTTTAGAATTTCCGTGAGTGTATTTTTCGTCTTTTATTTTAGCGTCAACTTTGTTTGCTTCAGATTTATTTTGTTTCTTATCATAATCATAGGTTGACTTAGTTTTTGCTGGTACTTTTTTGCTAGTTTCTTTTTTTGCTGTTGATTTTACAGGAACATCCTTATCATAATCATAGCCTGATTTCTTCTTGGTAGTTTCTTTTTTGGCAGGTTCCTTTTTAGATTTAGATTCTTGTGCATAAAAAGTTCCCGATAAAATAAAAAGGAAACACAATAGAATTAATTTTTTCATAATAAGCTGATTTTTAAGTTTGAACCTTAAAAGTAATAAATTAATTGATTATGATTTAAAAAATTTTAAAATAATAACAAAAACTTTTTAAAAATAAGCTCTCAACTGAACGCTTCCTGTATGAATAGTTTGACTTGTTTCACTTTTCCGCCCTTGATAATTCAAGTTAATGTCTAAAAAATTGGTCAGGTTTTTTTGTAAAAGCAAACGCCAAGTCAGGTTTTGCCCAGTTTGCAGTCCTTCGAGCATTTGAAATCCAACGGATGAAAATTCATTTCCAACGAATTTATTTTGGTAAAACGAAACTTCTCCATTCATAGTGAAATTCTTTTTTCCTGAGTATGTAAATGAAGTTCCAAACCTGTTTTGCAGTAAAGTTTCTAGATTTCCTATTTGATTTTCTTTGTTTTGCAGCTCATAAAACAAATCCAAACTCGTGTTTTTGGAAAATAAATAACTGATTTTTGGAGCCAAATGATACCCTTTTATTTCATAGTTTTTTTCAGGAAAATTTTCAGAAAAAATAGAAGTATTTATCGTTTTGGCAAAAAAACCAATCAACCAACTTTTCCTGTACAAGTGGGAATATTGCAATTGATTTGAACTGTTTTTTGCTTCTTGCGAACCAATAGAAAGTAAATTTTTTGTCTTATTTTGAATATAAGAATAGGTAACGGAATGGTCTTGTTTTCCTCGATTAAAAAACAAACTATTCCTGAAACTGGAGTTCAAACCCAAGACATTTTCGGTCGAATTATTGAAAGGATTTAGGTCGAAATTATCTCCTTTGTTTTCCACTTTTCGATCTACGATATAGGAAGTTTGATTGTAAAAATAGGAAAGTATTTTCTTAAAACCATCTTCGTTTTGCCATTGATTTGGATTTAAAATAATAGATTGCGAGAATTTATTCTGGTGCGTTTTGATGTAAATTCGGTTGGGCAAATAGACTCTGATATATTTGGCTTGGTCGATAAAAGGGGCCACTTCAAACTCTTCTAATTCCTGAATTCCGTTGCTGTTGTAATCATTCCAAGTGTAAACTCCTTGTCCTGCCGGAACTTCAAGATAGGTAAATTCCTGTTGTGAGATTGAGCCGGAATTAGTCTCAAACACCGTAGTCGATTGAATTAATTGATTGAAAAAACGGTCGTTGTAAACCATTCTGGAATTTAGTGAAGGCTCATTTTTCTTGGACGAGTCCACAAAATCCAAAACCCGATAGTTTACAAATAAAGACAAATCACTTTTGTTGGTTTGAATCAATTTCGATTTTAATGCCAACGTTTGGGAATTGCTTACTCGTTGAATGATGCCGTTTTGCAGACTGTCATTTGTTCTTCTAAAATAGCCCAATTCTACAAAAACCTTGGTGCTGTCGCCACGTCCTCCAAAAAAACCATATTCAAAAAAGCGTTGACTTACTGCCGAAAATTGGTTGGTTGATTTGTTTTTTTCTTGGTTGTCTTCCAATTTTAAACTTGTACCAACCCAGTTTTTCTTGAAATGATACCTGACTTGCGATTGGTTTCTCAGGAATTTTGATGTTGAAGCCGTGGCATCGCTATTCAGGAAGCTTCCCTGACTTTGAATATTCCAATTTTGCAGCTTAAATAAAGCATTCAAAATGTGTCTATTTCCGGAAAAAGTTTCGCCAAAATCTAATTTTTCAAATTGATAAACTAAATTCCCTTTTTCCGGTAAAGCAAAATGCAATCCCGAAACCAAATAACTTTGGTTGCCAATAGTAGTTGTTCCCAAGTTCCAATCTCTACTAAATTCAATGGTGTACAGTCGCTCAACGGTGCTAAAATCTTTTTGGACAAACTGATAATTGGCAAACGCATCCACATTCCATTTTTTTGAAAAAAGGCGTTGCCGTGCATTTATTTTTGTTGCTAAACCTTGGTTATTTGAGTCGTCAATTGGAGAAAAAAGATTTTTATCCTTGTCGCTCAACCCAATTTCAAAATCAATCGATGTTTTTTCTGTTGGCGAATATTTTCCTAAAAAGCTTGCCATTTGAATTTTTATTGGGGCAACTAATTGAATGATGGGTTCGTAATTTCCCTGCGGAATACCATTTATCGGCTCGATATATTCATAAATTCTGCCAATTGTGGCGGTGTTTTTCAAAATATAATTTCCTTTATTTGGTGCAACTTGGCTAAACCGAACATTGTATAAAATTTCCTGCGGATTATTCGAATATTCGAAAACTTCAACAGCGTTTACCACTAATTTTTTATATAAAATTTTGTTGTCAGAGTACGAATCTATATAAGCTGAGGGAGCGATCATCAAATCAGGGTTATCGCCGGCTTCAGCTAAAATTTGTGTTTGTTCAGTCGAAAGGCTTTGTTGCAGAGGCTGGTTTTTTAAATCACTTTCGGAATACAAATAACCGCCAAAACTCCAGTTTTTGTTTTCATGAGTTCCGCCTGCGTAGGTGATAAACCGAGTGTAATTTTGTTCAGAATATTGGTATTCGACAGTAATTCTCATCTCGGAAGTGATGGTAAAAAGCGGCGTAAAAATAATTTCTCCGGCATTATAATCTATGGTGTAATCATTGTTTTCTCCACGTTTCAAAAGAATCCCATTGACATAAACCCGTTCTGAACCTGAAATCACGAGGATGTACAATTCGCCATTTTGTCCAATTAATTTATACGGACCTTGGTTTCCTTCCTGTCCCACGAAATTACTTTTGGCATATTGCCCTTTTACTAATGCCGCAGAACCGAAAACATTGGTTTTGTTTTCTTCTGTTCCAAAGTTGAAATTTGCAGTCAGTCCTTGTGCTTTTTTGTTGAAATTCAGGAATTGGGTTTTATGGTTTTCGAGGAAAACATCTCCAGCTCGAATGTTCCATTTTTCGCTGAAAAGTTCCATAAAAACATTATCAAACTGATCCAGTTTTTGAGAATATCCACCATCTTGCAGCGGAATATTGTTGTCCTGTAACGAGGCACGCAAACTCACTTTTTCGGATAGTTTTCCGGTAATTTGCAAATCGAGATTCGAGTTTAAAACCGTGTTTTGGTTGTTGCCAATGGTAACGCCACGTGTGATACTTCCGGAAGTGTTGAGTCCTTCAAAAGGGATGTTTTTTTTCTGGGGAATTGCCTCAGTTTTATATAAATTTCCTGAAGCTGCTTCGTTGCTCACCACGCGACTGGCGTCATAAATTCGATATTCTTTGGTTAAAATCTCAGGAAGTTTTAGATAATTCACTGTTATCGAATCTGAAATTACAGGAAATTTTTCGTTTAAAATCAATGTTCCTTTTTCGAAATTTATTTTGTAGAAAGTGCTGTCAATGGGTTTGTCATTGGCGTCAAGCAGTTTAAAATTACTCGAATTGATGCTTGTTTTTTCCAAATGAATCGTATCACGAGAAATGGGAATTTTTTTGGTTTTGTATAACGAATTTGTTTCCTGAGCTTGAAGCCAGGAAAAACTTAGTATTATAACAAAAAACACTACTTTTTTCAACATAAAGAATATAACGTCTTTGCATCAAAAGTAGTGTATTCTGTAGAATAATTAAGGTTTACTATAATCCCAAATCAATTTTCTTGAGTGACAATCTGCATGGTTTCACGGCTCACTTGTTTCAATAAAACTGTTTTGTTATGTTCTACGGTTTGTGCTGCCTTTTCGTTGAAATGTCGAATGGTGTAAAGGGTAACATTTTCGTTAAAATCGACTTTAAATTTTTTAGATAGAATAGTATTCAAATCTTTAAAATTTCCAAATTTATCCTCAACACATACCGAAAAACTAATGGCGGAATTCTGGATTAAGTTTACTTTCAGTTTAAATTGGTGAAACAAAGCGAAAATTTCGCTGATATTTTCTTCCATAATAAACGAAAAATCTATGGAGGAAAGCGAAATTAAAAGTTGGTTTCTTTTGACAATAAAACTAGGAATTTGCCATTCTGAATCTGACCCTTTTGAAACACAAGTTCCAGGCAACATTGGGTTTAAGAATGATTTTACATACAAAGGAATTTCCTTTTTTTGTAGGGGTTGCAAGGTTTTTGGGTGAATAACCGTTGCACCATAAAACGCCATTTCAATCGCTTCACGATAGGAAATATGATTGAGCAAACTTGCGTTTTCAAAATATCTTGGGTCGGCATTCATCACTCCGGGAACGTCTTTCCAGATGGTCACGCTGTCGGCATTGAGGCAATAGGCAAAAATTCCTGCGGTATAATCCGATCCTTCACGGCCTAAAGTAGTGGTAAAATTATTCTCGTCAGAACCCAAAAAACCTTGGGTAATATTCAATATTTTTCGTTTTACGTTTTTGGAGATGTTTTTCTGGGTTAAATCCCAATCTACTTCGGCATCTCTATAATTTGAATTGGTTTTTATGAAGTTTCGCACATCGAGCCATTGCGTTTTCAATCCGCGATAGTTCATATATTGACTTAAAATTACTGTAGAAATCAATTCGCCATAACTCACGATTTGGTCATAAACAAAGTTATAATTGGGCGATTTGTTGTGTGCAAGGAAATATTCTAAATCAGAAAATTGGGAATTTACAGCAGTAAAAACGTCGTTTTTATCATCTTCAAATAAATCTAATAAAATTTGATTGTGGTATTTTTTCACTTCCTGAACAGAAGAATTCAGTTCTGCCGATTTTTCGAAATAGTTTTTTATTACCACTTCAAGGGCGTTTGTGGTCTTCCCCATCGCCGAAACCACTAATAATACATCTTCATAACCCACTTTTTGTAAAACGTCATACACGTTTTTAATTCCTTCGGCATCTTTTACAGAAGCGCCACCAAATTTGAATATTCTCATTTTAAATTTAGATTTACTACGTCAATTCACTGACGCTCGAGTCAGATTTCAGATTTCAGATTTTAAGTTCGAAACAAAAATCTAATATTTTATGTTTTATTTTAAATTTTAATATTTGTATTTCTTCTCCCTCTTCTCTGCCTGTCGGCAGACAGGTTCGGAGAGGGTTGGGGAGAGGATTTTACTTCAATCTATTATCTATAAAATAATTAATTCCTTCTTCATCCATTTGTGCCACTTTCCAGTCGTGGAGTATTTTTGCTCCAGATTTTTCATAAAATTCTATTGCCGAAGTATTCCAGTCTAATACGTTCCAATCAATTCTTCTAACCTTGTCCTTTTTCGCCTGTTTGATGATTTCAGAATATAAGGCATAACCCAGTCCTGTGCCACGCATCTTATCTTTTACCACTAAATCTTCTAAATGAATGGTTTTCCCTTTCCAGGTTGAGTAGCGATAATAATAAAATGCTATCCCCACAATTTGTTTTTCGATTTCGGCAACAAAAACATGAAATAAAGGAACTTGACCAAAACCGTCTCGAATTAAATCGTCAACGGTTACTAAAACAGCATTTGGCTCCTTTTCAAAATCAGCTAATTCTTGAATTAAGCCTAAAACCGCTTCCATATCTTCAGGGTTACCTTTTCTTATAATCATAATTTTTTATTTATTATCGTGTGTTGGATTTGAAAAGTGTGCTTTTATTTTGAAAAATTAATACTTTCAATGGCAAATATACAATTCTGACAAACGAATGAAATAAAATAATATCATTTTCACAAAAAATCCGATATTTGTGACTTCAAAACAACTACAACGATTTCGTAATGGAAGAACGCAACAAAACTCTTGGAGAATTTATTATCGAAAACCAAAATTCCTTTCAATATTCGTCGGGTGAATTATCACGAATCATCAATTCAATAAGATTAGCGGCAAAAGTGGTCAATTATAAGGTCAATAAAGCGGGTTTGGTCGATATTGTTGGTGCTGCCGGCGACCAAAATATTCAAGGTGAAGATCAACAAAAATTGGATGTTTATGCTAATGAGGTTTTTATTCAGACCTTGATAAATCGTGAGATTGTTTGCGGAATTGCCTCCGAAGAAAATGATGATTTTATTACTGTTGAAGGAAGTGATAAAAGTCACAATAATAAATATGTGGTATTGATGGATCCTTTAGACGGTTCTTCAAATATTGATGTGAATGTTTCGGTAGGAACTATTTTTTCGGTTTTTAGAAGAATTACGACAATGGGAACTCCAGTAACTATTGAAGATTTTTTGCAACCCGGAATCAATCAGGTTGCGGCTGGATATGTGATTTACGGTACGTCGACAATGCTGGTTTATACTACTGGAGACGGTGTGAATGGGTTTACCCTGAATCCTGCAATAGGAACATTTTATTTGTCGCATCCAAAAATGAAATTTCCTAAAGATGGAACTATTTACTCCATCAACGAAGGGAATTATGTTCATTTTCCGCAAGGCGTGAAAGATTATATTAAATATTGTCAGCTCGAAGAGGAAGAAAGACCTTATACTTCGCGCTACATTGGAAGTTTAGTTTCTGACATTCACAGGAATATGATTAAAGGCGGAATTTACTTGTATCCAACAAGTACAAAATCACCAAAAGGAAAATTACGCTTGCTTTATGAATGCAATCCAATGGCATTTATTGTGGAACAAGCCGGAGGAAAAGCCTCGGATGGTTTTGCCAGAATAATGGAAATTCAACCAACTGAATTACACGAAAGAGTTCCGTTTTTTTGTGGTAGTCATAATATGGTCGAAAAAGCGGAAGATTTTATGCGATTGGCCAAATTAAGTAAATACTAAAACAATTAATTTACAAATCTAAACCATTAAGAATTTAAGGAAATTAAGAGTAAAACTTAATGACGCAAGCGTAGCGAACTTAATTTCTTAATGGTTAAAAATATTATCTATTCATATTCTGCATTTCGTTAATGAAAATATCCAAATCCACTTTTCTATCAACTAAGGCAAGTGCTTTATTTACAATATAATTAACATTACTTGTGGTAAATCCTAAAGCTACCGCAAATTTCCTCAATAATAGTTCTTGCTTGTCGCCTAAATGGTGGTCATGGTGAACCACTCTTGCAATGTTGTACAAACTCTCCAATCTTTCTATGTATAAATAGGGTGGATTAAGCTCGTATTTTAATGGGTTTTCCAAAATTTCTTCGTATTCTTCGTCTGAAATCTCTAATTTTAAGGCTAATTTGTCTAAAAATTTCTTCTCGTCAGGATCAAATTTACCATCGGCAAACAAGACACGAACCACTGCAGCAAAATGACCTTTCATTCTGCTTTTGAATTCATTATCAAATAATTCAGCTATTGACATAATTTTGAGTTTTAAATTGTTAGATAAAGATAATAATAATTTCGATTTTAAGGAATAGCAATTCAAACTATTTTTAAATTTTAATAAAATAAATGTGACAAGAAATGCTTTTAACAGAATCGGTTTAAACTAATTTCAAAATAAATTGTAAGTTTGACAACCCCTAATCTTTAAAACTATTTATAATGTCAGAATTTTGGATTTATTTTGAAAAAGGCTTGAGGCATATCCTTGATTTGTTTGCTTATGAACACATCCTGTTTTTAATTGCTTTGACTGTGCCTTATGCATTTAAGGACTGGAAAAGGCTGTTGCTTTTGGTCACCATTTTTACTATTGGACATACATTGGCAGTGCTTTTGTCTGTTTTTGGAGTGATAATTATAAAAGGTAATCTAGCCGAGTTTTTAATTCCAATAACGATTCTCATTGTAGCTTTTTTCAATCTTTTTACAGCCGGAAAATCCTCAAAACAGGAAAGTATCAGTATTGTTGGTTTTGTCACTTTGTTTTTTGGAATTATCCACGGATTGGGTTTCGCCACTTATTTCAAAACGCTACTTGGAGGTTCACCACAATCTAAATTATTACCTTTATCGGAGTTTTCATTAGGAATAGAATCATCACAAATAATTGTAGTTTTAATAGTTTTACTACTTTCGTATATTGTTCAAACTTTCTTCCGATTTTCGAAACGGGATTGGACATTAGTGATGTCTTCCTTTGTGATTGGAGTTGTTTTGCCAATGATTATCTCGAGCGAAATGTGGAATAGATAAATAGAAAATGGAAAAGAAAAAATTAAATAAATACGACAAAGCGTATCTTCGAATTGCCAAAGAATGGAGTCTTTTGTCTTACTGCAAACGCAAACAAGTAGGTGCAATAATCGTTCGCGACAAAATGATTATTTCAGATGGCTATAACGGAACGCCTTCTGGTTTTGAGAACTGTTGCGAAGACGATGAAGGTTTGACAAACTGGTATGTGCTTCACGCTGAAGCAAATGCAATTTTAAAAGTGGCACGTTCTACACAAACTTGCGAAGGTGCAACACTTTATATTACCCTTTCTCCTTGTAAAGAATGTAGCAAATTAATTCATCAATCGGGTATAAAAAGGGTGGTTTATCAGATGGGTTACCGCGATACATCGGGAGTAGATTTTTTGGCGAAAGCCGGTGTAATTGTGGAGCAAATTGAAGTTTTGGAATAATATTTATTCCTTATTTATCACATCGTGAACTTGAGTGTGATTTTCTCCATTCCATAAAGTAAGAATATCGGTTGCAACAGCAGCACCACTTCCGGCAGCAATCGCCACTTGACTTCTAGAACCTGCTAGTGTTCCGGTTACATAAATGCCTTCGGTGATTTTATGATCAATATTCTTGAGTTGAATCCTTTGTTTTTCGGCAGGGGTTTTTTGGTGTGGCTCCACATATTTCATCAAACCTTCTATTGCAAAGGTATTGGCAGAGCCAATTCCCACAATAATTATTTTTGATTTATAAGTATTTCGGTTTGTTGTAATTGTAAATTCAGGTGAATCTCCCTCTATTTTCAAGACTTTTTCACTTGGAATTTGTATGATGTGAGGATAGGTTTCGGTCAAATGCTGAATACTTTCAATTAGTAAATCAGAACCCAATTTGCCAGGAGTAATTCCGTAAGCATTGTTGATAACGGCTTCCTGAAGAGCCGAATTTTTTTGGTGAGTAATAATGCCTGTTTTTTTATCTTTTGCAAAAGCGAAGTTTTTTGCCGAACCCAAAACAAGAGCGCTTGACATTCCTGAAACGCCACCTCCAATAATTAAAACATCAAACATAATTTAAAATTTATCATTCATTTTTTCTTCGATACTTTTTGACATTTTAAAAATCAAAAGGATTAAAACAGCACAAAACGAAGCGGCAATTCCAATTAAAGCAATCATACTGTTTCCTTCGAGAGGGTTTTTGAAGTCGAGCAGACTAATATTGAACAGGATTAGCCCTACTGCCAAAACCACCAATACATTAGTAAAGATTTTCATAAAATAAATTTTGGTAAAATGATGGGTAAATTTATAAAAATTTATTTTACACAAACAAACCTTTAACATTAGCGGCAAATAATTTAACAGCAATTGCCAACAAAACCACTCCAAAAGCCTTTCTAATTACTCCTAAACCATTTTTACCTAACATTTTTTCAATTTTTGCCGATGATTTCAAAACGATATATACGACAATGATATTTAAAACAATGGCAACAACAATATTTATGGTTTGGAATTGAGCTTTCAACGATAATAATGTAGTCATCGTTCCTGCTCCAGCTATTAATGGGAAAGCAATAGGAACTATCGAAGCCGAACTCGCTTCTTCATCACGATAAATACGAATGCCCAAGATCATTTCAAGTGCCAAAAAGAACAAGACAAACGAACCAGCAACGGCGAAGGAATGAACGTCTATTCCTATGAGATTCAATAATTCTTCTCCAACAAAAAGAAAAACAATCATTATTATTCCTGCAACTAACGAAGCTTTCTCTGATTCAATATGGCCATGTTTTGTTCTTAAATCGACAACAATAGGAATGGTTCCTACAATATCGATTACGGCAAAAAGCACCATCCCGACAGTAATAATTTCTTTAAAATCCAATATCATAATTTCTCAAATTTATGGGGCAAAAGTAGTATATTCTATAGGTTTAAAAGTCAAATTAAGGTTATTTTTTTAGCAAGGTTTGTCTGAAAAGACAGTTGATGAGGTTTGTTATCATTCAATAAAGCGAATATTTTCACTGCTATTTCTAGTCAAAAAAACTCAAAAATTAACATTCAAAATCCAGAATTGGAAAGTATATTTGCAAAATGTTTCAACTAGGAAAAACCATTGTCTCTGAAGACATTCTCGAAAAAGAATTTGTTTGTAATTTATCGGCCTGCAAAGGCGCTTGTTGTGTTGATGGCGATGCCGGAGCACCTTTAAGTGAGGCCGAAATAACGATTTTGGATGAAATTTATCCAAAAGTAAAACCATTTCTCCGCAAGGAAGGAATTGCTGTTATCGAAGCTCAGGGAACTTGGACAAAAGGCACTGATGGTGATCTCGAAACCCCATTAATTGATAACAAGGATTGCGCTTATGTCATTTATGACGGAAAAACCGCTCTTTGTGGTATCGAACAAGCCTATAATCAAGGCGAAGTTACATTCAAAAAACCTGTTTCCTGCCACTTGTATCCCATTCGTGTCAAAGACTTTACTGAATTTTTTGCCGTAAATTATGATAAATGGGAAATTTGCGATGACGCCTGTTCTTTAGGCAAGGAACTCGAAGTTCCGGTTTACAAATTTGTCAAGGAAGCACTTATTCGAAAGTTTGGTGAAGATTGGTATTTAGAACTCGAAAAAGTAGCTGAGGAACTAAAAAAATAATTTTCAGAAAAATAGAATTCCACTTTTTTTAATTTTTTAAAATCCTATATTTTACGGTATCTCACTGCATTTTTTGTTTTTAAAGCGTTGATAATTAGATGTTTGTAATTTGTATGAAAAATATTCAATTCCTTTCTATTTGTTAAAAACTCAAGCCGATTGTGAATAAGTTTGGCTTTTAATAACCACTAGAATTCACAATCTTTGTAATCTGCTGAAAGCATAAAAATTCGTTAAAATTTCAAAAAAAACCAAAATCATAATGTCAAAAGTTGAACCAATCTTACAAGAAAATAAAAATCGATTCGTGATTTTTCCAATCAAACACCACGATATATGGGAATTTTACAAAAAAACTGAAGCCAGTATTTGGACTGCCGAAGAGATTGATTTGGCTCAGGATTTAAACGATTGGAACAACAAATTAAGCGAAGACGAAAAATATTTTGTGAAACACATTCTTGCCTTTTTCGCTGCTTCTGATGGGATTGTCAATGAGAATTTGGCTCAAAATTTCATCAACGAAGTACAATATGCCGAGGCAAAATTCTTCTATGGTTTCCAGATTATGATGGAAAACATTCATAGCGAAACCTACTCGCTTTTGATTGACACCTATGTAAAAGACGAAGCTGAAAAAGACGAATTATTCAATGCTATCGAAAGATTTCCTGCCATCCAGAAAAAAGCAGAGTGGGCTTTGAAATGGATAGAATCTGACTCGTTTGCCGAAAGATTAATTGCTTTTGCAGCCGTAGAAGGTATATTTTTCTCGGGAAGTTTTTGCTCTATTTTTTGGTTGAAAAAACGAGGTTTGATGCCCGGATTAACATTTTCGAACGAATTAATTTCTCGTGACGAAGGCGTTCATTGTGATTTTGCTGTGCATTTGCACAACCATCATTTAAAACACAAAGTACCAAAAGCACGCATCAGAGAAATTATTGTTAACGCTTTAGACATTGAAAGAGAATTTATTACAGAGTCGATTCCTGTGAGTTTGATTGGAATGAATGCGGCGTTGATGACTCAATATTTAGAGTTCGTGACCGACAGATTATTGGTGGAATTGGGTTGTAAAAGAGAATACAACACCGCAAACCCTTTTGATTTTATGGATATGATTTCGCTTCAGGGAAAAACAAATTTCTTCGAAAAGAAAGTCGCTGAATATCAAAAAACCGGAGTTATGAACACCGATTCTGATGCACAGAAAATTAGCTTCGACGCTGATTTTTAAATTATTGCCACGAAGGCGCTAAGTCACAAAGAAAAAAATAATAGTTTGTTAATCTCTGTCAAAGTTTTAAACTTTGACAGAGATGTTACGAACAAAATATGCTTTAGTAGTGTAACTGCAAAATTTATAAAAACAAAGCATCAAAAAAACTTTGTGGCTTTGTGTCTTTGTGGCAAAATAATCACAATAACTATCGGGATTAGCTTCCCAAAAATAAACACAAATACCCCGAAATAGAGAAGGGATGTCTATTTCATAAAAACCGAAAGATTATGTACGTAGTAAAAAGAGATGGCCACAAAGAGCCAGTAATGTTTGACAAGATAACCGATAGAATTAAAAAACTATGTTACGGACTGAACGGTTTAGTCGAACCTGTAAAAGTCGCAATGCGCGTGATTGAAGGTTTGTATGACGGAGTTTCCACTTCAGAATTAGATAATCTTGCTGCCGAAACTGCTGCTTCAATGACCATTGCTCATCCAGATTATGCACAATTAGCGGCGCGAATCGCAATTTCGAATTTGCATTCCAATACTAAAAAATGTTTTTCGGAAACGATGAATGATATGTTTCATTATGTGAATCCGAGAACTAATCTTCAAGCACCATTACTTTCGGAAGAAGTACATAAAGTGATTATGGAAAATGCCGAATTCCTTGATTCACATATTATTTATAATAGAGATTTCAACTACGATTATTTTGGATTTAAAACCTTAGAACGCTCATATTTGTTGAGAATTAACGGAAAAATAGTAGAACGTCCGCAGCACATGTTGATGCGTGTTTCTGTCGGAATTCACTTAAATGATTTAGAAGCAGTGATAGAAACTTACGACTTAATGTCGAAAAAATTCTTCACTCACGCCACGCCAACATTGTTCAACGCAGGAACTCCAAAACCTCAAATGTCTTCTTGTTTCCTTTTAGCCATGCAGGACGACAGCATCGACGGAATTTATGATACACTGAAACAAACGGCAAAAATCTCGCAATCTGCCGGTGGAGTTGGACTTTCAATTCATAATGTTCGTGCAACCGGCTCTTATATTCGAGGCACAAACGGAACGTCTAACGGAATTGTGCCAATGCTGAGAGTTTTCAATGATACGGCGCGTTACGTGGATCAAGGTGGTGGAAAACGAAAAGGTAGTTTTGCCATTTATATTGAAACTTGGCACGCTGATATTTTCGAATTCTTGGATTTGAAAAAAAATACCGGAAAAGAAGAAATGCGCGCCAGAGATTTATTCTTTGCAATGTGGACATCGGATTTGTTTATGAAACGTGTACAGGAAGATACCTATTGGACATTGATGTGTCCTAACGAATGTCCCGGTTTGTATGATGTTTACGGCGAAGAATTTGAAAAATTATACATTTCCTACGAAGAAAGAGGAAAAGGCCGTAAAACCATCAAAGCACGTGAATTGTGGGAGAAAATTCTGGAATCTCAAATCGAAACCGGAACACCATATATGTTGTATAAAGATGCCGCCAACAGAAAATCAAACCAGAAAAACCTTGGAACCATTCGTTCATCTAATTTGTGTACCGAGATTATGGAATTTACCTCGAAAGACGAAATTGCAGTTTGTAATCTAGCGTCTATTTCGTTGCCGATGTTTGTCGAAAACGGAAAATTCGACCACAAATTATTGTTCAATGTGACCAAACGAGTGACTCGCAATCTAAATAAAGTCATTGACCGAAATTATTATCCTGTTGTCGAAGCCGAAAATTCAAATATGCGTCATCGCCCTGTGGGTCTTGGAGTTCAAGGTCTAGCCGATGCTTTTATAATGTTGCGTTTGCCTTTCACGAGCGACGAAGCTAAGAAATTAAATCAGGAAATTTTCGAAACCATATACTTTGCTGCCGTAACTGCTTCGATGGAAATGGCTAAAGAGGAGGGTGCTTATTCTACATTCAAAGGTTCTCCAATTTCGCTAGGAGAATTTCAATACAATCTTTGGGGATTGAAAGACGAAGAACTTTCCGGTCGTTGGGATTGGGCATCTTTGAGAAAAGAAGTAATGGAACACGGTGTGAGAAATTCACTTTTGATGGCGCCAATGCCAACTGCTTCAACTTCGCAAATTCTTGGCAACAACGAAGCTTTCGAACCTTATACTTCAAATATTTACACAAGACGAGTTTTATCGGGTGAATTTATTGTGGTAAACAAACATTTACTCGAAGATTTGGTAAAACTTGGTTTGTGGAACGAGGATTTGAAGCAAGAATTAATGAGACAAAATGGATCGGTTCAAGGGCTTGATATTCCCCAAGACTTGAAAGAATTATACAAAACCGTTTGGGAAATGTCAATGAAAGACATCATCGATATGTCTCGCCAGCGGGGTTATTTTGTAGATCAATCGCAGTCGTTGAACTTGTTTATGCAGGATGCGAATTATTCGAAATTAACGTCTATGCACTTCTATGCTTGGCAATCTGGCTTGAAAACTGGAATGTATTATTTGAGAACAAAATCAGCAGTTGATGCGATTAAATTTACTTTGAACAATGACAAAAAAGCGGAACCAATTCCTGTTGAAGTGGAAGCCACCACAGTTGAAATGAGCGTTGAAGAATACAGAGCAATGATTGAATTGGCAAAAAATGCAGGACTGGAAGATTGCGAAATGTGTGGAAGTTAATTAGAACAAAGAATAAAGAGAAGCAGCTATCATTATTTGGTAGCTGTTTTTTTATACAATATACAAGCCATTCATGGAATTATTTTTATTCAAAAACACAACCATTTTCAGTTAATATTATCAAACATTAAACCTAATATTTCAAAAATAATTCACTATATTTGAGTAAGTTATCGCTACAAAATATTTTTCACAGAAACTAAAAACCTTCAAAATGAAAAATAATCAATTCGCCGTTACAGATGATTTATTAGCAACACGAGGACAACGTTTTATGAATTGCATTCTCGACACTTTGATTGTCCATATTATTTTGATTAGCATTGGAACAACACTTGTCATCATTGGGAATATTACAAACAATTATGATTTAATCAAGTGGGTCGAAACCAAAACAACGTTCGAGAAATTACTCCTTTGGGCAGTTATGCTGTTTTTGTATTATTTTTTGACAGAAACTTATTTTTCAAGAACGTTTGCCAAATATTTTACCAAAACTATCGTGGTCTCAAAAGACGGTTCCAGACCCAACAAAAGAGCTATTAGTATTCGTACTTTGTCTCGATTTATTCCTGTGGAATGTCTTACTTTTTTAGGGACAAACGTCAGGGGATTGCATGATTTATTTTCGGATACTTATGTGGTGCGAAAACACGAGTTTAATCGTAAAAAAGGTGCGATTATATTTCCTTGACCAAACCAGAAAAATAGATTCAGCCGTCAATTTTGAGGATTGTTTTTATTTAAAACGACTCCTTTTTATTATATTCGCTAAATCTAAAACAGCACAATGAACTGGGAACAACTTTTATC
>DZAU01000002.1:0-16538 GCA_022729635.1 Flavobacterium psychrophilum
TTGGTGCATATTTTGTTTCTTACTTATTACAAACTTAGTCAATATTGCTCTAAAAAAACGCATTATATCATTATAAACGTATGTTTTTGAATTATCTATAACCATTCCCCCAACAGTTATTATCGATACAACTGCCATAACAGGAAATGGAACTCGAGTTGGCTCCGGAAGTTATATTGGTCCAAAGATTCTACTTAGAGAAAACGTTACGATTTATCCAAATGTTACCTACTTGAAAAATGCACAAATTATATCAATAAGTTTGATATAATTTGTGCATTTGCAATTCAATACTATTTAAGCCGTTTGTTATTTCTTGTTTAAAGTCGCGCTCAATTCCATAGAAATTGCTGAGCGTTCCATTTTAAGTTTTCCTGCCATTGTTTCGATAACCACAGTTCCTTCAGAAAGTTCGGTAACTTTTCCATGAAGTCCACTTTTTGTAATGATTTTATCGCCTACTTTCAATGCGTTTTCGAATGCTTTTTCGTTTTTGGCTCTTTTTTGTTGTGGTCTAATCATAAAGAAATAGATGACTACAAACATTAATAAAAACGGTGCTAATTGCGTTAATTGTTCCATAATTTTAAATACTTTTTTGTTATTTGATACTTGTTTTTTGTGATTTTTTAAATTTACATTAATCCACGACCAGTCTTTAGGATTCTATTACTGGCTTGTAATTCTTTTACTAAATTGTCTAAAATTCCGTTGATAAAAATACTGCTTTTTGGCGTAGAATATTCTTTGGCAAGCTCTAAATATTCATTTAAGGTTACTTTTACCGGAATGGATGGGAATTTTAACAATTCACAAATTGCCATTTTCAGGATAATGGTGTCAATTTCGGCAATTCTTTCGGTGTCCCAGTTGGGTGTTTTATCGATATATTCTTTTGCTAATTCCGATTCATTCAAAACGGTTTTCCTGAATAAATTACTGACAAAATCTTGGTCTTCACCGTCTTTAAATAATTTTGGAACCCTGAAATTTCCTTCTTCAACAGGTTTCAAGGATTTCAATTGCTTGATGATATGTGTGTTTACCAAGGGAATGTCGTCAATCCAAGTTAATTTATTATCTTCTAAATAATCGTATAATTTTTCATTTGGAACAATGACATCCATAAACAAATCAACAATAAATTCCTTATCTTCTTCGAATTTATTAACCGAATTACTCATATATTTCGCATATAATTTGCTTTGCTTGATGTCGCTTAGAAGCAGCAAAATATAATCATCGTTTAATGTCCAATTGTTGATTTTACGATTTTCGAGCGCAATATTTAAAGAATTATTTTCAGAAAGTATTTGGAAAATAGCGTTTTTGATAAACTTTTCGTTGGGTTTACGTTCCTGAGGAGTGGCAAGATGTTTTTGACTTGATTTTTGCAAAAAGACCGTTTCTTTTTTACAGATTTCTATCATTGAGGAAATCATCACAAGATATAAATCCAAAATAGCATCAATACTATAATAAAGAAATTTCTCTTCTTTTACTAAATCATCTGAACCATTTTGATGCATCGCATAAATGGATTGCATAACTTTGACGCGAATATGTCTTCTGTTTACCACCTTGTAAGAACTTTTTTTAAATTAGTTTGCAAAAGTAAGAATTTCATTTTTTAAAAAAGAATTAAACTTGAAAAATGTCTGAATTTCATCTTACCTTTGATTTTCTTAAGACTCTAAAATCGTTATGAAAGAACTAAGTTATTTAAACAAATATTTCATCAAATATAAATACAGTTTCCTGCTGGGTATCATTATTACTATTATTGCCCAAATATTTTCCTTGTTTACACCAAAACTAATTAGCAAATCCTTTACTATTATCGAAGAATTTGCAAAAAATAAAACCATAGCCAAATCCGTTATCCAACAGGAATTAACATCTAATATTTTACTGATAATTGCCACAACAATCATTGCGGGTTTCCTTACTTTTTTAATGCGGCAAACCCTAATTGTAAAGTCACGCCATATCGAATTTGATTTAAAAAATGAAGTTTTTAAACAATATGAAAACCTTTCGCAGAATTTCTACAAACAAAACCGAACCGGCGATTTAATGAACCGCATCAGCGAAGATGTTTCAAAGGTGAGAATGTATGTGGGTCCGGCTGTAATGTATTCCATAAACACCTTTATTCGTTTTGCCATCGTGATTGTATATATGTTTAATGTATCGCCACGACTAACTTTATACACCTTACTTCCTTTACCTATTTTATCCTATACGATTTTTAGAATAAGTTCAGAAATCAACAAAAGAAGTACTGTTTTCCAACAATATTTGTCTAAAGTCTCTAGTTTTACCCAAGAAATATTTTCGGGAATTCGAGTAATAAAAGCCTATTCACTTGAAGATCAACATCAAAACAATATGGTAGAATTGGCCAACGAAAGCAAAAGCAAAAGTTTGAGTTTGGCAAGAATTCAAGCCTTGTTTGGTCCATTAATGATTGCCCTCATTGGAATAAGCAACCTAGTTGTTATTTATTTTGGCGGATTGATGTACATCAACGGAACCATAAAAAGCATTGGAACCATTGCCGAATTTATTTTGTATGTCAATATGCTTACGTGGCCGGTAGCTTCATTAGGCTGGGTTTCTTCAATGGTTCAGGAAGCCGAAGCTTCTCAAAAACGCATCAACGAATTCCTGAAAATTGTGCCGGAAATTCAAAACAAAAATCCTGAAAAATCGATAATTGAAGGAACAATTTCATTCGAAAATGTGAGCTACATTTATGAGGACACAAATATAAAAGCATTGCAAAATGTTAGTTTCACGGTTCATAAAGGCGAAACTTTGGCAATTCTAGGGAAAACAGGTTCCGGAAAATCGACCATTGTTTCCTTGATTTCTCGATTGTATGATGTAACCGAAGGTCATATTATTATTGACGGAAAGGAAATAGATAAAATAAACTTATTCGATTTGCGAAACAGCATCGGGATGGTGCCACAAGATGCTTTTTTGTTTTCAGATAGTGTGAAAAACAACATCAAATTTGGCAAAGAAGATGCAACAGATGAAGAAGTGGAAACTGCTGCAAAAAGTGCCGAAGTTCACAATAACATCATTGGCTTCAATAAAAAATATGAAACTATTCTTGGCGAAAGAGGAATTACACTTTCTGGCGGACAAAAACAACGCGTTTCCATAGCAAGAGCAATTATCAAAAAACCTAAAATTTTGCTTTTTGACGATTGTCTTTCGGCTGTAGATACTGAAACCGAAGAAGCTATTTTGAATAATTTACAAGAAATTTGCAAGGACAAAACCACGATTATTGTCAGTCACAGAGTCTCTTCGGCTAAAAATGCCGATAAAATTATCATCCTCGACGAAGGTCGAATAATTGAGCAAGGTTCTCATAATCAATTGATAAATCAAGCGGGCTACTATGCTGCTCTGTATTTGAAACAACTTTCTGAAAAAGAATTGCAATAATTGTTGTGTAATACAACTATTTTTTAGATTTTTGGTTACTGCTTAACAACACTAAATTGACAGAAGGATTATGAGAGAAAATGATATGTTAGAAAAAGAAGAGATATTTTCGAAAATTTTACGAGCCGGAAGAAGAACTTATTTCTTTGATGTAAGAGCCACAAAAGCTGATGATTACTACATCACCATCACCGAAAGCAAGAAATTTACCGAAATGGATGGTTCTTTTCATTTCAAAAAACACAAAATTTATTTGTACAAAGAAGATTTTGCCGCTTTCACTGAAATTCTGGATGAAATGACTTCTTACGTTTTGAACCACAAAGGCGAAGAAGTAATCTCTGAAAGACACCAAAAAGATTTCAAAAAAGAATTTGCTTCCGAAAAATCTGAGGAAGAGGAAATTCCATCAATATCAAGTTTTACGGATATTGAATTTGATGATATTTAATTGTAAAACAAAAACCAAAACTAACTAACCAAAATTGAAAATGTCCGAAAGTCGAAAGATTTTCGGATTTTTTTTATCCAATTCGCAAACCGTTTTCAATCTTAAAATCGGGAGTCAATAAAATCACATCGCCTTCTTCGCCAACAGCACCAAGAACCAAACATTCGCTCATATACTTCCCTATTTGCTTTTTGGGAAAATTCACAACCGCAACAATTTGTCGGTTCACTAATTCTTCTTTTTGATACCTTTTAGTAATTTGTGCCGAAGTTTTTCTGACGCCAATTGTAGAACCAAAGTCAATCGTGAGCTGATAAGCGGGTTTTCTGGCTTCGGGAAAATCATTGGCTTCAAGGATTGTTCCCACTCTCATTTCCACTCTTTCAAATTCTGACCAAGTTAAATCCATCGTTTTGATTTATATAAAATTTTTTGTTTTCCAAATTTACAGTTTTCAATTTAAAACCATCATTTTTTCTTACCTTTAAACTTTAAAATCGAAACAAAAATGTCACGAACTCCGTCAAATATGCTAGCACTGGGAACTATTGCTCCCGAATTTTATTTAAAAGATACCAATTCAGCCAATACTTATTTTTCTTTTGCAGAAGTAAAAGGCGAAAAAGGAACTCTGTTGATGTTCATTTGTAATCATTGTCCGTTTGTGCATCATGTAATTGAAGAGGTTGTGAGAATTGCCAATGATTACCGTGTTCAAGGCATAGGAGTTGTGGCAATTTCAAGTAATGACGTAGTGAATTATCCGCAGGATTCGCCGGAATTAATGACTGAATTTGCTTTCGAAAACAGTATGGAATTTCCTTATTTATATGACGAAAATCAGGAAGTTGCCAAAAATTATGATGCTGCCTGCACACCCGATTTTTATTTATTTGACAGCCAAAATAAATTAGTTTATCGTGGACAACTCGACGACAGCCGACCAGCAAACGGAATTCCGCTGAGTGGAAGCGATTTGCGTGGTGCCATAGATGGAGTGATTTATAACCGAATCATCAATCCCAATCAAAAACCGAGTTTAGGCTGTAATATTAAGTGGAAATAAATAATAAGTTCATTTATGTGTCATTTCGACCAAAGGGAGAAATCACATAAGTTGCTCGCGTTATGTGATTTCTCTCTTTGGTCGAAATGACAAAATGATATGACACAAAAAAAATCCCAAAACTCTCGCTTTGGGATTTATTATTTTTTTACTAAATCTGCAACCTGAAACCTATTTCACATCCATTAATTCTACGTCAAAAATCAAGGTAGCATCTGGCGGAATTACTCCTCCGGCACCACGAGAACCGTATCCTAAATGTGACGGAATCACGAAACGCGCTTTGTCGCCCACGCGCAACAATGCAATTCCTTCGTCCCAGCCTTCGATAACATTTCCTCGTCCTAGTGGAAATTCGATTGGTTTTTTTCTTGGATAAGAAGAATCAAAAACTTTTCCGTTTTCGAGTTGTCCTGTATAATGAACCGAAACTGTTTTTCCGTTTTCGGCTTTTTTACCGTCTCCTTTTTGAATAAATTGGTAACGTAAACCGCTTTCTGTTTTTTCGAAACCAGCAGCCAGTTTTTCCATTTTTGCTTCAGCAGTGGCTTTTATGGCTGCTTCACGTTTTGCACGAGAACCTTCGAAAGTTCTGAAAGCTTCGACAGCATTCCATTTTTGAGATTCCTCACCAATTCTGATAATTTCAACTGATTCTAAAACATCACCTTGAGCAATTGAATCAACAACATCCTGACCTTCAACAACGTTTCCAAAAACAGTGTGTTTGTCATCAAGCCAAGGCGTTGCAACGTGTGTGATAAAAAATTGAGACCCATTTGAACCCGGACCTGAATTCGCCATTGACAAAACACCTGGTGCATTGTGACGCAAATCTTGATGAAACTCATCATCAAATTTATAACCTGGATCACCCGTTCCGGTTCCAAGCGGACAACCGCCTTGAATCATAAAATCAGGAATCACTCGGTGGAATTTTAGTCCATCATAATATTTATTCCCTTGCGGTTTTACTTTGTTTTCTAAATTTCCTTCTGCCAAAGCCACGAAGTTTCCCACCGTTCCCGGAGTTAAATCGTGTGTTAGTTTTACTAAAATCGATCCTTTTGCGGTGTTGAATTTAGCGTATATTCCATTTTCCATTTTTATTGTTTTTTTATTGAGCTGCAAATTTAGGAAAATAATTAGTTTTTCGATACATACCTAACAGGTTTTAAAAACCTGTCAGATATAATCAGTTGCTTTAATGAAACTGAAGAATTTGAACCCAATAAATTCAGAATTAAAAAGTTTGAAAATAAAATCTCGATGGTTTATGCTTTAAAAGCAAGTAAGAATTCAAATTTAAGTCTGGCTGCTTTAGATTGTAAAGTATTATTGCCAATAAATTCTACAGAAAATTTTGGATAATCCGTGATTTCAATATTGATGACTCCTAGCTTTTTTGTGATTTCGATTTTTAAAGGAGCGTTTCTGTTAGAGAAAGTACCTATAAAACCATCTAAATTTACATCTTTTCAATAATTCCGGTTGATGAAATCCAGCTATTATTGCTTTCATTTACATCAGGAAATACATGATCTGGATCAATAATGATACTTTCAATTTCTTCGGTAGAATTGAATTTGAATGTCCAATCGATATTTTTTTGCCATATTTCTACAGGTAAATTGACACGAGTAACTTTCCCGCTTTTGGTTTTAACATCTAAAATTACCGGCATTGCCATTTTTTCGAAGTTTTCGATTGTGATATATACTCCAGATTTTGGATTATTATCCACATATTTTATCGAATTTATTCCTTGGTCTAAACGCCAATTATTCACAAACCATCCTCTCCAAAACCAGGCTAAATCTTCTCCAGAAACATTTTCGATAGTTCTAAAAAAATCATCAGGAGCAGGATGTTTGTATGCCCAACGCTCGATATAAGTGCGAAAAGCCAAGTCAAAACGCTCTTTTCCCAAAATTTGTTCACGCAAAATAACTAATCCTGCGCTAGGTTTATAATAACACAAAGTTCCAATATTAGCTTCCTTCATATTATCAGGAGAACTCATCATTGTTTCTAATTTTGGACTGGTAATCTTTTCAGCATTTTTATGCGAGTCAGCAACTTCCTCTTTGTACTCGCCATTATTAAAATCGGCTCCACTTATTGAGTTAATAAAAGTGTTGAATCCTTCGTCCATCCAGCCAAATAAACGTTCGTTTGACCCAACAATCATCGGGAACCAAATATGCCCAAACTCGTGATCAGTAACTCCCCATAATTCTTCGTCTTTATCCTTATAATTACAAAAAACGATTCCGGGATATTCCATTCCGCTTGTAATTCCTGCCACATTTGTAGCAACAGGATAAGGATATTCAAACCATCTTTTCGAATAATTTTCGATAACTGCTTTTGTATATTCTGTTGAACGACCCCAAGCATTATTTCCGTTGCTCTCCTCTGGATAGGCAGAAATAGCCATCGCTTTTTTTCCGCTTGGTAAATTAATTTTTGCTGCATCTATAATAAATGCCGCCGAAGATGCCCAAGAAACATCACGGGAATTTTTCATTTTATAATGCCAAGTTTTAGTAGCGTTTGAAATAGAATTGGCTGTAGCCAAAACTTCTCCTTCAGAGCGAATTATCACCGTTTTATCACTTTGTGAAGCTTGAGAAAAACGTTTTTGTTGCTCTGCCGAATATACTTCTGATGAATTTACCAATTCGCCTGAACAAACCACAAAATGATTGGAAGGTGCAGTTATGTTTATATCAAAATCGCCATATTCTAAATAAAATTCCGATGCTCCTAAATAAGGATTGGTGTTCCATCCTCTTATATCATCATACACACACATTCGAGGATACCATTGGGCTACAGTGAAGATTTTACCGTTTTTACTTCCAAGAATTCCCATCCTGTCTGAACCTTGGTTTGGAGAAATGAAAGAAAAATCAATTTTAATTTTAACTTTTCCTCCTTTAGATTTCAACTCTTGGGGAAGAAAAACCTGCATTCGGGTATCGGTAATAATATGTTTAACCTCTTTTTCAGTAGATTTTCCTTTATCTGTGGAAACAATTTTTACTGATTTTATCTTGAAACCTCCGTCAAAAATTTGACCTTGAGCGCCATTTCTACTTCCGGTTATGGGAATAACCGCGTTACCTCGGGAGTCCGATTTGAATAAATTCTGATCTAAATACATCCATAAAAAAGACATCGTGTCCGGGCTATTATTGGTATAACTAATAATTCCGGTTCCGGATATTTCATTTTCAGCTTCATTTAGTTTTGCAGACAATTGATAATCGACTCTGTTTTGCCAATATTCAAATCCAGGCTGACCGCTTGCCGAACGAGTGTTTGATCCATCTTTTGTATAAAAGAAAGGAGCGAATGCATCGTGATAATCATACTTCGAAATTGGTTTAACTGAGGCCGCTGTAGGATTTTGTTGTGACCATAAAGTTGAAATCACTAATAATAAAGTCAGTTGTAGTAGGACCTTTAATCGATTATTTTTCATTTTATAAATTTTCTAGGACAAATTAATGAAAAATAAACCTAACACTTAAATTAAATGCAAAGTTTTGACAAAATTTTATAACTTTACAAATAGCAGATTTTTTGTGCAAATCTCGATTTATGAAATATATTTACATCATAAAGATTTTTTAAACCATTAGCCGAAACCATTTTGATAACAACAATTTCAAATTCAAATCTAACTGCACAAATAAATCATTTTGGTGCCGAATTATTTTCTTTAAAAAACAGTGCGAATAAAGAATATATTTGGGAAGGAAATCCAACATTCTGGGGGAAACATTCGCCTGTTTTGTTTCCAATTGTTGGTACGCTCAAAAACAATTCCTATCTCTATAACGGGAACGAATATCATTTATCAAGACACGGATTTGCCAGAGAAATGGAATTTGAATTGATTGAAAAAACTGAAAAAAGTGTGACATTTTCTTTAATTTCGTCAGTTGAAACAAGAAAAATCTATCCTTTTGATTTTGATTTGCAAATTTGTTATTCATTGGATGAAAACAAATTATACATTGATTATAAAGTCATTAATAAAAATGATTTCGTAATGCCTTTTTCTATTGGAGCACATCCTGCATTTGCATTGAATGGAAATTTCGAGGATTTTAGCCTTGAATTTCAACGACAGGAAATTCTAAAATATTATCTTCTTGAGGATGGTTTAATTTCAAATAAAACCAATGAAATTGCATTAGACAATCGCCAACTTAGTTTAAATTATCAGCTTTTTGAAAAGGACGCTTTAGTCTTTAAAACATTGGAATCCAAATCAATAACCATTTTACAAAATACAGTTCCATTATTGAAAGTAAATTTTACAGATTTCCCAAATTTAGGTATTTGGACAATTAAAAATGCACCATTTTTATGTATTGAACCTTGGTTTGGATATTCAGATACGCAGGAAAAATATGATTCACTTTCTAAAAAAGAAGGAATTCAGCTTTTGGAAAAAAATGAAACTTTTAAATCGAAATTTAGTATCGAAATTTTATAAATTATGCTGAATCTAACTTTTTTGCCATTTCCTAATCTTGAAACCGAGCGTTTGAAATTTAGACGTGTTGTGAATGACGATGTGAACGAAATATTTGCCCTTCGCTCTGATGCTGAAACGATGAAATACATTCCAAGACCATTGGCTTTAACTAAAGAAGATGCTTTGGAACATATTGCAATGATTGACGACAAAATTAATTCAAACGAAGGAATAAATTGGGCAATTACTTTAAAAGATAATCCAAAACTTATTGGGATTATTGGGCATTACAGAATAAAACCAGAACATTATCGAGCAGAAATTGGCTACATGCTGCTTCCAGAATATCAAGGGAAAGGCATCATCACCGAGGCAATAAGTGAAGTGGTGAATTATGGTTTTCGTATAATGAAACTTCATTCGATTGAAGCTGTTATTGATCCAGAAAATTATGCTTCGGAGAAAGTCTTGCAAAAAAATGGTTTTATCAAGGAAGCTCATTTAAAGGAAAATGAATTTTATGAAGGGCGATTTTTAGACACCGTTATTTATTCTATTTTGAATAAGCACTAAGTTTAACTTTTATGGCTACATTTGCCACCAGAATTGGTTGAAAAATTCAAACAAAAACAAGTAAAAATTACTTTATGAAAAAACTGCTCATTTTTACTTTCATTCTATCTTCAATTTATTCTCAATCTCAAACTTATATAAAAGGTAATGCCGTAACAGCTTTGATACTAGTTCCTAATTTTGGAATAGAAACCAGCATCGGAAAAAAATTTACTTTTCAAGCTGACATTATGGCTTCTTTTTGGGAATCTTTTAATGGACATCATCCAATGAAATTTTATTCATTAATTGCAGAAGTTCGCTATCATTTTCATGAAAAATACAATGGCATTTATTTTGGAGGACATGCTGGAGCTGATCAATATATGCTTCAAAAATGGAACTATTGGAATACTAATTTATATGAAGATGGTTTTGGATACAAATTTGGAGGAACAATTGGATACGAGAAAAAACTAAATGATAGATTAATGCTAGATTTCTTTGTTGGAGGTGGTTGGCATCAAGGATACTATCATGGATACTATAATGACGGAACTCCTGGTAGGTATGAAAAAGTCAAACATTGGAATATAAGTGGCGATTGGTTACCTTATCGAGGTGGTCTAATGATTTCGTATCGCTTAAACTAGACTTTAAATTTAGGACCAGTTTTTATGTACAATTCTTCGACTTTTTTTCTTGCCCAATCCGTTTTTCGTAAGAAAGTCAGGCTCGATTTTATACTTGGATTATCAGTAAAACATTTAATTTTTATCAATTCACTCAGAGTGTCAAATCCATAATAAGCAACTAGTTGTTCTAAAATTCTTTGAAGCGTAATTCCGTGAAGCGGGTCTTTTGACTGAGGTTTTTCCATATTGCAAATTTAGTTTTTTTTCATAAAAAAAGCCTCCGTGGTTAGGGGAGACTTTTAACTGATTGTATTTTTTATTCTGAAAATTTAAAACTTCATTCCTAAACCAAATCCTAATACTAATGGATCAATTGTAACGGCAGCTGGAATGCTTAATCCTGGTGACAAATTAGAAGCATCAACAGTTACATCAGTTTCTAAAAAAATCTTTTTGGCATCTATATTCAAGAAAAACTTATCGTTTAACATTAAATCAAATCCTACTTGAAAAGCATATCCAAGGCTATTTTCATAAGAAACTCCTTTTACGGTATTTCCTTCATCAACATTGTAAAATAAGGTATAATTTACTCCAGCACCTACATAAGGCTTAAATATTTTTGCAAACGGTCCAAAATGATATTGGGCTGTAAGTGTTGGTGGCAACAACCATACACTTCCTAAGTCAACATTTATATTTGTAGGTCCACCAATAGCCGAAATATCCGACCCCACAGTATTCACATCGTGCTTTGTAGTTGCAAGAATTAATTCGGCAGCAAAGTGTTTAGTGAAAAAATATGTAAAATCTAATTCTGGAACAAACTCATTGGAAATCGCTACATCTCCTCCTATGGTTCCTATTTCTGCACTTTCATTAGGCACAACTCCAATTCCTCTCAATCTCACTTGCCATTTACTAAAATCTTGTGATTTACTTTTCTCTTGGGAAATAGCGTTTAAACTAAATAAAACTATCCCTGCTAATACTAAAATTTTTTTCATTTGTTTTTGGTTTAAAATTATAATAGCAAACGTATTTATGATTTTTTTTCAATAAACTGATAAATATCATATATTAATAACTATTTTTATGTTATAAGTGATGCTTTAATTCACAAATTTTATCCTTTTTATCCTACCTTTGCATTCTATGCTAAAAACTATCAATATACTCAATAAAAGAGCCCGTTTTGATTATGAAATAATCGAAAAATTTACGGCAGGAATCGTTTTGGCAGGAACCGAAATAAAATCCATTCGGTTAGGGAAAGCTAATATTACAGAGAGTTTTTGTGAATTTAGCGGAAATGAACTCTTTGCCATTAATACTTATATTGAAGAATATGCTTTTGGCAATCAATTCAACCACAAAGCGAGGAGCGAGCGCAAACTTTTGCTGAATAAAAGAGAATTAAAAGGTTTGTCAAGAAGTGTTCAGGCAAAAGGACTGACAATCATTCCTTTAAAATTGTTTACCAACGAAAAAGGAATGGCAAAACTGGAAATTGGACTTTGCAAAGGTAAAAAGACCTACGATAAACGCGAATCTCTTAAAGAACAAGATACAAAACGTGATCTTGACAGAATAAAAAAATCCTTTTAGAATTTATTCTAAATTTATTTCTATTTTTACCGTAATTAATTATTTAACAAACTAAATTATGAAGAAGTTTTTTATTGCATTGTCCTTGGTTTTTCTAGTAAGTTGTAGCAGTGGCACAGCAATTGTAAGTAGCTGGAGAGATCCAGATGTAACTACTGCAAATACAGAATTCAAAAAAATATTGGTAGTTGCTTTAGTAAAAGATGAGGCTACGAGAAGAATTACTGAAAATAGAATTGCCTCAATAGGACCTAGATTTCATTCTTCTTATGCCATTTTAGGTGGAAATAATTTAGGACTTTCTAAAGAACAAAAATTAAAAGTTCTTCACGATGAAAATTATGATGCCGTGGTAACTATGCGATTAGTTGACACTGTAAAAGAAACAGACTATGTTCCTGGAACCAATACTTCATTGTATTATGGTGCTTATGGAGGTTTTGGAGGTTGGTATGGTGCTTATTATCCAATATATTATGATCCAGGTTATTATCAAGAAACAACTAGTTATTTAGTTGAAACCAATATTTTTTCCTTAAAATCCGATAAACTCGTTTGGACTGGAACTACAAAATCTTCAAATGGAACAGATGTTGGACTTTTAGTAGATAGTATTGTTGCGACCGTTATGCAGGAAATGAAAAAAGATGGATTTATTCCTAAAAAATAATTATTAAATTTCTAAATATAGATTTAGCAAAAAAATAATACTTGAAAATTTTTTAGGTATTATTTTTTTTATTATAAATTTATGACTAAATTTGTCAAGACAAAAATAATTCATATTTATAATGAAAACACTACTCAAAAATGCAAGAGAACAAAAAGGGTTAAAAACTAGAGAAGTGGCTCACCTTTTAAATATCGATCAAGCCTTAATAAGCAAGTTCGAAAATGGTTCGAGAAAACCAACCAAAGAACAAGTCATTAAATTGGCTTCTTTGTTAGGAATCGACTTTGAAACCTTAATGATTGCTTGGCTTAAAGAAAAAATTATTTACGAAATCGGTCAGGATGAATTTGCTTTGAAAGCAATGAATATGGTTCGTGAAGAAATGGAAAACAGCTATGTTGCCGTAAAGAAATCGATTTCTAAAAACTTATTAGCTATTCTTGATGAGATAGATGTCTTGAAATCAAAACTAGATCAATTTCGTCAATTTGACAGTTATAGAATTGCTCAGGCATTAGAACTTGAATATACTTTTGAAAGCAATCGCATCGAGGGAAATACACTTACGCTTCGCGAGACAGATTTAGTCATCAACGAAGGTTTGACCATTTCCGGAAAAAGTATGAGAGAACATCTTGAAGCCATTAACCATCAGGAAGCCATTGCTTATATCAAGCATTTAATGGAGAAAAATACAACCCTAAATGAGCGAGAAGTTTTATCTATCCATAACTTGATTTTACGAGGCATTAATCCGGAAGATGCCGGAAGATACCGTCGTGTACAAGTGATGATAAAAGGAAGTTCACACATGCCGCCACAACCTTTTATGGTCAATAAAGAGATGGAAGATTTTTTTATTTGGTATGAAACCAATAAAAACAGCGTTCATCCGATAGTTTTGGCTGCTGAACTTCACGAGCGTTTAGTTACTATTCATCCTTTTATCGATGGAAATGGCAGAACTTCGCGTTTAGTAATGAACCTCATTCTGCTTCAAAATGGCTATGTAATTGCCAATATAAAAGGAGATTACGAAAATAGAATGCAATATTACAATGCACTCGAAACTGCTCAAACAAAAAACAACAAAGAGGATTTTCTCTTATTCGTTGCTCAAATTGAGAAAGAAAGTTTAGAGCGCTATCTTGAAATCATTGCCCAATAAAAATCCCGCAAATAGCGGGATTTTGTTTTATTTTTTATTTTCTAAAAGTGGTACAAATTTACAGTCTCCAAACTCGTGTTTTTCAAATTGTGTTTCATTCTTTCTGATCAATAATGTCATAATTTGGTTTTCTTCACCAAGCGGAATAACTAGCCTTCCTCCTATTTTTAGCTGTGCCATCAAGGCTTGCGGAATTTTTGGAGCACCAGCAGTTACAATTATTCCGTCAAAAGGAGCGTAATCCGGCAAACCTACATAACCATCTCCAGAGGATAAATACTTTGGTCTATAACCCATTTTAGGTAATAGATTATTACATTTTTTAAACAATTTTATTTGCCTTTCTATACTATAAACCTTTGCTCCTAACAAACATAAAACTGCTGTTTGATAACCAGAACCTGTACCTATTTCAAGGATTTTTTGATCTTTTTTTACTTCTAATAATTGACTTTGAAAAGCCACAGTATAAGGTTGCGAAATGGTTTGCTCCTCTCCAATTGGAAAAGCTTTGTCTTGATAGGCATAAGCTTCAAAACTCGAATCCAAAAAAAGATGTCTCGGGATTTTCTTGATAGCCTCCAAAACAAACTTATCTTTAATACCTTTTTTTTCCAAAAGTGTTACTAATTGATTGCGAAGTCCTTGATGTTTGGCGGTATCTTTCAAAGTATAAAAATTTTTTTTGGTAAAAATAAACTTTAAAATTCCAAAAATCAAATAACAATTTCTAAAACTTTAAACCCTAAACTTCATTCATTAAACAAATAAATTATATTTTTGTTAAAAATCATTTTTATGTTAAAAGTAGGCGTTTTAGGTGCCGGTCACCTCGGAAAAATTCATTTACGATTATTGCAACAATCCGAAAAATACGAATTAGTTGGTTTTTATGACGAAAATCAAGAGAATGCTGAGAAAGTTGCCAATGAATTTGGTTATAAAAAATTCTCGACTATTGCCAGTTTAATCCATGCTGTTGATGTTATTGATATTGTGACTCCAACACTTTCCCATTTCAAATGTGCCAAAGTTTCAATTAAATCAGGCAAACATGTCTTTATAGAAAAACCCATTTCGAATACTGTTGAAGAAGCCGAAGAAATCATTGCTTTAGCCAAAGAGTATAAGGTAAAAGGTCAGGTTGGTCATGTCGAAAGATTTAATCCTGCGTTCATCGCTACAAAAGATATGATTGAAAATCCAATGTTTATTGAAACGCATCGCTTGGCAGAATTCAATCCTCGTGGCACTGATGTTCCCGTGGTTCTCGACTTAATGATTCACGATATTGATGCGATTTTGAGTGTGGTCAATTCGAAAGTTAAAAATATCAATGCCAGCGGAGTTTCGGTAATTAGTGACACTCCAGATATTGCCAATGCTAGAATTGAGTTCGAAAATGGTTGTGTTGCCAATTTAACATCTAGCCGAATTTCCCTAAAAAATATGCGTAAATCTCGTTTTTTTCAAAAAGATGCTTATATCTCAGTGGATTTTTTAGAGAAAAAATGCGAGGTTGTAAAAATGAAAGATGCTCCTGAAATTCCTGGAGATTTTGATATGATTCTTCAAAATGCCGAAGGCGTAAAAAAACAAATCTACTTTTCGAATCCTGATGTGGAGCAAAACAACGCCATTCTGGACGAGTTAGAATCCTTTGCCGATGCCATAAACAACGACACTACTCCTATTGTTACTTTGGAACAAGCAACAGAAGCTTTAAGAGTGGCGTATCAGATTATTGATTGTTTTAAGAAATAGTAATAATGGATAATAAACTAGAGATTAAATATCGAAATCAAAAGCAATTATTTGAGATATTAGCTGATGAGATAATTGTAGATTTAAATACAGCAAAACATAAACTAAAATATAATATTCCGTTAGAAGAAATAAAAAATACTCATTTTATTACTAAAACAAAACAAAATGGTTTTACTTTAATTGCTTATTTGTCAATTGTTTTAAATTTTGTTTTTGCAATTTATATCTCATCTGAATATTTAAAACTCTCAAAAAATTTACTTTTAAGTCTATTTTTTTCAATTTCATTTGCTTCAGTATTCTTATTAAAATTATTGTTTGAAGATTACGATGAAAAACATATTGATTCTTCAAAACTCTTCTATTTTATATATACAAAAAAGAATGCTTTAGAAGTTGACAGATTCATCGAACTAGTTTACAAGAAACAAATTGAATTTTACAGAAAAAAATATTTTATAATTGATCCAATATTGCCGTATAATGTTCAGTATGAAAGATATATTTGGCTTTATAGCAACAAATATATCAACGAAAATGAATATGAAGTTATTAAAGAAGATTTAGATAAATACTTCAATTTTAATCCTAATCAACAAGTTTTATGAAAACAATAGCCGTAATCGGAGCAGGAACAATGGGCAACGGAATCGCGCAT
>DZAU01000002.1:16638-23027 GCA_022729635.1 Flavobacterium psychrophilum
CCGGTGTTTATGAAATTGACACCGTGATGAAACTCGGAATGGGACATCCAATGGGTCCTTTGCAATTAGCTGATTTTATTGGTCTTGACGTTTGCTTGGCAATTTTAAATGTAATGTACGATGGTTTCAAAAACCCAAAATATGCTCCTTGCCCTCTATTGGTCAATATGGTTCGCGCCGGAAAATTAGGTGTGAAATCTGGCGAAGGTTTTTATGATTATAGCGAAAGTAAGAAAGCGGAGAAAATTTCAAAACAGTTTTTATAAAATGTCAATCTCACAAAACCTCCTCAAAATAAAATCCTCTTTACCCGAAAACGTAACACTTGTTGCTGTTTCTAAAACCAAACCTATTTCTGATTTGATGGAAGCTTATGATGCGGGTCAACGCATTTTTGGCGAAAACAAAATTCAGGAAATGGTCGAGAAATGGGAAGCGATGCCAAAAGACATCGAATGGCATATGATTGGTCACGTTCAGACGAACAAGGTAAAATTTATGGCGCAATTTGTAAGCTTGATACACGGAGTGGATAGCTTGAAATTATTGGAAGAAATCAACAAGCAAGCCAAAAAAAACAATAGAATTATTGATTGTTTATTGCAAATCTATATTGCCGAAGAGGAAAGTAAATTTGGTTTGGATGAAAAAGAACTCCACGAAATTATAACTTCCACAACATTTCAGGAAATGAAAAACATTAGAATTGTTGGATTAATGGGAATGGCGACATTTACGGACAATCAAGAACAAATCAAAAAAGAATTCAATCATTTGAAATCGGTTTTTGATAATCTACTATCGCGTAAAGACGCGATTAATCGCTTCTCTACATTATCAATGGGAATGTCCGGCGATTATAAACTCGCAATCGAATGTGGAAGCACAATGGTTCGGATTGGAAGTAGTATCTTTGGAGTTAGAAATTATCAATGATTTTAGTTGAGATTCCTACGGAATGACAAACTGAACACTAATCCCGATAGCTATCGGGAGAACACCGAACACTTATTTTGTACGCAATACTTGACATAGAAACTACCGGAGGACAATTCAACGAAGAAGGAATTACCGAAATCGCCATTTATAAATTTAACGGTCACGAAATCGTGGATCAATTTATTAGTTTGGTCAATCCAGAAATTCCGATTCAGCCTTTTGTGGTAAAATTAACCGGCATAAATAATGCAATGTTGCGCTCTGCTCCGAAGTTTTTTGAGGTGGCAAAACGCATCATCGAAATCACTAATGATTGTGTTCTTGTAGCCCACAATGCTGATTTTGATCATCGAATTTTGCGCACAGAATTTCGAAGATTGGGCTACGAATTCAATATAAAAACGCTTTGTACGGTCGAATTATCCAAAAAATTATTACCAGAGCAAACTTCGCACAGTTTAGGGAAATTAGTTCGGGCTTTGGGAATCCCAATGGCAGACCGGCATCGTGCCAGTGGCGATGCAATGGCAACCGTAAAGTTATTCAAAATGTTATTGGATAAAGATTTAAACAAAGAAATCGTCAAAGAACATATAAAATTTGAAATTCAAAAAGGAATCGCCCCAAGGTTAATGGATATTGTTGAAAATTTACCTTCAAAAACAGGAATTTATTACATACATCGTGAAGACGGAAGCCTGATTTTTATTGGCAAAAGCAAGAATATTAAAAAAAGGGTTAATCAGCATTTCACTGGAATTACTCGAAGCGCAAAAAAAATCCAAAAAGAAGTTTTTACCGTAACTTATGAGGAAACCGGAAGCGAATTAATTGCACTTTTAAAAGAAACTGAGGAAATCAAAATCAACAGACCTATTTACAATCGAATGTCACCAAAAAGCAAATTTTCGTGGGCAATTTATGTCGAAAAAGATGCTAATGGTTATCTAAATTTGAAATTGCAAAAGGCTGATGGCAGGAAAAAAGAAGTCAAATCCTATACTTCTCAACAAGAAGGTAAAGACGCCTTGTTCCGAATCACTTCGCATTATAAATTATGTCAAAAATTGACTGGTTTATACGAAACTAAAACCCATTGTTTTCAGCATACTATCAATGAATGTGATGGTGCTTGCATAGGAAAAATCACTTCGACAGAATATAATGAACGTGTTCAAACTTTTATAGAAAAAAATATATTCGAAAATAAAACACTAGCAATTCTAGACAAAGGCCGCACCATTACTGAACGCAGCACCATTTTGGTTGAAAATGGAATTTACAAAGGATACGCATTTTATGATTTGAACTATCAAATTAATACCATCGAAATTTTAAAAAATATTATTGTCCCGATGCCAAATAATAGAGATACTCGAAACAATATTCAAAGTTATCTTCGAAAAAACAAACATCTGAAAGTGATACATTTTTAATTTTTTTTGAAGCTATTCCCGCTATTCGTTGCAATCTTTTCTTTTTTTAAAGAAAAAAAAGAAAAGGATTTTCACTGCTATCGGGGCTAAAAAATATGAAGTACTTAATTACCATCGTCGGACCAACAGCCATAGGAAAAACATCCTTGAGCATCGCTTTGGCACAACATTTCAATTGTGAAATTATTTCCTGTGACAGCCGACAATTTTTTAAGGAAATGCGAATCGGAACTGCTGTTCCATCTGATGAAGAATTAGTCGCTGTCCAACATCATTTTGTTCAAAACAAATCGATTTTCGAGAATTATACTGTTGGCAATTTCGAGAAAGAAGCCATCGCAAAACTGGATGAATTATTTTTAACCAATGATTATGCCGTGATGGTTGGAGGTTCTGGTTTATATGTAGATGCCGTTTTGAAAGGCTTCGACGAGTTTCCTGAAATTGACAATTTGGTTAGAAGCGACGTTCAATCAAATTATGAAAAACTTGGAATTGAATATTTACAGCAACAATTAGAAGTTTTAGATTTTGATTATTTTAAAGAATTAAAAACTTCAAATCCACAAACGTTGCTAAATCCACAGCGAATGATGCGTTTTGTAGAAGTTTGTATTGGCACAAGAAAACCCTATTCTTCTTTTTTGAATCAAAAGAAAAACACTCGAAATTTCACTCCAATTTCAATTGGATTAGAAGCAGACAGAAAAATAATTTACGACAGAATCAACCAGAGAGTTGATATTATGATGAACGAAGGTCTATTGGCAGAAGCCAAAAAATTATTTCCATATAAAGACTTGAATGCTTTACAAACAGTGGGTTACAGAGAATTGTTCAGCTATTTTGAAGGTGAAATTTCATTAGAATTCGCCATTGAAGAAATCAAGAAAAACACCCGACGATTTGCCAAACGACAACTCACCTGGTTCAAAAGAAATGAAAGCACAAAATGGTTTGATTATTTAATGGATAGAAAAGAAATTATAAATTACATAACAGCAAAAATTCCTAATTCATAAATCATAATTCCTAATTATTTATATGCCCATTTCACCAAATTTCACGTCCATTTTAAGCAAAGATTGGGAGATTAATTTTACCCAATGCCTTCCCAATGGCTATTTAAAATACACTGATTTGTGCAACATTTTGCAATTGACCGCAGCAACACATTCTGAAATTGGTGGAATTAGTTTTAGCGATATGCAGGAATTTAATCAGGCTTGGGTTTTGAGCAGAATGCGTGTGGAAGTCACAGAATTACCCAAGTGGAAAGATATTGTTACGGTAAAAACATGGATTAATTCATTAGAAAATTCACGCTCAGTTCGTGCTCTGGAAATGTATGTTGGTGGAAAAAAAATTATTGGAGCCGAAACTTTCTGGGCAGTTTTCAATACTAAAATGCGGAGACCTGAAGCATTAGCTCTACCTTTCGATCATTTTGAATTATTTCCTGAAAAGAAAGCAACTCAAAAATCTTTTTCAAAAATAAACCTGAATAATGAAACCGAAATGGTCTTCGAAAAAACAGTTGCTCTTTCGGATTTAGACATTGTAAACCACGTGAATAATGTGAAATATCTGGAATGGTGCCTAGATTTTGTTGACACAAAATTGATTCTAAATCAAAAAATTGAAAGTTTTGAAATGAATTTTCTCAAGGAATTATCATTGAAAGACAAAGTAGTTATTCACGAAAATTTGAATCCGGAATCAATGATTTTTAGCATTACAAAAGAAGATAAAACTTGTTTTGCACTACAAATAAATTTGGAATAAAAAAGCTTCCAGCCTTTTGAAGGCAGGAAGCTCTAAAATAAAAATTATGATTTACTTTTTAACCACTAATCTAAATCCTTCTCCGTGAATATTTAGAATTTCAACATTTGGATCTGACTTTAGGTATTTTCTTAATTTGGCTATATAAACGTCCATACTTCTGGAAGTGAAATAGTTATCGTCTCTCCAGATTTTTGTCAATGCTAGTTCTCTTGGCATTAAATCATTTTCGTGAAGAATCAACATTTTCAATAATTCGTTTTCTTTTGGAGATAATTTTACCGGCTCTTCTCCATTAAATGACAAAAATCGAAGTTTTGAATTCAAATGAAATTTACCAATATTAAATTCAAATTGAACCGGTTCTGCTTTGGTTGCAGATGATTTTCTTTGAATAATTGCTCTAATTTTCATCAACAAAACCTCTGAATCAAAGGGTTTGTTCAAATAATCATCAGCTCCGGCTTTGTATCCTTTCAACACATCTTCTTTCATAGATTTTGCCGTTAAGAAAATAATTGGTACTTCCTGATTTTTTTCCCTTATCTCTTTTGCCAATGTATAACCATCTTTATAAGGCATCATCACGTCTAAAATACACAAATCATAAGTGTCTTTTTTAAATTTTTCAAAACCTTCCATCCCGTTTTTTGCCAAAGTGACATCAAAATCATTCAGCATCAAATAATCTTTTAGCACAGCCCCAAAATTGAGGTCGTCTTCTACTAAAAGAATTCTTTTATTTACATTTTCCATATTTTTAATTTATTAATGGTATTTTTATTATGAAGGTACTTCCTTTTCCCTTTTCACTTTCTACATAAATTTGACCGTTGTGGTCGTCAATAATTTTTTTAACGTATGCTAAACCAAGACCATGACCTTTTACATCATGTAAATCCCCGGTATGTTCACGATAGAACTTTTCGAAAACTCTTTTCTGGGCCACTTTGCTCATTCCAACTCCATTATCCCTTACTTTAATAATCACAAAGTCTTTTACGTTTTCGGTAATAATTTCAATTTTTGGAGCTTCTGGCGAATATTTTATGGCGTTTTCCAATATATTCACAATAACGTTAATAAAATGAACCTCATTTACCAAAACACTCGTTCTTAACGCATTAAAATGTTTTGTTACTGTTCCTTCCCTGTCTTCCAATATTAAATTTACGTGCTCAATTGCGTCTTCAATAACCTCGTGAATATTAGTAGATTCCTTAACAATATTCAATTCCTTTTTCTCTAATTTAGATATCCTCAATACATTTTCGACTTGGGCATGCATGCGTTTATTTTCGTCTTTAATCATTTGAAGATATTTCAAAACCTTCTCTTTATCTTCAATAATTTTTGGGTTTTTTATAGCGTCTAAAGCCAAATTAATTGTTGCAATAGGGGTTTTAAACTCATGCGTCATATTGTTAATGAAATCAGATTTTATTTCTGATATGTGACGTTGACGAATCAACTGATTCAAAGCACTCGAATAGGCAATAATAATTATTAGTGTAAAAATGATCGACAATAAGGTTATTCCAATTAGGTCAGTAAGCAAAAATTTCTTTTTATGAGGAAATGAAACTAATAATTGATATTTATTATTTCCCTCATTATCAGAAAATATCGGGATTGAATAAGTTGTGTTTTTATCGTATATAAACCCGTCTGATTTTACTTTTGTTGCTAAACCGCTACTAAAAATTCCAAACTCAAATGCAGTGTTTACACCATATTCTTCTAATTCTTTTTTTAACAATTTCTGAATATTTCCTTTTGAAACCCTTTCCTGCAAAGGCATTGCCGAAGCAATATCTTTGAAGAAAATTTCAAATTGGGCATTGTCTAAAATATCCAAACTTCCTGATTTTTGAATTTTTTCATCGGGAATTACGCTTTGCTGCACACTCGAATTATCAAAATTTTTATTGTTATAAACTTCAGTAGTTCGTTTAGAATTAAAACTTTTAAATTTTACACTATCTAATTTTTTATCAAAGAACGTAGAAGATATATCAAAATCTTCGGCAATTATACTGTTTGAATAAATGATGGTTTTGTTAGTCCTTGGATTTTTTTGAACATAATAAAACTCTAACAAATCGTCTTTTTGGGGAATTTTTCCCGTGCTGTCTTTATAATGATTGTATTTATCATAAAAACTATATGCCTCTTGTTTTTGAAGTTTATTAGCCACATTAGCCATAACCTGCTTAACGTGGAATTTAA
>DZAU01000002.1:23127-50698 GCA_022729635.1 Flavobacterium psychrophilum
TGTTTTTGAAGTTTATTAGCCACATTAGCCATAACCTGCTTAACGTGGAATTTAAATTGCTCGTCATTATTTTGAAACGAAGTATTAAACCAATAAACCTGAACTAAAATTATCCCAATCAAGGATAAACTCATCAACAAAACAAGTATTTTAAAAAACAATTTATTCATCGAAGCAAAATTAGTATTTTAACAATATAAATAATAATAAATTAACCAAAGATTAACAACACGGACTCAAATTATTGAATCCTTAAAATTTTAAGAATTTTATCTGCTTCTGATTTTGCAGTTTCTGCACTTATATTTTCAATGACATAATCGCTTTTAGAAATTCGTTGTTCATCGCTCCACTGTGCATTGATGCGCTTCATTACTTGTTCTCTGGTGGTTTTATCACGCTGAATTATTCGTTGAATTCTTGCTTCTTGAGGTGCGGTAACGGTAATTATCAAATTACATTTTTTATAACTCCCGCTTTCAAATAAAATGGCAGCTTCATAAATAACGTAAGGAGAATTTTTATGTTTTAAAATCCAATTTTCGAAATGCTGCTGTACGGCAGGATGAATAATAGCATTGAGTTGGTTTAGTTTTTCAGGGTTGCTAAATACAATTTCTGCCAGTTTTTCTCTATTTAGAATACCATTTTCAAAAATAGTGTTTCCAAATTTTGTTTTAATTTCTTCAATAATTTCGGGCGATTGCATAATTTTTCTTGCCTCATCATCAGCGATGTAAACAGGAATTCCCGCTGCCAGAAAATGATTGGCAATTGTGGTTTTTCCACTGCCAATTCCTCCTGTTAAACCAATTATTTTTGTCATAATTATTTTTTGAAAAACAACTCTGGGAAGGCATCTTGAGGTTTTTGTTTCAAAATGATAACCTTAAGGAATGATTCCATAAAACCTATTCCGTAACCATAAAACTGTTTCCAAACCGCTTTAATGGACAGAAAACCAATTTTAAGACTTTTGTTTTGATAAGTTGACACCAAAAACAATACCAAAAAGTAAGCAAAATACAACTGAAGCAGTAAATCGTGATTAAAAATCAATAAAACCAAGGCAACCACAAATCCAATTAAAAAAATGGATGGAAAGAAAAAAGTGAGTTTGTTATATTCTGGATACCAACTATTTAAAATTGGTCTGGCTTTGCCAAATTTATTGACCTGAATTGAAAATTTTTCCCAATCAATTCTTCTTTTATGATAAACAAAAGCTTTTGGAAAAAGTTGGGTCTCAAAACCTAATTTCCATAATCGGATGGATAAATCCGGGTCTTCGCCGGGATGAATATTCCCAAAACCGTTCGATGCTTCAAACGCTTTTCGGGACAATCCCATATTAAAACTTCTGGGCTGAAATTTGTCAATTTTTTCAGAACCACCTCTAATTCCGCCAGTGGTAAGAAAAGAAGTCATTGCGAAATTGATTGCTTTTTGTATATCCGAAAAACTATCCAAAGCCTTATCTGGACCGCCAAAACAATCTACATAATTTTTTTTTAGCGCCTTGTCAACTTCTGTCAGATATGTTTTTGGAATAATACAATCCGAATCAAAAATGATAAAATAATCGCCTTTTGCTTTTTGCATTCCGTAGTTTCTTGAATTTCCGGGTCCGGAATTTTCTTTGAAATAATAGGAAATATTTAGTTTTTCTCCATATTCCCGAACTACGTCTTCGCATTTTATAGAAGAACCATCTTCAATAATTACAATCTCAAAATCTTCCTTATACTCTAACTGCGACAAACTCTCTAAAAGTTCATCGGCTTCGTCAGGGCGGTTATAAACTGGAATGATTAATGAAAATAACATAATCTTGAATTAAGGTTTTGGCTTTTTTATTCGAAAATTTTAACAAAGATAAACTTTATTCATAAAAAAACCACCACGCAAAACGTGATGGTTTCTCAATATTTTTAATTTTTTTAAACTATTTGTTTCATTACACAATACTTGAAATTCCTACCATTTCATCTGCATCTGCTTTATAATCGACTCCTTCGAATTCAAAACCAAAAAGGTTCAAAAATTCTTTTCTATATCCTTCTAAATCTCCTATTTCAGGCAAACTATCAGTTGTAGCTTGTTTCCAAAGAGAAGCAATTTTTTCCTGAACATCGTCACGCATTTCCCAATCATCAATTCTAATTCTACCTTTATCATCCGTTGGAATTGGTTTTCCTGTATAAAGTCTGTCGTGAAACAAACGTTGAATTTGTTCGATGCAACCTTCGTGAATTCCTTCAGCTTTCATTATTTTATACAGCAACGAAATATACAAAGGAATAACCGGAATCGCTGAACTGGCTTGGGTTACCAATGCTTTATTCACAGAAACAAATGCTTTTCCTTGAACTTCTGCCAAACTTTCGGTGATAGCAAAAGCAGTCGCTTCAAGATGATCTTTGGCTCGACCGATAGTTCCTTTTCTGTAAACAGCTTCAGTCAATGATGGCCCAATATAAGAATAGGCAACCGTTGTAGCTCCTTTTGCCAAAAGGTTTTTGGCTTTCAAAGTATCAATCCACATCGCCCAATCTTCGCCACCCATCACGGCAACTGTATTTTCGATATCATCATCTTGACAAGGAGCAATGCTAATTTCTGAAACTAATCCAGTATGAAAATCAACAGTTTTGTTCGTATAAGTTGTTCCAATTGGTTTCAAAACCGAACGATGCATCACTCCGGTAACCGGATGCACGCGAACTGGCGAAGCCAAACTATAAATTACCAAATCAATTTGACCCAAATCAGCTTTTATCAAATCTAAAGTTTGCTTTTTGATTTCGTTTGAAAAGGCATCACCATTGATACTTTTGGCATACAAACCAGCTTTGTGCGCTTCCTTTTCGAAAGCTGCTGAATTATACCAACCCGGAGATGCTGTTTTGCCTTCCAAGGGAGGTTTTTCGAAAAATACTCCAATCGTTGCGGCATCTGAACCAAAAGCAGCAGTAATTCTGGAAGACAAACCAAATCCGGTTGAAGCTCCAATTATCAAGACTTTTTTTGCCCCTTCAATTGCACCTTTTGATTTTACGTATTCGATTTGATTTTTAACGTTTTGTTCGCAACCTTTTGGATGAGCTGTCAAACAAATAAATCCTCGCATTCTTGGTTCTATAATCATAATATGTAAAAATTATTCAGTTATTGGGTGTTTTTAAGTTGACAAATATAAGGCATTTCTTCAATTCAACAAGGCTTTTGCGTGGTTTAATGCCGAATCCGAAACGACCGTTCCGGACAACATTTGCGCAATTTCAATGACTCTTTCTTCGCTTGACAATAACTTCAATTCAGATTGTGTGTGTTCGCCAATTGTCGATTTTGAAACTTTAAAATGTGCCGTTCCTTTTGCGGCAATTTGTGGTAAATGGGTAATGGCAAAAATTTGCATTGTCTGACTCATTTCCTTCATAATTTCGCCCATTCTGTTGGCAATTTCGCCCGAAACTCCAGAGTCAATTTCATCAAAAATTAAAGTTGGTAATTTTGAATATTGTGCCAAAATTGCTTTCACAGCCAGCATAATCCTTGACATTTCGCCACCGGAAGCCACTTTTTTCAATACACCAAAATCACTTCCTTTATTAGCCGAAAACAAAAATTCGAGTTCGTCTTTTCCGTTTTCGAAATAAGTTGCAGTTGAGCTAATGTCAATCCTGAAACGAACGTTGGGCATTCCCAATGTTTCTAAAATTGAAATTAATCTTTGAGATAAAACCGGAACAGCTTCTACTCTTTTCTTATGAATTGTATCTGAAAAAATATTCAATTTGTCCGTTTTCTGCTGAATTGAATGCGTTAAAGCAGCAATTTCTTCTTCTAAATTTCCAATTTGGAAAAGTGTGTTTTCAAGATTAGTTTGGATTTCTAATAATTCTTCAATCGAGGAAACGGAATGTTTTTTTTGCAAATTATAAATCACTTGCAATTTTTGACTGATTAAATCCAATTGTTCCGGATCATTGATGAGTTTTTCTGAACATCGATTCAATTCCTCTGAAATATCGCCAAACTCGATTGTCAAACTTGTAATTCTCTCCAATAAAGAAAAATATTCTGGCGAAAAAGAAGCGATTTTTTGCAGAGAAATCTTGATTTCTTTCAAATTGTGTAACACTCCAATCTGCTCTTCATTGGCAATAGCCAAAGATTTATCAAGAGATTCCTTTATAATTTCGACATTGTTGAGTTTTTCAAATTCAGATTCCAATAATTCTTGTTCACCAGATTTTAAATTTGACGCCACTAATTCGTTTAGTAAAAACGTATTGTATTCTTGCTCTTTAGTAGATTCTGCCTGCTTTTTTTGAAGCGAGTTCAATTTTGATTTGTCTGATTTATAGCTTTTCAAAAGCGTTTGATATTCTAAAATAGTTGACTGATTGTCAGCGATGGCATCAATTATTTCGAATTGAACTTTTTCCTCAGAAAGTTCCTGAGTTTGATGTTGAGAGTGAATATCAATCAAAAACAAGCTCAATTCCTGCAATTCCTGTAAATTTACAGGACTATCATTTACAAATGCCCGCGATTTTCCGGAAGGAAGAATTTCTCGACGAATGATTGTTTCGTCCTCATAATCTAAATCATTTGAGTTGAAAAAATCTTGTAAATTGTATTTTGAGATTTCGAAATGTGCTTCGATGACACATTTTTCTTCTTTGTTTTTTAAGGAAGTCAAGTCAGCTCTCTTTCCTAAAACCAACCCTAAAGCTCCTAAAATTATGGATTTTCCTGCACCAGTTTCTCCTGTAATAATCGAAAATCCTTTAGAAAAATCGATGGTTAATTTTTCTATTAGAGCATAGTTTTTTATCGACAGAGAAGTTATCATTTATATAATTTTGTAATAAAGAACCGAAAAGACTATAAACTGAGGAGTCAATTAATATTTAATGTTCGCCCAAATACTGGAGTTCAAAGGAGAAGTTTTATTCAAACTTTCCACTAAATCTGTAATGGGAATACTTGGTCCACCTGAGAAAATAGAAACTATTTCATCTGATTTTGCATCAAAAAATACACGAGTCAAAAAAGCATTTGGTTTTACTGCGTTTAGTTTTCCAAGATTGAGCAAAGACGTTTTAATTTTTTCTTTTGCAGATTTCAAATCTTGACTCATACTATCTAAACCTGAATGATACATATATGAGGTTTGACGAACTTCGTTGTATGCAGGAGCCAGCAAATCACTTACCAAATAGAACCTGCTTTGGTTTCCGTCAGATTGATTCCATCCTTTGTAACCGCTTTGTTGAGCCACATTTGCGATATTTTGGGCGATTTCAAAATAAGTATTTCCTGCTAATGGCACAAAACTATCGGCATCCATTCCTAAAATGATGTAGCTATAAAAAGAAATTACCGAAACCAGATTTGATTCAAATTCAGCCGGATTAAAGATTAAACTTTCAAACTGTGTATATCTAAAATTAAAGTCTTTATCATTAAAATTTAATACTGGCGAGGAATAAGATGAATTAAAAATAAGTCTCGAAGACTGAACCTGAATTGTGCCCGTAAATTGATCTGAATCATTCGATGAAATAGTGATATACATCGAGCAATTAATTTTTTCGTTTTGTTTATAAGTGAGACCTGTCCAATGGGTTTGATTTACAAATTCACTCAACGATGTTTCTAAAGTCTTAAAAACCTGCTGATTAGCATTAGATAATTTATCTGTATTAACTGTAACTGTACAGTTTAACTCTTGAGAATGAGTAACTCCATAAGTGAGCAACAAGAAAAAAGCAATTATTCTAGTCATAAAAATGTGCTATTACTTTGTTTAAAATATCATCGGCAACTGCTTCTTTCGATTTTAATTCCATTGGTTCTACCTTGAAATTTTTATCGATAAAAGTAATTTTATTTGTTTGTTTCCCAAAACCTGCGCCTTGATCTTGCATAGAATTAAGAACTATCAAATCTAGGTTTTTTTTCTGAATTTTCAACTTTGAATTTTCGATTTCATTTTCGGTTTCTAATGCAAACCCAATTAAAAACTGTTTCTTTTTAATTTCACCCATCGAAGCCAAAATATCTTTCGTTTTTTCGAGTTCAATAGTAAATTCTTCAGCTGATTTTTTAATTTTTTGTGTGGCTACATTTTTTGGCTTATAATCAGCAACTGCAGCGGCTGCAATAGCCACATCAACATCTGGAAAGTATTGAAGGCAAGCCTCATACATTTCTTGTGCCGAAACCACAGGAATCACTTTTACTAAATCATTCTCCATTTTCAAATGGGAAGGTCCAGAAACCAAGATTACCGAAGCTCCATGATTTGCAGCACTTTGTGCAATATCAAAACCCATTTTTCCGGAAGAATGATTTCCTATAAAACGCACAGGATCTATGGCTTCGTATGTTGGTCCGGCAGTAATTAATATTTTTTTTCCTTTAAGAGGTAATTTTTTTTCTAAATCGGCTTCCAGAAATGCCACAATGTGTTCTGGTTCAGACATTCTTCCTTCACCTGATAAACCACTTGCTAATTCTCCACTTTCGGCAGGAATCATTGTATTTCCAAATAATTTTAATGTCTTAAAACTTTCTAAAGTTGAGGGATGAATGTACATATCCAAGTCCATTGCCGGAGCAAAATAAACAGGACATTTTGCCGATAAATAAGTGGCAATTAAAAGATTATCGCAAGCACCATTTGCCATTTTTGACAAGGTATTTGCGGTTGCAGGTGCAATAACCATCAGGTCTGCCCAAAGACCAAGTTCTACATGACTATTCCATTTTTCATTGTCTTCGTCTTGATCGTAAAAACTGGAATATACAGGATTTTTTGATAAAGTGGATAACGTAAGTGGTGTTATAAAATCCTTAGAAGCAGGTGTCATTATCACTTGGACATGCGCACCTGCTTTTATGAAAAGTCTGACTAATGTAGCTGTTTTATAAGCTGCAATTCCACCGGAAATACCCAGTAAAATTTTCTTTCCGCTTAAAACTGACATTACAGATATTATTTAGTTCCTTCTCTATGGTAGATTTTACCATCTAACCATTCTTGAACTGCCAAAGCGTGTGGTTTAGGCAATTTTTCGTAAAACTTTGAAACTTCAATTTGTTCTTTGTTTTCAAAAACTTCTTCAAGACTGTCGTTGTAAGTAGCAAATTCTTCCAATTTTTCGGTCAATTCTTTTTTGATTTCGGAATTGATTTGATTTGCTCTTTTAGCCATAATTGTAATAGCTTCATACACATTTCCTGTAGGTTCTTCAATAACATTTTTGTTGTAAGTTATTGTGTTTACCGGAGCATTTGTCTTTCTTAAATCCATGACTTTATTTATTTAGTGAAATTTTTTAATTCTGTTTCTATTCGTGCAAACATTTCGTCTGCATTTTTCTTATGTTTTGTATCTGGTTTGAATTTTATCAGCGTATAATAGGCTGTTTTTGCTATATTCAATCGTTCTTCCATTTTTGAAGGAATACTATTTAATGCTAATTGGTAAGCCGAATCGAATTTATAAAAAAGAGCATCTTCTTTGTATGGTGTTCCCGGATAATCTGCAATAAAATTTTCTAAAGCCACCATTGCTGCTTTATAATCCATAATGGTATTGTATTGCTTTGCATTTTCAAAGACTTTTTTCTCTATTTTATCATTTAATTCCCTTAATATTTTATTGGCTTCGGGTGTATATTCAGAATTTGGATAGGAATCTATAAACCCCTGCAACTTGTCAATTGCCTTAAAAGTATCTGTCTGATCTAAACTATAAACTGGCGAAAGTGTTGAAAAACATTTTGCTCCTAAAAAAGCAGCTTCTTCCACTTTTTCGCTTTTTGGATAACCCGAAACAAAGCTTTCAAATTGATAAGCGGCTAAATAGTACTGTTTTGTCTTATAATACGATTGAGAAAACATATAAAATAGTTTTTCCGCCTGAGGTTTTCCTCTATATGCCGGAGCGATTTGTTCTATAAGTCTAATTGCGTCGTTATATTTTCCGGTGTCATATAATTTTGTGGCCATTTCAAACTTTACGGCTACATCCTCGGTTTTTAGTGCTTTTTGATATTCGCTACAAGAACCAAAAATGACAACAAGAAGCAATAGAGATAATATTTTTTTCATTTTTTTTATTTACTTTTTTTATGATTTAGCAGAAAGCAACTTTCAAAAAAAACCATACTGAAGTTTAGGTGGCAAATTTAGGTATTAATTTAGCCACTACAAAATATATTTTTATACTAAAAAAAGAGGTTTTTTTTAAGCCAATTTGTTGAACTTTTTAACAAATTCATCAATTCTTTTGGCAAGTGATTCGTCAACTTTTACTAATGGCAAACGAAGAATATTCTCTGATAAACCCAATGAGGTAAAGACTTGTTTGATTCCTGCAGGATTTCCTTGCTCGAAAATCATATCGATACAATCTGAAAACTGATATTGTAATTTGAATGCGTCATCGACTTTTCGGTTTAAACCCAATCTTATCATTTCGGAAAATTCTTTTGGAAAACCTTGTGCAATTACAGATATAACTCCAGAACCTCCGGCCAAAACCATTGGCAAAGCAATCATATCATCGCCAGAAAGTACGAGGAAATCTTTTGGTTTGTTTTTTAATAATTGCATCGCCTGAATCATATCGCCGGCAGCTTCTTTAATGCCAACAATATTTTTAAAATCATTTGCTAATCGCATCACGGTTGAAGGCAACATATTGACTCCTGTTCTGCTAGGAACATTATACAAAATCACAGGAATTGGAGAAGCTTCGGAAACCGCTTTGAAATGTTGATAAATCCCTTCTTGTGTTGGCTTATTATAATATGGAGCTATCGAAAGAATCGCGACAAATTGCGACAAATCTCTAGTTTTAAGTTCTTCTACAACTTCCATCGTATTGTTTCCTCCCACTCCAAGTACCATAGGCAATCTTGAATTATTAGCTTCAGCTACGGTCTTGATTACTAACTCCTTTTCGTCTTGGGACATTGTTGCATTTTCGGCGGTTGTGCCAAGTATAACAAGATATTCAACTCCTCCATCAATGGAGAAATTCACTATTCTGGTTAATGCTTCGGTATCAATTGAAAAGTCGTTTTTAAAAGGAGTTGCAAGGGCAACGCCTGTTCCTATTAATGATTGCATAATTTTGGTTATATTTTGTTTAATATTTTTAAATACCTAAATAATTCGTGGACAAAAACCTTATAATTTTCAGCATTGGTACTGATCATTAAATGATTTAATCCCTTATCTGTTGATGAAAATCCCGCTTTAAATTGGGCTTTAGAATTGTGTGTGATTTTTAATAAAAATGCTTTTTCTACATCGTAATAACTAATCAGTAAATCGAATTTTTCGTTAATGAAATCATTCACTGTCGAATTTGTTATCTGCGTGTTCCAGTTAATATGTTTTATGCCAAATGTTGGCTGCAAATACACTTCGTTTTTCTTCAATTTATCTCTGTAAACAATACTTTTTATGTTTTTTTCGAGAATTCCATTTGCAATTAATTCATTGACCAAAGCTTCTTTTTCAAAAAAATAACTTTCATCTATAAGCAAACCAATTGTTTGTATAGAAGCATTTGATGCACTAGACTTAACGTTTTGTAAATTATTTTTTAATATTTTAATTAGAAAATAATTCTTTATATAATTCAAAAACATATTATCTTTACCAGATTACAAAATTAATTAATAAAGTCACTTTACAGATGGTAAATCTAAAAAAGTATATTCGTGTTTTGAAACTTTTTGTTATATTCTTAACACTTTTTTCGGTAGTTTCCTGTGGAAAACAAAATTATACTCTTTCAAAAATTGAAGGAAAAAAAATTCCAATCACTGAAAAAGAATCGCAAAATCTTGAGATTGAAAACTATATTAAACCTTATAGGGAACATATTAACAAAGATTTAGACAGTGTTTTGGCGTATTGCCCTGAAACCTTAGACAAATCTTCGGGAAAATGGCAAACTACCATTGGCAATTTGATGGCTGATGTCACTTTACAAAGAGGAAATATGGTTTTTATGGCTCGCGAAAAAAAGAACATCGATTTATGTATTCTCAACAGCGGTGGCATTCGCTCCATACTTCCAAAAGGAAATGTCACTACCCGAACAGCTTTTGAAATAATGCCTTTTGAAAATAGTCTTGTGGTTATAGCTTTAAAAGGAGAGCAAATTTTTGAAATGGTCGATTATTTTATTGCCGCAAAAAAACCGCATCCTTTATCAGGAATTACTTTTACTATTAGCGATGATAAGGCTAAAAACATTTTGGTTCAGGGAAAACCAGTCGAAAAAGAGACTATCTATTATGTTGCCACAAATGATTATCTGTCTAATGGAGGTGATAATATGAATTTCTTTAAAAAAGGAATCCAAAAATATGATTTAGATTATAAATTGAGAAATGTCCTTATTGATTATTTCAAGGAAGTAGATACCATTCCCGTGATAAATGACGTGAGAGTTAGTGTTGAATAAAGTTCAGACCTGCCGGCAGGCAGGTTTAAAAAAATTAGAAGAAAATGAAAAGAAGAGAATTCATAGAAAAAACGGCTGCCAGTACAGCGATTTTAGGTTTAGGCTTATCACTGAGCAGTTTTAAATCTTCAAATATCAAACATATAACGATACTTCATACTAATGACGTTCACAGTCACATTGACCCTTTTCCTATGGATAATCCTCGGAATCCAAATATGGGCGGTGTTGCCAGAAGGGCTTCATTGATTGAAACCATTCGTCAGGAAAATCCAAATGTATTGCTGCTGGATGCCGGTGATATTTTTCAAGGAACACCTTATTTTAACTATTATGGTGGCGAATTGGAATTCAAATTGATGAGTATGATGAAATATGATTTGTCAACAATAGGCAATCACGATTTTGATAATGGCGTTGACGGTTTAACTGCCCAAATGCCACACGCTACTTTTGAATTTGTTTCGGCTAACTACGATTTCAAAAATACATCTATGGAAAGTTTTGTAAAGCCATTTAAGATTTTTAATAAAAACGGAATCAAAATTGGTGTTTTTGGACTTGGAATTGAACTCGAAGGACTTGTAGATAAAAGAATGTACAAAGAAACGGTGTACAATAATCCTTTAGAAACAGCACAAGATATGACCCGAATTCTGAAACAAGAAAACAAATGCGACTTGGTTATTTGCCTTTCACACCTTGGATATAAATATGGAAAAGAAGATTCGAATAAAATATCAGATTTGAAATTAGCCAAACTCACGAAAGATATTGACTTGATTATTGGTGGTCATACCCATACTTTTCTTGACAAACCTACTATTGTTAAAAACCTTGAAGGAAAAGAAGTTTTGGTAAACCAAGTGGGTTGTTACGGAATAAATTTGGGAAGAATTGATTTTTATTTTGACAATGACAAGTCAAAAACCTCAATGGGAAAATCAATAATCGTTTGACCTTTCGGTTTCAATTACAAATTTATAAAAGGTATAATAAACCATCGTATTCAAGATCATTGCTAATGGTCTAAAGATTATTGGTGATAAATCTGAGAGATAATATTTTTCTATAAATACGATAAAATAAAGCGTAACCGATAGAATTCCAAAAATGAGCAACCACGGTTTTTTTCTGTTATAATTCATCATATAATCTGATATTGTGATTCCTCCAAGTATGGAAACTAAAATATTTTGAACTACTAAAACAAAATATCTACTCTCTTCTATTTCATCTGAAACGGATAATAAATAGAAAAAGAAAAACAGAAACGGTATTGTTGCTATCAGTAAAGGAATGCTATCTTTTATTTTGGTCAATTTTATTAAATAATAAATAGTAAGAATTCGATGGATCGAAAAAGCTAACAAGCCAATAAATAGCATCTTCTCTGTATTTGGTATAAAAAAGACATTCGTTATTAATGAAAAGAAAATTACCAATAAAAACAAAATATTTCTTTGTGTAGAAGAATTCCAATAAAGAAGCATTAACAACAATGAAATCAATGGTTTAAAAACAAAAATAATTGGTTTATAGGAAAACAATTCTGCACTGATTTCAACCGCAGCAACAGCAAAATATAAAACTATAAATATTTTTTCGAGATTACTTTCGTCTTTGAAAATTTTCATTGTGTGAATGTATTATACTTACATTATCATTTCCATAAAATCTTTTTCTGAGATAATTGGGATATTCAACTTCACTGCTTTCTCTAATTTTGCTGGTCCCATATTGGCTCCCGCTACCACAAAATCTGTTTTTGTTGAGATAGAACTTCCTACTTTTCCGCCATTATCTTCGATTGCTTTCTTCAAATCATCTCTCGAAAATTGTTCGAAAACACCAGAAACCACAAAGGTTTTGCCAGAGAGTTTTTCTGTGGCGTTTGGATTTGTTTTTTCAATAGTTTCAAATTGAACTCCGTGATTTTTTAATCTGTCAATACTAATTCTATTTTCTTGATTTTCAAAGAAATCAATCACACTTTGTGCTATTCTGTCACCAATTTCATCCACTAAAACCAAATCTATCATACTTGCCTTACTTAGTGCATCAATAGTTGCGTAATGTTTGGCTAACTTTTTTGCAACAGTTTCGCCAACGTATCGTATTCCAAGAGCATACAAAACGCGTTCGAAAGGAATATTTTTTGAATTTTCGACACCTCGTACTAAATTCTCTGCCGATTTTTGAGCCATTCTTTCCAACGGGCGAATTTGCTCCACAGTCAGTTCATATAAATCTGCATAATTTTGAACCAATCCGTTATTGAAAAGCAAAGCAACGGTTTCTCCTCCAAGACCTTCGATATCCATCGCTTTTCGAGAAATATAATGCTGAATTCTTCCTATTATTTGCGGTGGGCAACCATAAAAATTCGGGCAGTAATGATTGGCTTCGCCTTCTCCACGGATTAATTCCGTTTTGCATTCCGGGCAATGTGTGATGTATATTGTTGGAACAGAATTTTCTGGTCTTTTACTAAAATCAACGGCTATAATTTTCGGAATAATTTCTCCTCCTTTTTCCACAAAAACAGTATCGTCTATTCGGATGTCTAATTTTTCTATTTGGTCGGCATTGTGCAAAGAGGCACGTTTTACAATGGTTCCAGCCAGTTGCACAGGTTCTAAATTGGCAACAGGAGTTATTGCTCCCGTTCTTCCCACTTGATAGGAAATTGATTTTAACCGTGTCGAAACCTGTTCCGATTTGAATTTGTAAGCAATTGCCCAACGTGGTGATTTAGCCGTAAAACCCAATTCGTCCTGATATTGAAACCGATTCACTTTCACAACCACACCATCAGTTTCATAAGGAAGATGGTGTCTGTGAATATCCCAATAATCGATGAACTGAAAAACTTCGTCTAAACTATATGCTAATTTAGCTTCTTTTGGAACCTTGAATCCCCAATTTCTGGCGGTTTCCAAGCCTTCAAACTGTGATGAAAAAGGCAATTTATTTCCAATGATAAAGTATAACAAACAATCTAATGGTCGCTTGGCAACCTCTGCGCTGTCTTGTAATTTCAAACTTCCAGAAGCTGTGTTTCTAGGATTTGAATAAGGTGTTTCGCCAATTTCTATCAATTCCTGATTCATTTTTTCGAATCCGGCAAAAGGCAAAATAATTTCGCCACGAACATCAAATTTATCCGGAAAATCCCCTTTAATCTTCAAAGGAATTGATTTTATGGTTTTGATATTATTAGTCACATCATCGCCTTGAACTCCATCGCCACGAGTAACAGCTCGTTTTAGCTTTCCGTTTTCATAAGTTATGGAAATGGATGCACCATCATATTTTAGTTCGCAAGTATATTCTAAAGGAACATCTCCCAATACTTTCTGGATACGTTTTTCCCAATCAATTAATTCCTCTTTAGAATAGGAATTGTCCAATGAATACATTCTGTGTTCGTGTGGAACGGTTTCAAAATTTTTGGTAATTGTTCCGCCAACACGTTGCGTTGGGGAGTTTTCGTCAAAGAATTCTGGATGTTTATCTTCTAATTCCTGAAGTTGCTTGAGTTTGTGGTCAAATTCAAAATCAGAAATTATGGGTTTATCCAACACATAATAATTATAGTTATGCTGATTTAATTCTTCTCTTAATTTTTGAATCGTATTTTGAGTGTCCATTGAAAATATAAATTGGCTATTTTAATTCTTTAAATAAAGGACTAAAATAACCAATTAAATGAAATAACGGTACAATTACGATTCAATAATCGAATTTATTTGTTTAAATAATTGTCCGTCACTTAAAAATGCTCCTTGTTGTATCAATCCAAAAATTGAAGTATTTCGTTCTTCGGTAAATTCTTTTTTACCGGTTTTGATTTCGATGGTTTCAGTAAACATATTATCGCTCAACCATTGTAAGCCTTCTTTTGTCAAAAAATCAGTTTCGGGAACTAATGATTTCAACACAATAGATTGAACATACCTTTCGAAACATTGAAAAAGGAAAATATGATTTTTGGAAAAATGTTCTAAATATTCGGCTCTGCCAAGAACGCCTTCCCAAACTAAATCGGAGAAAACATCCAGTTCTTGTTCGGCAACCTCGGGCTTTTCCGTTTTTAATTTATCCCATTCAGCCTTGTCAATAGCTTGTGTAGCAAGGAAATTGATGAATTCTTGGTGTAATTCTTCGAATTGTTCTTTTGTAAGTCTTGAGTATTTCATAATTATTTGCCACGAAGGCGCAAAGTCACTAAGTTGTTTTTTATTCTATTTACCTTACACAATGAAACTAAACATCAAAGATTAATTATTCATTAAAACCTTTGTGTCATTGTGTCTTCGTGGCATTGTAAAAAAAAGCCCTCTCGAATGAGAAGGCTAATTTAAAACTTTTATGTCTATTAGAAAATATATCTAATACCAAATTGCATTTGCCATCTTGAAGCTAAGCTTGCATCATAAGCAAAAGTTTTGGTTTGTGTTCCGTTAAATGTATAAGTTGGAGTATTTCCTGTAACAGAAACACCAATTGGTTGTACGCTTATAGGAGCTTGAACTAATCCCCAATCTGAATTCAATAAATTACCAAAATTCAGGATGTCAATACTAAACTGAATCGTATTTTTTTTCTCAGAAGCCGAAGATACTTTAAAGTTATAATCTTGTAAAATTTTCATATCCCATCTACCTCTCCAAGGAGAAAGAGCTCCGTAACGTTCTGCATATTGTCCTCTTCTACCGCTTAAGTAATCGTCTTGGCTAATAAAATTATCATAAGCAGTACCTTGTCCTGCACCGCCGGTAAAAGTCATTGTAGCAATTTCGGCAGAAGTTGGAATATAGATTAAATCGTTGGCACCTGATCCATCATTATTGATGTCACCGCCATAGGTATAACTGAATCTACCACCTTGTGCATACTCAAAAACTGTAGAAAAAGTAGTAGCCCATTTATCTTTTCCATATTTCCATTTTTTGGAACCAACAGCAATAATACGGTTGTTATCCCCATATTTTGAGTTTGAAAGCACTGCATCATTAACATTTCCTAGCGCTGGATTAAAAGCAAAGGCATCTCCTGTAATTTCAGCTTCGATTGAATTTACATCTTTAGCTATCGTATAATTATATGCGATACTAGCGAAGACTCCATTTTCGAAATTCTTTTGTAATTTAATTGAAGAGTTGAAAGCATATCCTTTATCAGAATTTGTCATGACAAAGGCATTATTTGCCCCTTTATCTGAGGCTTGATAAATGGCTCTGTCATCAGTTCCTGCTAAAAATCCAGTTGGTGTTTTTAATCCCCAGTTTTGAACATGAACTCCATTGATGTCTTTATTATAAGATAGATCAACAGTTACAATGTAATCGCTTTTAAATTTATAATCATAACCTAAACTAGTTCTCCAAACTTGTGGCCATTTGTAATCTGGGTCCATTATTTGTAAGAAAACGTCATCTGCTCCACTTACTTGATTTCCCAACCATACAAAAGGAAATTTTCCGGTAAATATTCCTGTTCCTCCTCGAAGTTGTGAAACACTTTTTCCATCCATATTCCAGTTGAATCCAAGTCTAGGAGACCAAAGGATTTTATCGGAAGGTAAATCTGTAGAAATTAATTTTACTGCATTTCCTGTTTCTGGGTCATAGTAATCAATAGAATTATTTCTAGTTGCACCATTATCAGTATCAATATATTTTTGAATTAAATCTGATGTATTAAAATACAAAGGTTTATCAGCTCTTAATCCGAAAGATAATTTGAAATTATCATTTACATTCCAATCATCTTGTGCATAAAATGCGAGTTGTCCAACATTCAATTCAGCCAATTTCCATCCCAAATCAGCTCCCACTTCAATTTTTCCTTTAGCATTAAAAGTATCAATTGCATATTGCATGTTTTGTGCAACTATACTTTGCGCATAAGGTTTAGCTGCATCTGCTAAGAAATCAGAGACTGTAAAATAAGGTGAGAAAAACAAACCTGCATATCCATTAGGATTGCCAAAATTTTCATAGCCTGTTAAGTTAAATGAATTTTTGAAAGCAAATTTTTCGAAAGAACCTCCAAAAGTAAAAACATGATCTCCAGTAACATAGCTCAAATTATCTGTAATTTGAAATACTTTTTGGTCTAATGTGTTATGGATAGAAAATGGTTCGTGTCCTGCAATTATATAATTAGATCCTGCTCCATCTTTTATAGTTATAACTGGTGCAGGCGATGAAAATGGGTTTCTAAAATCATTAAAGGACGTATAACCTGTTTGAAATTTATTTGAAACTTTTTCACTAATTTTTGAATTCAATTCTACTAAGAAAGAACTCAATTCATTATTAATTTCATATCCTGCATTTTGAAATTGAGCAATAGAAGCACTCGGCCCTCTAAAACCTAAGGCGGTAGGGTGAGCCGGTTTGTCCTTGGATGCATCTAAAAAGTTATAAATAACAGCAAGTTTATTATTATCATTGATATTCCAATCTAATTTAATAATCCCTTTATTTGAATTGGAATTATGTATATATCCTTGATAAGCACCTGGATTATATCCAAAACTTTTTCCAGAGGCATCTTTTAAATTTGATAAAGCATTTGAAACAGCAATTAAATCAGTCTCTAAAACTCTTGATTCATTAATGCCAGTTATAGCATCACCATTATTGGCAACAAAACTAGAACCTAAATCGCTTCGTTGATCTATTTCAAAATTGGCAAAAAAGAATAATTTATTTTTAACAATTGGTCCACCAATACTGAACCCTGCTTGTGATTGTTCTAATGAAGGAACATAAATTTTTTCACCTTTTACTTTATCTCCAGTTAAAGATTCATTTCTATAATATCCATAAGCCGTACCGTGGAAATCATTAGAACCAGACTTTGTTACAGCATTTACTGATGCTCCTGTAAAGCCAGACAAGGTTACATCATAAGGTGCTGTCGCAATTTGAATTTGATCTATTGCATCTAAAGAAATGGGCTGTGCATTTGTTTGTCCACCCGGTGTTGCTGCGTCTAAGCCAAAAGGGTTATTAAAAACGGCTCCATTTAAAGAGTAATTGTTGTATTGATCATTTCTACCTCCAAATGAACCTCCACTAGCTGTAGGTTCTAATCTTGTAAAATCTTCAGCAGATCTTGAAATGGAAGGTAATGTTGTCAATTCTTTTCTTCCAATGTTTGTTTCCGCTCCTGTTTTTCCACTTTTAAAAACCTTATTGCTTGAAGTAGTAACTTTTACTTCTTCTAATTTTTGACTGTCATCTTGCAATTGAATATCTAAAATAAAAGGTTTCCCTAATTCAAGATTGACATCATTAATTTCCTGAGTTTTGTAACCTACAAAGGTTACCACAATTTTGTATGGTCCGCCAATTCTAGCATTCAGAATATTATACCTTCCGTCTTCGTTTGACAGGGCAGAATACTTAGTTCCAGTTGGCGTATGAACTACCTGAATGGTGGCTCCTGGAAGTGACTCTGAATTAGAGCCCTTTACAGTTCCTCTAATACTTGAGGTTGTAGTTTGACCTATCATTGAATGTAAGGCAAATACAATAAACAATAATGTAAAAATTTTTTTCATATATTTTGATTTTGATTAGTAGGTAAATTTAGATATAAAAAAAGCCACTCTTTTGAGTGGCTTTTATATTTTATAAACAAAATGTGTTAACAAATTATTATTTTTCTGCTACGATTTCATAAGGCAATTCAACTACAACATCTCTGTGTAATCTGATGCTAGCAGCATATTTACCAGTACGTTTTACAATACCGCTAGTGATAAATTTTCTATCGATAGATTGACCTGCCTTTTCTATAGCTTCTGCAATATCGATATTTGTGATTGAACCAAAAAGTTTTTCACCACCTGCTTTAGCATACAATTTAATTTCAAGTGCTTTCAATGTTTCGGCTAAAGCTTTTGCATCGTTTACTACTTTTTCTTCTTTGTGTGCTCTTTGTTTTAGATTTTCAGCTAATACTTTCTTTGCAGAAGGAGTTGCTAACTGTGCGTAACCTTGTGGAATTAAAAAATTACGACCGTATCCGTTTTTTACTGATACTACATCATCTTTAAATCCTAAGTTTTGTACGTCTTTTTTAAGTATAAGTTCCATGTTGTTGTCCTTATTATAGAAGTTAGCCCGCCGTGGCGAGGCAACAACCTTAGTTAATTAATTATTTTAATAAATCGGCCACGTATGGCATTAATGCTAAATGACGCGCTCTTTTTACCGCTACTGACACTTTTCTTTGGTATTTCAATGAAGTTCCTGTTAAACGACGAGGAAGAATTTTTCCTTGCTCATTAACGAATTTCAATAAGAAATCGGCATCTTTATAATCAATATATTTGATACCTGATTTTTTGAAACGACAATACTTTTTAGTTTTGTTTGTTTCTATGTTCAAAGGCGTAAGGTATCTGATATCTCCGTCTTTTTTTCCTGAAGCTGATTGTTGTAATGTTGCCATAATGATTAAGCTTTTGCAGATTTTAATTTAGTTCTTCTTCTTTCGGCCCAAGAAATAGCGTGTTTATCAAGACTAACAGTCAAGAAACGCATTACTCTTTCGTCACGTCTAAATTCGGTTTCAAAAGCAATAAGCACATCGCCAGCCACTTTGAATTCGAATAAATGGTAAAAACCAGATTTTTTGTTTTGGATTTCGTAAGCCATTTTTTTCAGACCCCAATCCTCTTTCGATACCATTTCAGCTCCACGGCTAGTAAGAAAATCTTCAAATTTGCTTACTGTTTCCTTTACCTGAACTTCAGATAAAACGGGATTTAAAATGAAAACAGTTTCATAATGATTCATAAATATGTATGTATTTGTTAATTTGGGTGCAAAAGTAATCTTTTTTTTCAAAGAAACAAATGAAATCAAACTTTAATCGTCATAAGGTAAAAAAAGCCGATATAAATTAGGTTATATAAAAAACGTATAGTACTTTTACTATCCCAAATCTTAAATAATATAATTATGAAACTAAATTGTGTCGTTGTAGATGATAGTTCCATTCAAAGAATGATTATCACAAAGTTAGTAAATAATCACCCAAATCTACATTTAATTGGTGATTTTTCTAATGCAATTGAAGCAAGAGGTTGTATGACTATCCACAATGTGGACTTAATCTTTTTAGACATTGAGATGCCCGTTATTAGTGGTTTCGATTTTTTGGATGGTTTAAAAACAAAACCCCAAATTATTTTTATCACATCAAAGGCTGAATATGCAATGAAAGCATTTGATTATGATGCAACCGATTATCTTCAAAAACCTATCGCAGTAGATCGATTTAATGCCTCAGTAAAAAGAGCCATTGATTTGCATTTGCTAAAATCTGAAACTCACGAAGAAGATGGCGAACACATTTTCATCAAAAGCAACCTTAAAAAACTAAAGATTTTCACCAATAAAATAAAATGGATTGAAGCCTTTGGTGATTATGTGAAAGTTGTTACCGAAGAAGACAGCAATCTTGTGCTTTCTACCATGAAGTCTTTCGAAAAAGATTTATCAAAAGACAAATTCGTCAGAGTTCATAAATCGTATATCATTAATATCGATAAAGTAGAGCGCTTCAACAGCAGGTTTGCCGAAATTGGAATCACAAAAATCCCTCTGAGTCGTCATAAAAAAGAAGATTTAGTGAGAGCTTTGGCAATCAACTAATAAAAATCAACATTTACGGTCACTTTAATCGACCTATATTGTACAACTGCCTCAAAACTATTCAGCATTTTCTGGATAGTTTTTTTTGTGCCTTGCAACGAATGATTTTGCGGAATCTTAATCATTATTGTCCGTATATATTCGTTTCGAATTCTGGAAATTGGAGGTTCTTCGGGACCAAGAACAGGAATAGCTAAATTTTGTTGCATCACTTGATACAACCACATTGAACCTTCCTTGAGCTTATCGAAATCGCGATGCTTCAATGTCAACTTTATGAGTTTAAAATAAGGCGGATATTTATAAATTTGTCGTTCGTACAACTGTTCTTTATACATTCCCGAATAATCATTTTGCACCACTTGCTGAATGATATTGTGATTTGGATTATACGTTTGGATAATTACTTTTCCTCGTTTTTCGGAACGTCCTGAACGACCTGAAACTTGAGCCATCATTTGATAACTTCTTTCAAAAGCCCTGAAATCAGGATGATAGAGCATATTATCGGCATTCATAATTCCCACCAAACTCACGTTGTCAAAATCCAAGCCTTTGGCAAGCATTTGAGTTCCAACAAGAACTTTTACTTCTTGATTCTTGAAACTGTCAATAATTTTCTCGAAACCAAATTTACCACGAGTCGTGTCCTGATCCATTCTTCCCACTTTAGCATTTGGAAATAATTCAATCAATTCCTGCTGAATTTGTTCCGTTCCAAAACCTTTTGTCGTCAAATGAACGCTTGAACAAGAATGACAATTTGTTGGTTTTGCCATCGAGTAACCACAATAATGGCAACGCAACTGATTTTTATGTTTGTGATACGTCAAACTCACATCACAATGCGAACATTGTGGCACGTGACCACAAGTCATACATTCGACAACAGGCGAAAATCCTCTGCGATTTTGAAACAAAATTACTTGTTCTCCCAATGTCAATGCAGTAGTAATTTCCTCAATTAAAGTATCGCTAAAATGTCCGGACATTTTCTTCCGAAAATACTTGTCTTTCAAATCGACCAATTCAATTTCTGGCATCAAGACATTGCCAAAACGTTTTGCCACTTCAACCAAACCATATTTTCCGGACTGCGCATTAAAATACGTTTCAATACTTGGCGTAGCCGAACCCAAAAGTACTTTTGCCTTGTGATAATTAGCCAAAACTATCGATGCATCTCGTGCGTGGTAACGTGGCGAAGGATCAGCTTGCCTGAATGTTTGTTCGTGTTCTTCATCGACAATTACCAATCCTAGTTTTGAAAAAGGCAGAAACAAGGCTGACCTTGCTCCAATGACAATTTGTGCTTTTGGTGAATTTTCTAAAACTTGTTGCCACACTTCTACCCTTTCGTTGTTGCTGTATTTCGAATGAAAAACGGCCACTTTATTGCCAAAATAATCTCGCAATCTTCCCACCAACTGGGTTGTCAAAGCGATTTCAGGCAACAGGTAAAGAATTTGTTTCCTTTCATTTAAATATTCTTCGATGAGTTTGATATAGATTTCAGTTTTTCCGCTGGAAGTCACGCCGTGCAAAAGACAGACTTCTTTTTTAGAAAAATTTTCTTTAATTTCTTCGAAAGCTTTTTGCTGAGTTTCGCTTAATTGCAATTGATTTTCGGTAGTTTTTCCTGTAAAATTTACTCGATCCACCTGAATATAATATTCTTCAAAGATTCCTTTTTCAATTAATGCTTTTACAATTGTGGAAGTTGAATTTGATGTTTCAATGAGCTTTTTTACCGTAATTGGCTTTTTTCCACCAAATGGGCGGACAGACTCCGAAGCACTTAATTGAAAATAATTCAGAACAATTTCCCTTTGTTTATTGGCGTTCTTCAAGATTTCTAATAATTCGTTCAAGCCTTCATTTGAATCGTATTTCGAATGTAATTTTATATATCGAATGAGTTTTGGCACATACTTTTCGAGCATTTCTTCCTGAAGAATCAGGATGTTTTTGTTCATCAATTTTTGAATAACTGGAAAAATATTCTTCTTGTTCAAAATATTCATAATATCCTGAACTTTCAGAGAACTTTGTTGCTGAAGTGCTTCGTAAATCAAGTATTCCTCATCTGTAAGCAGACTTTCATCTACAAAACCGTCTTTTTTCTGGGAAATTATGGTTTCGCTTTCGATCAAAAGTGACGATGGCATTGCACCTCGATACACATCGCCAATGGCACACATATAATAAGACGCAATCCATTGCCAATGAGTAATTTGAATTTCGGTTACTAGGGGTTTTTCGTCGAGAATCTGGTGAATTTCCTTGGCTTCGTATAATGTGGGTTTGTTTTCGTGAATTTCTATAACTAACCCTGTGTAGATTTTACTTTTGCCGAAAGGCACTGCAACCCTCATTCCTTTTTTGATATAATTATACTCGGCTTCAGAAACGCAGTAAGTAAACGTTTTGGCAAGAGAAAGCGGTAAAATTACTTCGACAAAATGCATTTTTGGATTATAATTATCAGTTAGGTGTAATTAATTTTGGACTTTTGGTGTTTGTGTTTTAATCGGCTAATTGTAGCATTCAATTCAAAGCCAAGTAGCAAAATCATGCAGTTTATCCAAATGTAAAACATCATAATTAACAATGTTCCAATGGAGCCATACAATTCGTTGTATTTTGAAAATCGGATGACCCAAATCCCAAAAACATACGAATCTAAAATAATTAATATAGTAGTAAATACGGAGCCTATCGAAATAAATGCGCGGTTTTTGTCGTGCTTTGTTCCAAATTTAAAAAGTATAGATGTTGTGATTAAAATCATCAGAATCACAAAAACGTATCGTCCTAAAATTATCAACGGAATCTTGTCGCTGAGCACATCCTGAATCATTGTTTTTTGAATAAAAACTTCGAAAACTACAATTATTGCAACGGTAACTAATAATAAAACTGACAATACCAAAGACATTCCCATTGCCACAAAATATTGATGTAAAAATCCTCTTTTAATCAGAACGTGTTTTGAAGATTCAAAACCTCCTAAAATGCCACTCAACCCATTTGCCATCAAGAAAATAGACAGAATAAATCCCGTAGAAAGCAATCCTGAATGGCTGTTATTAAGGATATCGTTAACAATAGTAGCTATTGCATCATAGGTATTTGGTGGCACTCCTTCTTTCACAAATTGAAGGAAATCTAGCTGAAATCCTTCGATAGGAATGTAAGGAATTAGATTCAAAATAAATAACGCAAAGGGAAATAATGCCATAAAAAAACTAAATGCAATAGCACTAGCATGATATGTCAAGCCTCCTTCTAATATTCCAAGAATATACAATTCCAATAAATCATAAAATGACAATCCTTCGAGCCACGGCAGTTTTATTCGTTTTAGCGGTCGAACTAAATTGCGCAAAATTGGAACTCTTTCGATTCTATCTTCTATTTCCTTACTCATTTTTTAGATTACAGGTTGCAGATGGCAGATGGCAGGTATCTGAAACCTGCTATCTGAATTTAAAAAGCCTTCAAGCTTAAATCCATATTGTAAACAGAATGTGTCAAAGCGCCTGACGAAATATAGTCAACACCACATTCAGCATACCCGCGAATGGTTTTTTCGTTGATGTTTCCTGAGGATTCCGTTTGGCATTTATTCCCGATTAAAGCGACTGCTTTTCGAGTATCTTCATAATTAAAATTGTCAATCAAAATCCTGTATATTCCGCCACTTTCTAGGATTTCCTTTATTTCATTTAGGTTTCTGGCTTCGACGATGATTTTTAAATTCAGCTTTTTTTCTTTGAGATAGGCTTTGGTTTTAGCTATGGCCAAAGTAATTCCGCCTGCAAAATCAATATGATTGTCTTTGAGCATAACCATATCATAAAGTGCAAAACGATGATTTTCGCCACCGCCAATGGTCACTGCCCATTTTTCGCAAGCTCTGAATCCAGGCGTAGTTTTACGTGTATCGAGAATTTTAGTTTTGGTTCCTTGCAGTAAATCAACATAATTTTTGGTTTTAGTAGCAATAGCACTCATTCTTTGCATCGAATTGAGTACCAATCTCTCGGCTTTAAGAATAGATTGAGAACTTCCCGAAACCTGAAAAACAATATCTCCGTATTTTACAGGAGTTCCGTCAGTGATAAAAGTTTCTATTTTTAGATTGCTGTCAACGTGTTCGAAAATCATTTTGGCGAAAGCCACGCCAGCAATAATGCCGTCTTCCTTGACCAAGAGTTTTGCTTTTCCTGTTGCCGAAGCCGGAATGCAAGCCAAAGAGCTGTGATCACCGTCGCCCACATCCTCACGAATGGCGTTTTGTATTATGAGTTGAAGTTCGTTGTTGAATTGTATATTGCTAATCATTTTATGGTAAAAATTTACAGAATGCTAAAGTATGATTTTATTTGGTTATTAGAAAATTTGATGGTTTAGAAATTCCAAAATTACATTCTTTAAATATGCTTTGCATTGCGGTTCACTGCAATCATGTAGCTGACAAGTATGGGATAAGTAGGATACATATATTGAGCACAAAGCACTAAGTAAGTACTAAAAGTGTTCTAGAAATTAATAGCTATTTTGATAATTTTCGTGCATTTATTTATATATTTGAATTCACTAGTGTCCACTTTAGATTAAAAAACTTGTAAAGAAATGCTAATCATTGATAAACCCTACATTTCCAATTTCTTAATAGAAACAATTAAGAAAAATAAGTTTTCTGTACTTGAAAACGATTATTCAAAGATTTATAAAAATGAAATTGGGCCTTATTTGTTAACAAAGGAGGATTTTATTTCAAAGTTTCAGGAGTCTAAAAACCCGAAACTTTATACCAACTCTGAAAATTCAATAGGGTGGATTTCGAATAATCTTGAATACTCTGATTTACCTAAAAAAATCAATTTATTCAAAAATAAAACTAGGTTTAGAGATCTTACAGCTTTGATGTATCCCGATTTTTATTTTAAAGAAATTCAAATTGCTGATATTGACAATATTAATTTTGATGAGCTCCCACTTCCGTTTATTATTAAACCATCAACCGGTTTTTTTAGTATGGGAGTATATAAAGTAAACAACAAGGTCGAATGGGAACAAACAAAAAAGAATATTTTAGTTGAAATAAAAAAAACAGAGAACCTTTATCCAACCGAAGTTTTAGACACAAATACTTTTATAATTGAGGAATGCATTGAGGGCGAAGAATTTGCTTTTGATGCCTATTATGATGAGTTTGGTAATCCCGTTCTTTTAAACATCTTCAAGCACTATTTTGCTTCTAGTAATGATGTAAGCGATAGAGTGTATTACACTTCAAAAGGAATAATTGAGAAAAATTATCTGGTTTTTACCGATTTTTTAACAAAAATAGGTGAATTAACAAAAGTTAAGAATTTTCCAGTTCATGTAGAAGTTAGATTAAATCAAGAAGGGCAGCCAATCCCCATAGAGATTAACCCATTAAGATTTGGGGGTTGGTGCACAACCGCAGATTTGACATTTCATGCATTTGGCTTTAATCCATACGAATATTTCTTAAAGTCTCAAAAGCCAGACTGGAAATCTATAATAGCTCAAACAAATGATAGTTTATACAGTATCATTGTTTTGGATAATTCAACAGGAAAGGACACCAAAACAATTAAATCATTTAACTATGATTTACTTTCTTCAAGTTTTTCGAAAATTTTAGAACTTCGGAAGGTAAATTATAAAGAGTATCCAGTTTTTGGATTCCTTTTTGCAGAAACCAACTCTGATTCATTCTCAGAGCTTGAAAGAATTTCAGCATCAAATTTGAAGGAATATATCAATAATACGAATCAAGGTTGAAGTTCTAATTATTGATATGGGACATTCAATGAATAACCAAATCATAACTTTCAGAATTTAGATAATGGAAATAATAAATATATCTACGAAACGACTTAAATTACGAAACCTTCTATTGACAGACCTTTCTGATTTTCATATTTATCGTTCCAACCCAGAAGTTACAAAATATCAAGGTTTTGATGTTATGACAATTAAACAAGCCGAAGAGTTTATTAAAGACAACTCGACAAAGCATTTTGGTAAATCAGGAGAATGGGTGCAGTACGGAATTGAAAATAGTGAAACAGCGAAACTTATTGGCGACTTCGCAATAAAACTTGACCCGTATGATACAAGAATTGCGGAAATTGGAATAACTATTTCACATCTTGAACAAAGAAAAGGTTACGCCAAAGAAGTTATTTTGGGTATTCTGACTTTTTTATTTGACACAAAAGAAATACACCGAGTTGTTGAGATAGTGGACACAGAAAATATTGCATCAATAAACCTGCTAAAATGCACAGGATTTAAACAAGAAGGACACTTCATTGAAAATATATTCTTTAAAGGAAAGTGGGGAAGTGAATTTCAATATGCAATGTTGAAACGAGAATGGGACGAAAGAAAGTCATACTATTTGACCAGCAAAAACAACGCACCACTAATGTTGATTGTACATCTTCTAACTAATATGAACTTTTGCTAAAAGAGTATTTTGTTGTTCATTCAAAGGTGAAAGTTTGTTTTTGTGATTTGAAAATTAATTTTCAAGTTATTTATATTACATTTGATAATTAAAACGGTTCGTTTACCAAATCTACTCCTTTAATATGAAAACAAAACTTCTACTATTCGGTCTAATCCTATCACAACAAATTATAGCTCAATCCTATCAAAAAATCCATGCCAAAGCCATTGTAGTGGACTCTCACAATGATATCCTGATGCAAACTATGGATAAAGGACTTTTAATTGACAAAGATCTGAAAGGACTTACCCACAGCGATTTGGCTAGATGGAAACAAGGAGGAGTTGACGTTCAATTGTTTTCGGTTTTTTGTGACGGCGAACAAAAAAATCCTTATGCTTTTGCCATTAGAGAAATGGATTCAGTAGATGCTGTGGTAAAACGCAACCCGGATAAAATTGTAAAAGTGGCCAACAGCAAAGAATTATTCAAGGCAGTAAATCAAAAAAAACTGGCCGCAATGTTTGGCGTTGAAGGCGGTCACATGATCGAAAACAATTTAGATAATTTGGATTATTTCTTTAATCGTGGCACAAGATATATGACACTTACTTGGAACAATTCGACAGACTGGGCAACAAGTGCTTTCGACGAAACTTTCAAAAAGGATTTAACTCATAAGGGTTTAACAGATTTTGGCAAACAAGTCGTGCAGCGAATGAACTCGTTGGGAATGTTGGTTGATGTCAGCCACGTGGGTGAAGAAACTTTCAAGGATGTGATAAATACAACTACAAAACCAATAATTGCCACACATAGCTGTGTGTATAATTTATGTCCGCATCAAAGAAATCTAAAAGATTATCAAATACAAGCCATCGCAAAAAATGG
>DZAU01000002.1:50798-58591 GCA_022729635.1 Flavobacterium psychrophilum
ACAAAAGCCTTGGTCGAAAAAGGATATAGCAAAAAAGACATTGACAAGATTCTGGGAGGGAATTTTTTGCGGGTTTTGAAGGCTAATGAAGTTCATTAACGAATTTAAAAAAAAACTGAAAAACACAAGTCAAACCAGTTGGATATTTAAACAAGAATTGCACTACTCGGGTCACAAATATTATCTGTCTTTGGCAGATTCGTTGAATTTAAACAGAGCCTATTACGTGCAAATTGACTTCAAAGAATTAGGAAATTTGCAGTTTAAGGAATAAAAAAGTTCCCAAATTTGAATTTCACACCATTAAAAAAAGGGCAGCAATGTTGAATTCGAATTGGAATAGGTAATGATTCTAATTATTTTTTTAAGCAAATCTTCCTAATGACTCACATTGACCACTTCATCAGGATTGTGTTTGTGTTTGAAAAGTATAGCAAAAGCAATCGCAATTACTAACGCATAACCGGCAAAACTCAACCAGATATTGTGCCAATCTCGTACCTCAACAGTTTTACTAAAAACATTATTTTCAAGTAATTGATTATTACTTACTAGTATTTTTACTGCTGGATTATTCAAATCAGTCTTAAAATAAGCCAATAAATTATCTAAATTTGAGAATTTTAACGTAAAATAATTGGCTATTACATAAGCACTTATTTTTGCTCCCATCAAAGCTCCAAAACCATTGGTCATCATCATAAATAAACCTTGTGCACTGGAACGAATTTTAGAATCTGTAGTGGTTTCTACAAATAAAGATCCCGAAATATTAAAGAAATCAAATGCCATTCCATAAACAATACAAGACATTATAATCATCCATAAACCATCTGTGGGGTTTCCGTAAGCAAATAATCCGAATCGTAAAACCCAAGCCAACATAGAAATTAGCATTACTTGTTTGATGCCAAATCGTTTCAAAAAGAATGGAATTGCCAAAATGAATAAAGTTTCTGAAATTTGAGAAATAGACATTATTATGGTTGAATATTTTACTACCAAAGAATTCATATTTTCTCCAAACAATCCAAATTCAGAAATATAAACATCACCATACATGTTCGTTAATTGCAAGGCACCTCCTAAAAACATAGAGAAAATAAAAAATAATGCCATTTTATAAGTTCCAAATAATTTAAAGGCGTCTAATCCTAATTTTTGCATTATTGTAGAATCATCTGCTATTAATTTTTGAGGAGGACATTTAGGCAACGTAAAAGCATAAATTCCTAATACAATTGCTGATACAGCAGCTATATAAAACATATTGGCACTGGCTTTATTCCCTGATAAATTAGTAATCCACATAGCAACGATAAATCCAATTGTTCCCCAAACTCGAATGGGTGGAAATACTTTTACAACATCATAATCATTGTTTTTTAGAATTGTGTAAGAAATGGAATTTGATAAAGAAAGCGTTGGCATATAGCAAAGCATCGCTACAAATATTATTGTAAAAAAACTTTCAGGTGTTGCTACATTTGGCAAAATAAAGAGCATTGTTCCATATAAAACATGTAAAATTCCATAAAGTTTTTCGGCATTTATCCATCTATCAGCAATTATTCCAGTAAGTGCAGGCATTATAATCGAAGATAAGCCCAAGGTCAAAAAGACATCCCCAAATTTTTCTCCACTCCATTGTTTGGTTCCAAACCAATAATTAGCAATAGTAATTAACCAAGCTCCCCAAACAAAAAGTTGAAGAAAACTCATCAATGTTAGCCTATTCTTGATATTCATAATAATTTTAGCTTTAATTTAAAAAATCGCTTATCTATTGCGTAAATCTAACAATAAATTAAGATATACAAATAAAATTTGAGAATTCTTTTAAATAAAAAAACCGCTCTAGGGAAAGCGGTTTTTCTAACTAATTAATTAACAACAAAATCTCAATTATTATTTTGTATAAAGTAGGTTAAGTTTTTAAAGTAGATTGTGGGGCAAACTTTTTAAATTCTTGTTAATTGATATTGTCGTTGTAATTTCTTATGTCAAATATATATTTTTATCGTTTAAACAACAAATAAAATCGATGAAATACACAATAAAAATATTTAATGTTATAATTTTCTTATAAAAATAAAATAAATGAAGTATTATTAACAATCAAGGCGCAAGCCTGTCAATTTTCCAAGAGTAATCTTCCTGCAAATGATAGCGAATTCTGTCATGCAATCGGTTTGGTCTTCCTTGCCAAAATTCAACTTCTACTGGCCGCACCAAAAAACCTCCCCAATATTTTGGTCTTGGAATTTCTTTTCCTTCGAAATCTTTTTCTAATTGTTTCAAACCGTCTTCTAAAACGGTTCTCGATGGAATTACTTCGCTTTGGTTCGAAACAATGGCACCAAGTTTACTTCCGGTTGGTCTGGATTCAAAATATCCGTCGGAAAGATTCTCCGAAATTTTCTCGGCAATTCCTTTAATAATCACTTGGCGTTCGAGCGATGACCAGAAAAATGAAAGACAAACATTAGGATTATTGGCAATTGCCCTACCCTTTTCTGAATTGTAATTGGTATAAAAAATAAATCCTTCGTAGGTAAATTGTTTCAAAAGCAAAACACGTGACTTCGGAAAACCATCCAAACCAAAAGTGGAAACTGTCATCGCATTGACTTCGTCATCTCCGCCATAATCTTCTACTTCGTGAAACCATCTATTGAATAAATTGATTGGATCTTCGGGAATATTAGTTTCGAGAAGTTCGCTTTTTCCGTAAGATTTTCTATAATTGCTTAAGTCTTCCATTGTTTTTATTTCATTCTTGAGTTGCAAATTTAAACAAACTTATTGTCATAAAAGAGTTTAGCTCAAATGTATTATTCTTGCTATTTGTCACGCTGGAAGCGTCTAAATTATGTTGCTCGATTGTTATTTGAGACGCTTACAGTGTGACAAATGGAATGGTAAAATAATTAGACTGCTATTTCATCAAAACTCGAATGATTTTCCGTCATCGGCCAAAAGGATGTTCGGGAAAATGGTTTCGGCTTGCTCTTTAAAAAGTTCAATACTGTCATATCGAGTAGAATAATGTCCCATCATCAATTGTTTGGCATTGGCTTTTAAAGCAATCGTTGCCGCTTCTTTTGCCGTGGAATGCATCGTTTTCCCTGCCAAAACTTCTTCGGAATCCAGAAAAGTGGATTCGTGATACAAAACATCAACTTCGTTAATAATTGGAATAATACTTTCGTTATATGCTGTATCCGAACAAAACGCATAACTCTTCGCCGGAATTGGGTCAAAGGTCAATTTATGGTTTTCGATAACTCGCCCATCATCTAATGTGATGTCTTTTCCGTTTTTGATTTTTTGGTAATAACATTTGTCGATTTCATAGTTTTGAACCGCATTCAAATCCAATTTTCTTTCGCCAATTTTTTCCTGAAACAAAAAACCATTCGTATAAATCCTATGTTTTAAAGGGATTGTTTTGACAATTACCTTTTCATCTTCAAAAATAATTTCACTTTCTTTAGATTCTAATTCGTTAAAAAACAAACCAAAATTAGGCCAGGAATTCGATAATTTCAATTGCAAGTTTATGATTTCCTTGATACCTTTTGGTCCATAAATATGTAAATCTTTGGTGCGATTCAACAACATAAATGTGGAAACTAAACCCACCAATCCAAAAAAGTGATCTCCGTGTAAATGCGAAATAAAAATATGATTGATTCTCGAAAACCTGATTTTGTTTTTGCGCAACTGCACCTGAGTTCCTTCGCCACAATCAATTAGAAATAATCTGTTCTTGATTTCTAAAACCTGTGAAGTGGGATTCGTAAAAGTTCGTGGTGTTGCGGCATAACAGCCGAGGATGGTTAGATTCATTTTTTGGTTATGAGTTGTGAGTTATGGGTTAAACGTCTAACTCTTAACTCATAACTTTATTTTTTATTCTAAAATCCCAAATCTCTTTCTATTTCTTCCATCTCAATAATGTCGTGGGCTTCCTGAATTGACCGAACAACGGCTAATTTATCGGAAACGGCGTTATGATCAAGGTCAGAGGTAACTAAAACAAAGGACTTTTTGGCTTTTTTGTGAATTATTGAAAGTGGCATAAAACTATTTATGGCTGCCATCGAAAGGTTTTTATACAATCTAATATCGATAATGATATTATATTTTTCGAAAGATTTATACTCGTGAGTCACTTTCAACAAAAACGAATCTAAATCGCCTTGGGTGTCTTTTATACACACAGTATGTCCTTTTTGATCTACTTTCATTGTATTGGAAATTAAAGTATTGCTAATTTACTGGAAAATTTGGATTATTGTGACTTCGAGTGTATGAATGTTTACTGAATTTTTGAAGCTAATAAATAAATTACCGCCATTCGAATCGCAACTCCATTTTCAACCTGGTTTAAAATTACGGATTGTTTCGAATCTGCCACATCCGAAGTGATTTCCACACCACGATTAATGGGTCCCGGGTGCATAATTATTATTTCCTTGTTCAGTGAATCCAGCAAGTTTTTATCCAATCCATATTGTTGTGCATATTCTCGTGTGGATGGAAAATAATTCACCTCCATTCTTTCGTTTTGAACGCGCAACATATTGGCTACATCACACCATTCGAGTGCTTTGCGCAAATTGGGTTCTACCTTCACCCCAAGTGATTCAATATGTCTTGGAATGAGTGTTTTGGGACCGCAAACTTTCACTTCTGCACCTTGCATTTGCAAAGCAAAAATATTAGAAAGCGCTACTCTTGAATGCAAGACATCGCCTACAATTACCACTTTTTTTCCGGCAACATCACCTAATTTTTCTCGTATGGAATAACTGTCTAATAAAGCTTGAGTGGGATGTTCGTGTGCACCATCGCCAGCATTTACAATACTTGCTTTGACGTTTTGAGATAAAAAATGAGCAGCTCCGGGACTGGAATGTCGCATTACCACCATATCTACTTTCATCGAAAGAATATTGTTTACGGTATCAATCAATGTTTCTCCTTTTTTTACAGAAGATTGCGCTGCCGAAAAACTAATTACATCTGCCGACAAACGTTTTTGGGCTAATTCGAAGGAGAGTTTGGTTCTGGTACTGTTTTCGAAAAAGATATTGGCAATGGTAATGTCTCGAAGTGAAGGAACTTTTTTTATGGGACGATTAATAACTTCTTTAAAATGGTCGGCGGTTTCAAAAATAAGGTCAATATCTTGCTTGTTGATATATTTTATTCCCAACAAATGATTTACACTTAACTCGCTCATTTTACTACTATTTATTGATTAAATAAACGGCATCTTCACCGTCTTGTGCTACCCAGCACACCTTAACTTTTTCATCATTTATAGCATCAACCTGCCGACCACGATAATCGGGTTGAATGGGTAAATGACGACTAAAACGACGATCAATAAGCACCAATAATTCAATTTCTGATGGTCTTCCAAAGGATTGAATAGCTGTCAATGCAGACCTGATGCTTCTTCCTGTGTATAAAACGTCGTCAATGAAAACGACTTTCTTATTTTCGACGATAAAATCTATTTGGGTTTTATTAGCTTCCAAAGGTTTGTTGGTTCTACGGAAATCATCTCTAAAGAAAGTGATGTCTAAATATCCAAAGGCAATGTTTGAAATTTTATATTCTTTTTCCAATAAATCTTTTAATCGCTCCGCCAAGAAAGTACCACGTGGCTGAATACCAACTAAAATCGTATCCGAAAAATCAAGGTGTTTTTCGATTAATTGACAAGCCAAACGATGCAGAATGATATTGACTTCCTTTGAAGTGAGCAATATTTTTTGACTCATAATGAAGTGTTGTTTGGGTTGTAAAGATACTATTTTTTGTTAATCAATAATTTACTTTTTATAAAAAAATCCCGCTACATTGTAACGAGATTAATCTATTCTCTTTTATCTATTCTCTTTTATCTTTTTTAAGAATACATTTTCTTTCTCAATTCCTGAATTTTTTCATCGTCAAGATAATCATCAAATGTCATATAACGGTCGATGGCGCCATTTGGCGTCAATTCTATAACTCTATTCGCCACAGTTTGTGAAAACTCGTGATCGTGAGTGGTAAAAATCACAGAACCTTTAAAGTTCTTAAGCGAATTATTAAAAGCTGTAATCGACTCTAAATCCAAGTGATTCGTAGGTTCGTCAAGCATTAAAACGTTGGCGCGCTGCATCATCATTCGGGACAACATACATCTCACTTTTTCGCCACCAGATAAAACTCGACAAGTTTTCAAGGCTTCTTCACCGGAGAAAATCATTTTCCCCAAAAAGCTACGAATGTTGACTTCATCACGTTCTTCCTCGGTTTTTACCCATTGACGCAACCAGTCCACAAGCGAATCATCGCTTTCGAAAAAGGAATGATTTTCTACAGGTAAATAGGCTTGAATTGTGGTAACTCCCCAATCAAAAGTTCCTGAATCGGCGGTTTGATTTCCGTTAAGGATTTCGTAGAAAGCAGTTGTGGCACGAGAATCTTTAGAAAAAAGTACAATTTTATCACCTTTAGCCATATTCAAATCGACTCCTTTAAACAAAACCTCACCATCGACAGATGCACTTAAGTTTTGCACATTCAAAATCTGATCACCAGCTTCGCGTTCCTGATCGAAAATAATCGCAGGATAACGACGGCTTGAAGGTCTGATTTCGGAAATATTCAATTTAGAAATCATCTTTTTACGGGAAGTTGCCTGTTTTGATTTAGCCACATTCGCACTAAAACGACGGATGAATTCTTCTAATTCTTGTTTCTTTTCTTCGGCTTTTTTGTTTTGTTGTGCGCGTTGTTTTGCCGCTAATTGACTGGATTCGTACCAAAAAGTATAGTTTCCTGAATAATGATTTATTTTACCAAAATCAATATCCGAAATATGGGTGCAAACGGCGTCTAAAAAGTGACGGTCGTGAGAAACCACGATTACGGTATTTTCGTAATTGGCCAAGAAATTTTCAAGCCAAGCGATAGTTTCAAAATCCAAATCGTTTGTAGGTTCGTCCATAATTAGCAAATCGGGATTTCCAAAAAGGGCTTGCGCCAAAAGCACTCGAACTTTCATCTTTCCTTCTAAATCGCCCATCAAAGTATAATGGTTGTCTTCGGTAATTCCGAGATTTGAAAGCATTGAAGCCGCATCTGATTCGGCATTCCAGCCATTCAATTCTTCAAATTGTACTTGCAACTCTCCTATTCTATCGGCATTTTCATCAGAGTAATCCATATAAAGAGCGTCCATTTCTCTTTTAATTTTATGCAAAACCTTATTGCCCATCATCACTGTTTCAAGAACTGTATGCTCATCAAACATATTGTGATTTTGGTTCAAAACCGACATTCTTTTTCCAGGCTCCAGATGAATATGTCCCGAAGTTGGATCCATATCACCGGCAATTATTTTAAGAAAAGTAGATTTTCCAGCACCGTTTGCTCCAATAACGCCGTAAACATTGCCGTGAGAAAAAACGGTGTTTACTTCGTCAAACAAAATTCGTTTGCCAAACTGAACTGATAAATTATTTATTGATAACATAAATTGTGTTTTTTTATAAAATTTTTGCAAAAGTAGTTAAAAGTGTTCAGTCCCGAAAGTTTTCGGAAGTGTTTAATATTCCGTTTTTAATCTCATTATTTGAATTAAATCGATTTCGTAATATATTTAATGAATATTTAGCTTTTTTTATTTTTTTTAATTTACTTTACCAATATATTTACTGCTTCACAAAGCATTTTCAAAAAAAATAACCTTAAACCATTAACCTATTCACAATTATGAGTTCAGA
>DZAU01000105.1 GCA_022729635.1 Flavobacterium psychrophilum
AAACTTGTATTATGTAATTGAATTGTTATTTTTACAATTACAATTTAAAGAAGACATAGATGTAAAAACATTTCTATTTCTTCGTTCTTAAAGTGTATATTTGGTCAAAATTTGTTGTGCCAATATTACGATTGAATTCATAACCTATTTTACAGTGATTTACAAAACAAATAAAATATATTTACAAAAAAATGCATTTAAAAATAAAACAAATGAAATCTATAAATAATAAAATTGTGCTTTGCTTTTTTCTTTTGCTTTTTTCAAGCGGATTTGCGATAGCGCAAGAAATTATTAAAGAAAACCCCGTTGATACTATTAATAAAGTTAAACCCTATCAGAAGCAAAAAATAGACGGGATTGTTGCCAAAGTTGGAGATTATATAATTTTGGATTCGGATATTGATAAATCATTATTGGAAATCACTGCACAAGGTGGTTCCACAAAAGATATTTCAAGATGTCAAATGTTAGGTAAATTATTGGAAGATAAATTATATGCCCACCAAGCCATTCAAGACAGTTTAAAAGTAACTGATTCCGAAGTAAAATCAATGATGGAGGAAAGGCTGAGCTATATGGTAGAGCAAATTGGTTCTATGGATAAATTGGTGAAATTTTATAAGAAAAACTCCGAAGAAGAGTTTAGAACCTATTTTTTTGATGTTCTAAAAGAGCAAAAACTGACATCAGAAATGCAGAAAAAAATTATTGATGCAGTAGAAATTACTCCCGAAGAAGTTCGAAATTTTTTCAAAAAAATACCAACTGACGAACTTCCCCTTTTTGGTGCCGAAATGGAAGTGGCGCAAATTGTTGTGACTCCAAAAGTTTCTGATGCCGAAAAGCAGAAAGTAATCGATAAGTTGAACGAATTCAAAAAAGAAATTCAAGAAGGAGGATCAAGTTTTGCCACAAAAGCTGTTTTATATTCACAAGATCCAGGTTCTAGAGCCACAGGCGGTTATTATAAAATGAACAGAAAAACACCTTTTGTGAAAGAATTTAAAGAGGTAGCTTTCAGTCTTGCCGAAGGAGAAATATCAGCACCTTTTGAAACTGATTTTGGATTTCACATTATTTATGTCGAAAAAATTAAAGGACAAGATATTGAATTACGCCATATTTTATTGATACCATCAGTCACTCCAGAAGATTTAAAAGAAGCCAAAGAGAAAATCACGTTAATCAGAAAAAGAATAGTTGATAAGGAAATTACTTTTGCTGAAGCTGCCAGAACGATGTCTGACGAAAAAGAAACCAAGACAAATGGCGGAGCATTGATTAATCCAAAAACGCAAGACACTCGTTTCGAACTGACAAAAATGGATCCAGCTTTATATTCTCAAGTTTCTAATTTGAAAGATAACGAGATTTCTTTACCATTAATGGATGAAGATCAATCAGGCAAGAAAAAATTCAAGTTAATAACAGTTACCAATAGAATAGATGCTCACACGGCCGATTATGCTAAAGATTACATCAAAATTAAGGATTTAGCACTAAAAGAAAAGCAAATTAATGCCATTGGAAAATGGTTTGATGAGAAAATAAAAGATACTTATATCAAAATTATTGGCGAATACAGAGATTGTGCGTTTACTAATAATTGGTTAAAAAAATAAGCCCACCCCAACCCTCCCAAAGGGAGGGAGTTAAAAATTAATAATTTAAATCTTGATTCCTCCTATCAGGAATTCCCCCTTCGGGGGGTAGGGGGCTTTTATGTCAGACGTAGCAGCAATTCATAATTTGGTTCAAAAAAGGAACGAATTAAAGACCGAAATCGCAAAGATTATCGTTGGTCAGGATGCTGTAATTGACCAAATTTTGCTTTGTGTTTTTTCTGGAGGACACGCACTTTTGGTGGGAGTTCCCGGACTGGCAAAAACCTTAATGGTCAATACATTGGCGCAAGCACTTGGTTTAGATTTTAAACGTATTCAGTTTACACCTGATTTGATGCCTTCTGATATTTTGGGAAGCGAAATTTTGGATGAAAATCGCCAATTCAAATTCATAAAAGGGCCCATTTTTTCGAATATTATTCTGGCTGACGAAATTAATAGAACTCCTCCAAAAACACAGGCTGCCTTGCTCGAAGCGATGCAGGAACGTTCAGTAACCATTGCAGGTCAAAACTATAAATTAGCACTTCCTTATTTTGTGTTGGCAACCCAAAATCCAATTGAGCAAGAAGGAACTTATCCTTTGCCGGAAGCGCAACTCGACCGATTTATGTTTGCCATTAAACTGGATTATCCTTCTTTTGATGAAGAAGTAAATGTGGTAAAACGGACTACTTCAAATGTAATTAACCCCATAAATCCTCTATTTACAGCACAAGAAATTATCGATTTTCAGCATTTGATTCGCAGGATTCCCGTTGCTGATAATGTGATTGAATATGCAGTTACATTAGTAAGTAAAACGCGACCTGACAATGATTTGTCTAACGAATTTGTGAAAAATTATCTGGATTGGGGCGCTGGACCAAGAGCTTCTCAAAATTTAATTTTGGCTGCCAAAGCCAATGCCGCTTTTAACGGGAAATTTTCTCCCGATATCGAAGATGTAAAAGCGGTAGCCACAGGAATACTTCGTCACAGAATCATCAAAAACTACAAAGCCGATGCCGAAGGAATTACCGAAGAAATGATTATTGATAAGTTGATTTAAAAATTGACGGCTTCAATTTAGAAAGAGTCTTTATTCAAATGGGAGTAAAGATTCTTTTTTTTATTTATCTAAATTACATCTTTATCAATAATTGAATTTTATATTGTTGAAAGTGCAACAAAACAGTTTATTTTTAAATATATCGCAATATTAAACGACTAATCTTCTTATTTGGTAATAATAATTTTCAGAAAGCTGTCTTTTGTTATTTTTTTCATATTATCGACTTAAATTCTTAAATTTGCATAACATAAAAACAAAAAAAAATATATTATGGCTTTTGATATTGAAATGATAAAAAAAGTGTACGCAAATATGACTTCTCGAGTGGACAAAGCACGCGAATTAGTTGGACGTCCGCTAACATTAACTGAGAAAATTTTGTACAACCACCTTTGGGAAGGAAATCCGACCCACACTTTTACAAGAGGTGCTGATTATGTAGATTTTGCTCCGGATAGAGTGGCTTGCCAAGATGCAACAGCTCAAATGGCTTTATTGCAATTTATGCACGCCGGAAAAAACAAAGTTGCTGTTCCTACGACGGTTCACTGCGATCACTTGATTCAGGCTAAAGTGGGTGCGAAAACTGATTTGGCTGTAGCCAAAACTCAATCAAGCGAAGTTTTCGATTTCCTTTCTTCCGTTTCCAATAAATATGGAATTGGTTTCTGGAAACCAGGAGCTGGAATTATTCACCAAGTGGTTTTAGAAAATTATGCATTTCCTGGTGGAATGATGATTGGAACCGATTCACACACCGTAAATGCTGGCGGTTTGGGAATGCTTGCCATTGGTGTTGGTGGTGCTGATGCAGTAGATGTAATGGCTGGAATGGCTTGGGAATTGAAATTTCCAAAATTGATTGGAGTAAAATTAACCGGAAAATTATCTGGTTGGGCAGCGCCAAAAGATGTAATTCTTAAAGTTGCCGATATTCTAACCGTGAAAGGCGGAACTGGTGCGATCGTTGAATATTTTGGCGAAGGAGCATTAAATATGTCTTGTACCGGAAAAGGTACAATTTGTAATATGGGTGCCGAAATTGGCGCAACTACTTCTACATTTGGTTACGATGACTCAATGCGTAGATATTTAGCTTCAACGGGTCGTCAAGATGTGGTTGATGTGGCTGATAAAGTAGCTGGTTATTTAACAGGAGACGCAGAAGTATATGCCAATCCAGAGCAATATTTTGACCAACTTATCGAAATTAATTTGTCTGAATTAGAACCATACATCAACGGACCTTTTACTCCAGACAGAGGAACTCCAGTTTCAGAAATGAAAAAAGAAGCTGCTGCAAACGGTTGGCCATTGAAAGTAGAATGGGGATTAATTGGTTCTTGTACCAATTCATCTTACGAAGATATGGCTCGTGCCGCTTCAATTGTGGAACAGGCAGTGGCTCACGGAATTACCCCAAAAGCAGAATTCGGAATCAATCCGGGTTCTGAGCAAGTTCGTTACACTATCGAAAGAGACGGAATTATTGCCACTTTCGAAAAAATGGGAACCAAAGTTTTTACCAATGCTTGTGGACCGTGTATTGGTCAGTGGGATAGAGAAGGCGCAGATAAAGGAGAAAAAAACACAATAGTTCACTCTTTCAACAGAAATTTCTCAAAAAGAGCGGACGGAAATCCAAATACACACGCTTTTGTAACTTCGCCAGAAATGGTTGCCGCATTGGCAATTGCAGGAGATTTATCTTTCAATCCGCTTACGGATACTTTGTTAAATGACAAAGGTGAAGCGGTTAAATTTAATCCTCCAACAGGAGAAGAATTGCCAAGCAAAGGTTTTGCTGTTGAAGATGCAGGATTTCAGGCTCCGGCCGAAGACGGTTCAGGTGTTCAAATTTTGGTAAGTAAAACTTCTGATAGATTGCAGTTGTTAGCTCCATTTGCTGCTTGGGATGGAAAAAATATTATGGGAGCGAAATTGCTTATCAAAGCCTTCGGAAAATGTACTACCGACCATATTTCTATGGCTGGACCTTGGTTGCGTTTCCGCGGACATTTGGATAATATTTCAAATAATATGTTGATTGGTGCGGTTAATGCGTTTAACCAAAAGGCAAATTCTGTAAAAAACCAATTGACTGGTGAATATGATACTGTTCCTGCTGTAGCTCGTGCTTATAAAGCTGCCGGAATTGCCTCTATTGTTGTAGGTGATCATAACTATGGTGAAGGTTCGTCACGCGAGCACGCTGCTATGGAACCTCGTTTTCTTGGTGTGAAAGCGGTTTTGGTAAAATCATTTGCTCGTATTCACGAAACAAATTTGAAAAAACAAGGAATGCTGGGATTGACTTTTGCCAATGAAGCTGACTACGACAAAATTCAGGAAAATGACACGATTAACTTCATAGATTTAGTAGATTTTGCTCCAGGAAAACCATTGACTTTAGAATTCGTTCACGCCGATGGAAGCAAAGACATCATCTTGGCAAACCATACTTATAACGAAGGGCAAATTGGTTGGTTCGTTGCAGGTTCAGCATTAAACTTGATTGCTGCTGCTGGAAAAGCATAA
>DZAU01000191.1 GCA_022729635.1 Flavobacterium psychrophilum
CATAACCGATAACCGATAACCCAGCACCTAGTACCTGAACCCATTTTACAATAGAAATTCATCAAAATTATCACGGTGTACCGTTTCAAAACTTGAGTTTGGATAGTTTTCTGAAAACTGTTTTGGAAATTTTACTTTTGCCTCTGGATTCCATTTAAATTCAAACGTAGTAATTTGTCCGTTTTCTTCTTCTATAAAATCAATTTCTTTCTGTTCTTTTGTCCTCCAAAACCAATAATTCGCCCATTTGTTGTTATAATTCAAATATTTAATTCGTTCGGAAATTAAAAAATTTTCCCATAGCGCGCCTATATCAGTTCTGTTTTCTATTTGATTAAAATTAGCAATCAGTGCATTTCGAATTCCATTATCGTAAAAATATATTTTTTTGCTATTTTTGAGTTCGTTTCGGATATTCCTACTAAAAGAACTCAACTTGAACACAACAAAAGTTTGCTCTAGTAGTGTAATATATTTTTCGACTGTTTTGGAATCTAAACCACATAAATTTCCTAATTCGTTATACGAAACTTGCGAACCCACTTGCAAAGCCAGGGCTTGTAGCAGTTTAACCAGCTTTTCTGGTTTTTTTATTTCGTCTAACATCAGGACGTCCTTGTACAAATAACTATCAGACAATTGTCTCAAAATTTCTTTTTCACTGCCTTGATGATTTACTACATCAGGATAATAACCATAGACTAATCGGTGAGGAATCAGTCTCTTTTCTTCAAGCAAACCATGTTGTTGCACCATTTCTGAAAACGAAAGAGGAAACATTTTATACTCCCATTTTCTCCCTGTCAGAGGTTCGTTTACTTTGTTTGCCAATTCAAAAGAAGAACTTCCTGTGGCTATTAATTGCACTTCTGGAATTGAGTCTGTAATCAATTTTAGACGTAAACCAATATTTTCTATTCGTTGTGCTTCGTCAATAATCACTATTTTTTTTTGACCAATAATTGCCTTAAACCGATCTGCCGAAATGGTGCCAAAAAGATTTTGCACATCCATTTCGTCTCCATTTAGCCAAATAACTTCTGCCTCATTGGGAAATAGCTTTTTTAACAATGTCGTTTTACCAACTTGTCGTGGTCCCATTATTAGGATTGCTTTTCTTTGAAAAAGCTTTGACAGCAACATTTTTTCTAAACTCCGCTGTATCATTTCTTAGGTACTTTTCAGCAAAAATACAACTTTTTTGGATTTGATTCCTAAAAAGTTGCAACTTTTTTGGATTT
>DZAU01000003.1:0-10739 GCA_022729635.1 Flavobacterium psychrophilum
TCACCCAAGAAATGGGTCGTGAAATCAATACTATGGGTTCAAAAGCCAATCATTCACAAATGCAAAAACTAGTTGTGATGATGAAGGACGAATTAGAAAAGATTAAAGAACAGGTTTTGAATGTGTTGTAGTTTTTAGATTTCTGATTGTTGATTTCAGATTTAGAATTTATATCCAACAAAATAGTTTAAATTTGGTTTTTTAGCCATAGACAAACATTTAAAATATGCTTTTTGAAGAATATCAATATTTTAATTACCAATTTCCTGAACCTCAATACTTAGGAGCAAAACACACGCTTTTGCCTTGGATAAATCAATTTATTCCAAAAAATGTAAAAACGACTGTTGATGCTTTTGCAGGCTCTCAATCTGTTGGGTTTCTATTTAAACAACTTGGTTACAAAGTAATTACAAATGATTTTTTAAACTTTAACAATCAAATAGGTAAAGCTCTTATTGAAAATAATTTTCAAAAACTTGAAGCTAAAGATTTGCAACTGCTTTTTCAACCTGCAACAAATAAAAATGATTTTGAACTGATAGAAAATACATTTACGAATGTATTTTTTGAAAAAGAAGAAGCCCATTTTTTAGATAATTTCAGAGCAAATATTCCATTATTAGAAAATGAATTTAAACAAGCACTTGCTTTTACTGCCATAAATCGCAGTATGACTAGAAAAATAACAATGGGGCATTTCGGGCATACTCAAGCTTTAGTTTACGCAAATGACCCAGAAAGAATAAAACGCAACCGAAGTTTAATAAGACCTATTAAAGAAATATTTGAAGAAATTGTACCTAAATACAACAATGCGGTTTTTGACAATAAACAAGCGAATGTAAGTTTTAACCAAAACATTTTAACTTTATTACCCAATATAAAAAATGTCGATTTAGCCTATTTTGATCCTCCATACTGTGATAGTCACGCAGATTACCAGGGGTTTTACCATTTATTGGAAACTTATACAGAATATTGGAAAGACAAAGAATTTATAAATGGCATAAAACGTTATGAACCTCAACGATTTAGCGGTTTTGATAAAAAAAGAGAGGTCATTTCTTCTTTTGAAAAACTTTTTGAATTGTCTGAAGATATTCCACATTGGTTGATTAGTTATAACAATCGCAGTTATCCGGGAATTGAAGAATTTGAAAAATTAATTTCCAAATACAGAAATGTAAAAATAGAAGCCAAAACCTACCAAAATGGAAGAGGCGGAAAAGGAAGTGTTGCCGGAAGTCAGGAAATTTTATTTGTTTGTAGTCCAAAAAAGAAACATTTTGTTTCAACTAACCACAAAGAACAACTTGTAAATGAAGGATTTTAATTATTGGAAAAAATTACACGAAAGCGAAATGCTTTCGGAGTTTAGCGAAGACAAAACAGGACTTTTATGGTTAAAGACTAAATCCATTATAAGGAAAGAACTTATTGTTGAATTTGTCAAAGTCAATAAAATTTTACTAATAGAAACCGCTCTGGCAAAACAATTTATTGAATTATTCAATTTGTTGCGTAATGATGTTGAAAATTCCAATAAAATTCTAGACGAGTTTATAAAAACAGAAAACAACAAACAAGTTCAATTAATTGATGCAACTCAATTGGTTTCAGAATTATACAAACTTAAAAATTTCGATTGGGGAGGAGATTATCAAAACTCATTAGACAAATATTTGGTAAGTAGATATGTGAAAGTTCATAAATCTTATGACTCACTTCTTTCGAAATTTGAAACAGAAATCAATGTTGCGGTTCAAGGATATGTTTTGAATAGTTGGTACAATCACTGGAGCAGCATTTTAATTGAACATATTTTTAAATCACATTCCGAAGTTTTACCAACCGTAGGTCAAATAAAAAGTGTTGATTTTTTTATCAATGACATCCCATTTGATTTAAAAGTAACCTATTTACCTGCGGAATATATAAAAACTAAACGTAAAGAAAAGGGACTGCCAGTAGAGATAACATTTTTAAAAAAGAAAGCCGAAGAAGCTAAAATAGCTTTTGACAAAAAAGCAAAACCAGCCGACATTTTATATGAAATTGTCGAAAAAATGAAAGACAAAAACGATGGGTTTTGCAAGCAAGTATTACGAACTTTAAAAAACGAAAAACTTGAAATATTAAAAGAAGCACAAGAAAATCCTAAAATGTTGGCAACTTGGCTTTATGAAAATCAAGGCGAAATGCGTTTTGGTTCGGAAAACCGTTTGTTTCTTGTTCTCGTTGACACAGATGATTTTACCAATTCTTGGAAATTAAAAAGAAATCTTGATCTTTTAAAACCAACAATTCTTTCGTATTTAGATAATTTTAAAAACAAAAAATTAGAGGACTTAAAAGTGTCATTTGAATTCAAAGGTAAGCATCAAACTTTCACAGCATTAACAGACATACTTTTTGTAGTTAAATAATTCTTTAAAACAATCAATGAAAAAAGGAAAATTAATAGTTTTTTCAGCACCATCGGGATCGGGGAAAACCACCATCGTTAGGCATTTGTTGGGAAAAGAAGACTTAAATTTAGAGTTTTCGATTTCGGCAGCAACACGACCAGCTCGTGGCGAAGAAGTGAACGGAAAAGATTATTATTTTATTTCTATTGAAGAATTCAAAAAGCACATCAAAGCCGAAGATTTTGTAGAATGGGAAGAAGTGTATAGAGATAATTTTTACGGCACTTTAAAAAGCGAAGTCGAACGCATTTGGGCAAAAGGAAAAAATGTAATTTTTGATATTGATGTTGCCGGAGGATTACGAATTAAACACAAATTTCAGGAGGAAACTTTGGCTGTTTTTGTAAAACCACCAAGCGTGGACGAACTTAAAAGAAGACTCAAAGAACGCTCCACCGAAAGCGATGACAAAATTAATATGCGGATTGCAAAAGCTTCGGTAGAACTGGCAACTGCTCCACAATTTGACAAAATCATTAAGAATTATGATTTAGAAACCGCCAAGGAAGAAGCGCATCAATTGGTAAAAGAATTTGTAAAATAGGTGCTAGGTTTTGGGTCTAGGGTATTAGTAAACCTAGAACCCAAAACCCAAAACCTAAAACCTAAAATATGAAATATGAAAATAGGATTGTATTTCGGAACATTCAACCCCATTCACATTGGGCATTTAATTATTGCCAATCACTTGGCAGAATATTCTGATTTGGAACAAATTTGGATGGTTGTGACTCCACACAATCCGTTGAAAAACAAACAAACCTTGCTTGATGATTACCAACGACTGCAATTAGTTTTTCTTGCTACGGAAGATTATCCAAAAATTAAACCTTCGGACATTGAGTTCAAGTTGCCGCAACCCAATTATACTGTAAACACTTTGGCGCATTTGCATGACAAATATCCGCAGCACGAGTTTTCGTTGATTATGGGAGAAGACAATTTAAAATCCTTGCACAAATGGAAAAACTTCGAGGTAATTATACAAAATTATGAGATTTATGTATATCCTCGCATTTCAATTGGCGAAGACAATGAAACTTTTAAAAACAATCCCAAGATTCACTTTATTGATGCGCCAATTGTAGAAATATCCTCAACCTTTATTAGGGAAAACATCAAAAAAAAGAAAAACATTCGCCCATTATTGCCAGAAAAAGTATGGGAATACATCGACAAAAATAATTTTTATAAAAAATAAAAAGGTGCTCCTAAACTACCCTTAAGAACACCTTTTCCAAAAATACTAAAATAAAACTAACTAATTCAATCCTCTAACTAACTTATAAAAAACTATTTTTCAATGTGTTATAACGTACAATAAAAGAAAATATTGTGCTGAAATAAAAAAAATTTGAAATTTTTTTTAAACCCCATTTCTATGCGTTATTTCCAACATTATTAATCCATTTATAAGTACTTTTGAATAAATTTAATAAAAAAATGAGCGAAAACATAAAATTTGCAGTAATAGGTGGCGGAAGTTGGGCTACCGCAATTGCCAAAATGCTTTGTGTAAATCTTGAAGAAATTGCCTGGTATATGCGAAATGAAGATGCGATTGAACATCTAAAAACCCATCATCACAACCCAAATTACTTGAGCTCTGTTGAATTTGACATAAAAAAATTAAAACTGACCAACGATATTAATGAAGCCGTAGCTTATGCTGATTATATCATCTTTGCCATTCCTTCGGCGTTTTTGGGAGGAGAATTGAAAAAATTGACAGCGTCTTTGAAAGACAAAATTATTTTCTCGGCCATCAAAGGAATTGTTCTGGAAACAAGTTTAATTGTTGGCGAACATTTTAATAAAACATACGACATTCCTTTCGAAAATATTGGCGTAATCACTGGTCCTTGCCACGCCGAAGAAGTCGCTTTGGAGCGTTTATCTTATCTTACAATTGCTTGTGGCGATGCCAAAAAAGCAAAAATTATGGCTAAATATTTATCCGGCGATTTTATAAAAACCAAGATTTCTGATGATATTGTTGGTACTGAATATGCGGCAATGCTCAAAAACATTTATGCCATAGCAGCCGGAATTGCCCACGGTTTGGGTTATGGCGATAATTTTCAATCGGTGTTAATGAGTAACGGTATTCGCGAGATGAAAAAATTCATCAAAAAAGTGCATCGAATGAAACGCAATATCAATGATTCGGCTTATTTGGGCGATTTATTGGTTACGGGATATTCTGTTTTTTCTAGAAACAGAATGTTTGGCAATATGATTGGGAAAGGCTACACTGTAAAATCAGCCCAAATGGAAATGAGTATGGTTGCCGAAGGGTATTATGCTGCGAAAAGTGCTTACGACCTCAATCAGGAATACAAGGCAAAAACTCCTATAATAGATGCAGTTTACGAAATTTTGTACGAAGGGAAAAGCGCCAAAAAAGTGTTCCAAAAATTGACTGAGAAGTTGGATTAGTTACCTCACAATAACCCCATCCACAAATAAAATAGGCACTTCCTCAACATAATCCGGAGTTATGGTGTTTGCCTTGAAGGTAAATTTTTTATCGTATAAAGTATTCCCAATAAAAAAAGTGAGCATAAACTCGTTATTGAGCGCTAAAACACTTTTTTCGACCATTTCGATTTTTACGACCGAAACCGCTGGAACTTCAACAAAAGCGTGACGTAACAAAGAAGTTTTTTTCATTTCGCCATCGATAGTTCCAAAGGCTTTAGAAACAACCATTACGCCGTCTAATTGAAAATCGCTGTCGTTTATCAGATAAACATTCCAAACTTTTTCCATAAAATCGTCGCTCCATTCCTGAACTGCAGCGAGGAAAACGTTTTCTACTTTGGGGATGATGATGTCTTTTTTCATTTTAAAACGAACCCTTTCAGGGTTTTAAACCCTGAAAGGGTATTTATTATATACTCGTCTTAAATTGCTCCAAGAAACGAACGTCATTTTCGTAGAACATTCGGATATCGCCAATTTGATACAACAACATAGCAATTCTTTCGATTCCCATTCCGAAGGCAAAACCAGTGTATTCTTCAGGGTTGATATTACAATTTTTCAAGACATTTGGATCCACCATTCCACAACCTCCAATTTCTAACCAACCAGTTCCTTTGGTAATTCTATAATCGGTTTCGGTTTTTAAACCCCAATAAATATCTATTTCGGCACTTGGTTCTGTAAAAGGAAAGAAACTCGGACGCAGACGGATTTTAGATTTTCCGAACATTTCTTTGGTAAAATATAAAAGTGTTTGCTTCAAATCGCCAAAGGAAACGTCTTTATCAATGTACAATCCTTCGACTTGATGAAAAATGCAATGCGAACGCGACGAAACGGCTTCGTTACGGAAAACTCTTCCGGGGGAAATCGTCCTGATAGGCGGTGTATTATTCTCCATATAACGCACTTGCACGGAAGAAGTGTGCGTGCGCAACAAAATATCGGGATTGGTTTGGATGAAAAAAGTATCCTGCATATCTCGTGCCGGATGGTATTCTGGCAAATTTAATGCGGTAAAATTATGCCAATCGTCCTCAATTTCCGGACCTTCGGAAACATTGAAACCAATATTTGAAAAGATGTCGATAATTTGATTTTTTACGATAGAAATTGGATGTCGAGAACCTATAATTATAGGTTCGGCAGAACGGGTTAAATCGCCATAAAATCCTTTGGTTTCTACTTTATTTTCTAAAGCTTCCTGAATGGATTTTACTTTTTCTTCGGCTGAAGATTTTAATAAATTTATTATTTGTCCAAATTCCTTTTTTTGATCATTTGGAACATTTTTGAATTCGGCAAAAAAATCTTTCAAAAGTCCTTTACTTCCAAGGAATTTAATTCGGAATGCCTCGAGCTCTGCTGGGTTTTGTGTTGTGAAAGCTTGCGCTTCAGCAATATATTCTTTTATCTTGTCTATCATTTTCATTCAATAATTGAGAGTGCAAATTTAAGTAAAAGTTAGAAGTTAGAAGTTAGAAGTTAGAAGTTTTTCTAAACATCTCCCATAAAATCATCAATCTGCAATCGTTACTCTTCAATCAATCAATCAATCAATTAATCAATTAATTCCTTTTCTATAAAATAATTGACAATCGCTTCTTTCATTAAAACCGATTGTTCACCTGCTTTGAGTGGTGGCAACTCTTCTTTTACTTTGTAATGTGGCCAACCGTCTTCGTCGAAAAAATCGAATTCATAAAACCCATACGGTTCCAATAATCGGCAGATTGCGATGTGCATCAGGTTGAGTTTTTCGTCTTTTTCGAAGGTTCGATGTACTTTTCCGAGTTCTTGAACGCCAATTAAATAAATGATGGCATCTAAATCGAGGTCTTCACCCTGCGAAAATTGATTGGAAAGTATGACCACAAGCTGTTCCCAGCGTTCTTTAAGTTGTATATCTCTTGACATTAAAATAGTATTAAGATTTGAGTATTAAGTATTAAGAGTAATTTTAGATTTTACTCGTCACTTCGAATGATTTTGAATAGTAATGCGACAGCTTTACTGTTCAAAATAGTATCGAGAAGCCTACAAAATTAGGATTCTCGATACATTTAATAAAAAAAGATGTCGCATTTTTTTATAAAATACTCGAACAGACGAACGAAACAATATTAATCCTTAACTCTAAAATTATTTTGGCAAAGATACCAACATAATTCTTTTATCTTTGTTCTTTATTCATTTCTCCTTTTATATGAGTTTTTTAGATATTGTTTTGGGTGTTATACTTGGTATTGGAGTTTTTAAAGGCATAAAAAACGGCCTTTTTGTAGAGTTGGCTTCGTTGGTTTCGTTGATTTTGGGAATTTATTTAGCGATAAAGTTTTCGTATCTGGCAAGAATAATGCTATCGGGATTTGTGCATTGGAACCCAAAAACAATTCAAATTGTTGCTTTCATAATTACTTTTCTTCTGGTTGTAATTGGAATTTCGATTATGGCTAAAGTACTTACCAACGTTGCAAATTTTGCCCAATTAGGTGTAATAAACAACCTTGGTGGTGGATTTTTTAGACTATTGAAAACGGTGTTAATCTTGAGTATCTTTTTAAACCTTTTCGAAAAAATAAACTTCAATAATATGCTTGCCAAAAAAGAAACTTTAGACAATTCGCTATTTTATCGCCCAATCCAAAAAACGGCGGGATTTATTTATCCTTCGATTGAAAAATGGTACGATGAATTGAAGAAGAAGTAAGCAGTGGTCAGTGTTAAAGTGGTCAGTGCTTCTGTAAACTGAACACTAATTACTGAATACCTGTCTGCCGACAGGCAGGCTGAACACTCCTATTTCACTTCCCTAATCGCCGTTTTTTCAATCCAACCTTCGGTTCCGTCGGTCAATTGAATTTTTTTCCAGTTTTCTAACGTTTCCTGAACAAAAACTTTGGTTCCTTCGTGGAGTGTAAACACGGTATTACTTGCCGCTTGTGGTTCACTTTTTACCAAAACCATTTCGGCAAAAACAATCGCTGGTCTTTCGTTGTCAAAATCATTTTTCTCGGAAATTGCCGCTGAAACACTGATAATCAGTAAAAAAATTAGCGCAAACATTCCAAAGAAATAAATCCTCTTTGTTGCTGTTATTTGTGAAAAATAATAGCCGATAAAAAACACTAAAAACAGCGTTGAAAATCCAACCGAAATCCACGCCCAGGTATTAAAATGAAAAACAGAAGTAAAATCGTGAACCATTTTTGAAAAGCCCACTTTTGGAATCTCTTTTACTTCGTCGATAGTTAATTTTTGGGCGAATTTCAAATTGTTTTTTGTCTCAATATCTTCTGGATTGAGTACTAATGCTTTTTCGTAATTGTAAATTGCCGGTCCAACCTTATTCAATTTATAATAGCAATTTCCGAGATTGAAATACAATTCAGCCGAATGTTTTTTTGATGCCAAAACACTTTCATATTCTGATATGGCTTGTTCGTATTTCCCCTTTTGATACAAAGCATTCCCTTTTTCGAAGCCGCTTTGTGCAAAGAAAACATGGGTTGTAAGTAAAAGTATAAAAAGTATGTTTTTCATTATTTATTATTTTGCCGCAAAGGCACTAAGGCGCAAAGTTTTTGTTTCTATTTTAATATTCTTTGTGGTTTGGTGTCTTTGTGGCTAATTATTTTATCTGTTTTTCCAAATCCGAAATTATCAATACTGCTTTATCAAAATCCTGTTGGATGGCCGAACTTGACGTTAACGCATATCGTGCCAATTCACAATTTTCGGTCAGATCGATAAAATCGATTATCGTTTGAGCATTTACATTTCTAGAAGCCAAAAGTTTTTGTATGTTACTTTTACTCATATCCGAGGTTTCTATGTGTAATTTAGCTTTCAGAAAATTGTGCATTGCCTTTTCTAATGCCACATAAAACGGTTCTTTGTTGTTGATTTGTTTTTTGGCTTCCGATAAATATTTTTTGGCCAATCTGTTGTTCATTTTTATTCTGTTGCCAAAAACATCGCTGTCTATGGCTTCTTTTTTCTTTTTGAATAACACAATCGCCGGCAGAATTAAAAATGGTAAAAACAGCAATCCATAAAATAAATTTGACCCGAAGAAATCTTCCTTTTTCATTGATGAAAGCTTACTTTTTAGCTTAATGAATTTGAATTGTTCGTTACTCGAAATTATATTTTTGCCTGTTCCTTGTGTGGTTGCTACTTGGTCATTGACAGATGGACCATCAAGAACGTTAATCATTATTTCTGGTGAACTTATGGTTTTATACGTTCCTGAACCCAAATCGAAATAGGAAAATTGCATTGGTTTTATTGGGTAATTCCCTTTAAACTGCGGAATTATGGTATAACTGTCGGATATTTTCCCTGACATTCCCGATAAGGCTGTATTCACTTTTTCGCTATGAACCGGATCATAGGTTTCTAGTGAATTTGGAACCACAGGTTTTGGTAAATTGAATAATTTCATATTCCCGTTTCCGGAAACACTAACCACTAAATCCAGACTTTCGCCATTTTTTAAATTGTTTTTTGAAGGTGTTACTCTAAAGTCAAATTTTCCTACTGCTCCCGAAAAATCTGCCGGTTTTCCTGCCTCAGGAAGGGATTTTACTGCGATTGTTTTGGCTCCGGCAGAAACTCTTTTGTTTCCATTGGTGACTACCACTCGTCCAAACATATCTCGGCGATTAGTAGGTAATTGCACATCAATGTCTAATGACAAAGGTTCAATTACCAATTTGCCTGATTTTTGTGGATATAAAACCGTTTTTCGAAGCACGACATAGCGATATTTTTCTCCTTTAAACATTCCTTCTTCGCCAACAAGTTGTTTAATATCGATGTTTTGACTCCAAAAATCGTTGTATTTAGGTTTGTCTAATTCCCTCCAATTTGTAATTCCAATATTGTAGCTAAAATAAAGCTTGTAAACTACTGTTATTGGTTCGTTAATGTATGGATTCGTTTTCGAAATATCGGCAACGAGATAAATATTATCATCGGCAGAAATCTGTGTGTCGTTCGGGTCTTTTGGCATTTCGACTGCTGCGGTGACATTAATTTTTATTGGAGTTGTTTTATAAATTTGACCGTTATATTCAATCGCAGCCTGCTTAATTACTATATTTCCTCTTTGGGTTGGCAAAAGATAATAGGAATATATTTTTTCAAAAGAACTTTTTCCATTTACCCACGACTGACTCACTTGCTGACTTGGTCCGGCAATGATTTTAAATCCCTCAAAAGAAGGTTGGTTAAAGTTGTCTCCATCAATATTCATTACAAAATCGATGCGAAGCCTTTCGTTTAATCCAAGCGTGGTTTTGCTGACTTTTGCCTCAAATTGTACTTGAGCCAAAAGCGATTGAGTAATTAAAAACAGTATTAATATAATTCTTTTCATTTCTATTTAAAATCATTTATCCTCTTCAAATTCCCCCTTCGGGGGTAAGGGGGCTTTACCAATCTTTTTCGGTCTGAACTGGTTTTCCTTTTACTTTTTGGGCATTTACCTTGTCTTGAATTTTCTTTTCTTCGTTGTTTACGGCGTCTAAAAGATTCTCTGTTCTCTGTTTAGAAATTCCTCCCGGTATTGGTTTAGGTTTTCCTTGGTCATCCTTTGGTTTTTCGTCTTTTTTATCCTTGTCATTGTTTCCTTTATCGTCTTTTTTGTCTTTTTTGTCTTTGTCACCGTTATCTTTCTTCTCTTTTTCTCCGTCTTTTTTCTCGTCTTTTTTATCCTTGTCTTTGTCCTTATCGTCCTTTTTTGGAGGATTTTCTTTTAGCATTTTTTTTGCCAAA
>DZAU01000003.1:10839-23730 GCA_022729635.1 Flavobacterium psychrophilum
TTTGTCCTTATCGTCCTTTTTTGGAGGATTTTCTTTTAGCATTTTTTTTGCCAAAGCATAATTATATCGGGTTTCTTCGTCTGAAGGTTTGTTACGCAAGGCATTTTTATACGCTTCAACCGCATCGCTATAATTTTTTTCCTTCATAAAAACATTTCCCAAATTATGAAATATTTTATGTTTCTGGACTCTTGATTTTGTGTTTTCCAATGCCGTTGCATAAGCAAATTTAGCTTCTGAAGTTTGATTTTGTTTATAAATGGCATTTCCTAAATTATAAGGAGCAACGGTTCTTTTTGGAAATTTTGAATGTGAAATTCTATAATTTGCTTCGGCTTCGACAAACTCCTTTTGCGCATATTCGTCGTTCGCTTTTGGCAAAGTTTTGTCTTTCTCTTGTGCAAACAAGCCTCCTAACCCCAACAAGGCGGGAAACAAGAAAGCCAATATGAAATATTTTTTTAACATCTTGTAAATATGAATATTACATTAATTAATTCTAGTTGTAAGTTCCCCCTTCGGGGGTCAGGGGGCTATTCTTTTTCGTTAAATAAATTCAACTTTTGAACCCATTTTGTCTTTCTTTCCAATAGGAAAACATCCAAAAACAACAAGGCAAAAGCAATCCCTAAAAACCATTGAAATTGCGATTGAAAATCCGCCATTTGTGTCGATTCGAATTCGGTTTTTTGAATATTGTCGAGCGCATTTTTTACATAATCAAGCACCGCTTTGGTATTGTTACCGTCAACATATCCGCCTTTTGTAGCTTTAGCAATGGTGGTTAATCCTTCTTTATTCAACTTTGTTATCACGACTTCATTATTAGCGTCTCTTTTAAAACTTTCGACAATGCCATTTACTCTTAACGGAATGGTACTTCCATTTTCGGTTCCAACGCCAATGGTTATGATTTTCATTCCCATCTTGTTAGCTTCTTCGGCTGCGGATTCTGCTCCTTCCGAATGGTCTTCACCATCAGAAATCATAATTAATAATTTGCTGGTTTTGCTTTTTTCGTCAAAATAGGTTGCCGACAATCGTATGGCTTCATCCAGCGAAGTTCCTTGTGAAGAAACAATATCGGTGTTCATACTTTGAAGAAACATTTTTGCCACGCCATAATCAGTCGTAATGGGCAAAACAGGGAAAGCACTTCCGGCATAAGCCACAATTCCTATTCTGTCATTGCCCAATTGATTGATGATTTGCGACACGATTTGTTTGCTTTTTTCTAATCGGCTTGGCGCAACATCTTCGGCGAGCATACTTTTTGACACGTCTATCGCAAAAACAATGTCGATTCCTTCACGCTTTACCGTTTCCATTTTAGTTCCAATTTTTGGATTTACTAATCCTAAAATTATTCCGACTAATGCTAAAAGTATAACAACCAACTTCAAAATAGGTTTGAATACTGATTTTTCGGGACTTAATTTTTTCACCAAATCTAAATCTCCAAATTCGCGCTGTTTTTTTCTTTTCCAATATTGATTGTAAAGAAAAAGCAGTACCAAAATTGGGATTATAAAAAGAAGGTATAAATATTTTGATTCGTCTAATTCCATAATTTAAAGCCCCCTAACCCCCGAAGGGGGAATTTTGAGCAACATTGTTTTTATATGTTTTAATTCATTTTCTTTTTCCTGTCTCATCTCCATTCCCTTCGGGAAGGGTTGGGGATGGGCTTATATAAATGACCTATAAACCGTGTTTCGCAATCCTAATTCAACCAAAATCAAAAACCCTGCAATCCAAACAAAAGGTCTGTATTTTTCTTCATAATCATAGAATTTCAATTCTTTGATTTCGGTGGTTTCCAGTTTGTTGATTGACGCATAGATTTCGGCTAATTTGCTGTTGCTTGTTGCTCTGAAATATTTTCCGTCGGTTTTTTTGGCGATACTTTTCATCAATTGTTCGTCGATTTCTACCTTCATCATTTGAAATAAAATCTCTCCGTTTGGCGTTAACGCATAAGGTGATTCTGCCATTCCGTTTGTTCCAAGTCCTATTGTATATACTTTTATTCCGTATTGTTTGGCAATATCTGCTGCGGTTTCCGGCTCAATAAATCCTGCATTATTTACACCATCGGTCATAAGAATAACCACTTTGCTTTTGGCCTTGCTGTCTTTTAATCGGTTTACGGCTGTCGCTAATCCCATTCCTATTCCTGTTCCGTCTTGCAAAACTTGGTCGTATTTTATGCTTTTTATTGCTTCCAGAACTATCGCTTTATCGCTGGTTACTGGAGTTTTTGTATAGGCTTCGGCAGCATAAAGCACCAAACCTATTCGGTCATTTGGTCTTTCTTCAACAAAATCAGCGGCGACTCTTTTTAGCGCTTCCATTCTATTTGGTTTCAAATCTTTGGCGAGCATACTTCCAGAAATATCCATTGCCATTACAATATCGATTCCTCGAGTGGTTTTTGTTTGATTGCTGACATCAACTGTTCTTGGTCTTGCCATTGCCACAATTAAAGAACTTAACGCTAATAATCGCAACACATTTAATATAGGTTTTAGCTTTGCCAAAAGAGAATTAGAACCTTTAAAACCTTGGGTTGAACTTATTTTCAAACTTGCCGATTGTTGGTTTCTTTTCCAAAATAACCAAGCTCCAGCCATTGGAATCAGGAGAAACAACCAAAAAAATTCTGGATTTAAAAATGTTATTTTTCCCATTACTGATTTGCTTTTTGAAGTTCAACAGAGTTTAAGATTCGGGTAGAAATTTCATTGGCATAGTTGTCGCCTTCTTGATGAACAATTATGATTTGTTGTAGTCCGCCTTCTTGCCCGAAGATTAAAACTTCATAATATAATTTGGTGCTGCTTTGACTCTTGCCATCAATTTGCGAAAACGTTCCATAGCCTTTAATTCCTTTGACTCCTTCATTGGTTTCAAAATCCTCTTGTTTCACAATCATATTTTGTGCTCCTTGAGCTTCCATAGATTGCAAAGCTCCGTCTAATGATTTTGACAAATCGATTTGGGTTTGCTGTTTGAATTGTAGGGTAGAAACCAAAATATAGAAATTATCCGTCAGACTTCCATAAACAAAAGATTGCATTTCTTTAATCAAAGCCATTCCGTTTTTTGGAAGTATTTTGCTTAAATCTGTTCTTTTGAGGGCTTTTGGTGTTTCAATTCTAACGCTAGGGTTTCCATATTCACTTTTAATCCATTCGTTTTCCAATAATTCTTTTGAAGGATGACCCATAATATTGTCTTTCACATAATCGAAACCTTTGGTGGTAATAAAATAACTCATTGTTATAAAAAGCAGCATAAAGACAGAAACTAAAGCAATTACAATGCGTTTTTTTCTTTGTTTTTGTAATTCTCTTTTTAGTTGTTCCTGACGCTGCATTTCGTTTAGCAATAGGTCGTCTTGACTTTCGACAACTGCAGGAATCGATTTGTCTAAAACAATAATGGCTTTTTCAATTTTATTTCTGTCTTCGGTAATTTCAAAATCCAGTGGTTTTGATTTGGCAAATTTTACCAAATCGGCTTGTTTTAAAACACGTTCCAGGTTTTCGATTGTTTCCTGCGAAAGCTTCATTTTCTTTTTTTGCGAAGCAATTTTCAAACCTTGAATTAATTCTGAAGTGGTGCTTTCCATCGCTGGAATTTCGATAGCTTCTTCGATATAATTTCTAGTGATATCGGTCAGTTCGCTATAATATGATTTTACTTCTCCTTTTTGCCAAAGTTCTTTTTTCTCTAAAATATTGAGCAAACTTGTGGCTTTTTCTATGGGCGTTTTATAAATTTCTTCTTCGATTTTTCTCTTCTGATTTTTCTTTACATACCAATAAATTCCATAACCAATACCAGCAATTAGCAATAATGCCAAAAGATATTTCCACCAATTACTAGAATCGTTAGTGGGAATAATCTCCTTGATGTCGTACATTTTTTGTTTGAGTGTATCTACTGGAACGTTTGCTACCTCAACTCGTATCGAATCTGATAAAAAAGGTTTATTGTTGATTAAAATCTTTACACTCGGAATGGTATATTTTCCAGAATCGAATTGGGTTAAACCGTATTTTTTTATCAATTCATAACGGTCATTTTTTCTGATGGTATCAATAGGATAAGATAATATCACTTCGAGCACGCCAATGTTTTTTGCATTGGGGAAAACCACTTTTACCGAAGTGTCAACTTCTGTTTTTAATGTCAGTTTAAACTCGGCACCTATTTTCTTTTTGACAGAGTCAATAGAAGTGTCCACTTTTTGAGCAAAAAGTGATGTGGAAAATAGAAAATATAATAGTATTTTTTTCATTCTTATTCATTCAACCCTGTCAGGGTTTTGAACCCTGACAGGGTTAGTTTAACGGGATTTAAAATACCCTAATAATTTAGTTACATAACTTTCGTCAACTCTTGTGTTTACAACTCCTGCTCCCGATTTGCTAAATGTTTCCTTGAAATATTTTACCTTATCCTGATAATATTTTTCATAATTGATTCGCACTGATTTGGAACGCGTATTAATCAAATGTGTTTCGCCGGTTTCGGCATCAAGCATCGAAACCATTCCAATATTTGGTATTTTTTCTTCGCGAATATCATACACTCGAATGCCGGTAATATCGTGTTTCTTGGAAGCAATTTTTAATGTATGCTCGTAATCTTCGGAAATAAAATCGGAAATTACAAACACGATTGCTTTCTTTTTTTGTGTTCCAGACAGGAATTTCAAGGCTTGAGCAATATCGGTTTTGTGGCTTTTGGGTTCGAATTCTATCAATTCCCGAATGATTCTCAAAACGTGTGAACGCCCTTTTTTAGGAGGAATGTATAATTCGATTTGGTCTGAAAATAAAATCAGTCCAATTTTGTCGTTGTTTTGTGTCGCCGAAAAAGCCATCGTTGCAGCAATTTCGGTTACAATTTCTTTTTTAAATTGACTCTTAGACCCAAAACTTTCTGAACCCGAAATATCCACCATCAACACCATCGTAAGTTCACGTTCTTCTTCGAAAACTTTAACGTGAGCTTCATTGTAACGCGCCGTCACATTCCAGTCAATGGCACGAATATCATCGCCATATTGATATGGACGCACTTCGCTGAAAGTCATTCCGCGTCCTTTGAACGAGGTGTGATATTCACCCGAAAAGATGTGATCGCTCAATCTTCGGGTTTTGATTTCTATTTTTCGTACTTTTTTGAGTAAGTCTTTTGTTTCCATTTTTTCAGTAATTAGTGAATAGCCATTAGTGAATAGCAACCAAACAAGGCTAATTACTATTCACTTATTACTATTCACTTTTATGGAACTTCTATTTCGTTTACAATTTTGTTGATGATGTCCACCGAAGTTATGTTTTCGGCTTCGGCTTCGTAAGTAATTCCGATTCTATGACGCAACACATCGTGAACCACGGCACGAACATCTTCGGGAATTACATAGCCACGACGTTTGATAAATGCGTAACATTTTGCAGCATTGGCAAGGTTAATGCTTCCACGTGGCGAAGAACCAAAACTGATTAAAGGTTTCAAGTCAGCCAATTTATATTTCTCCGGATAACGAGTGGCGAAAACAATATCAAGAATATATTTTTCGATTTTTTCATCCATATACACTTCACGAACGGCTTCTTGCGCACGCAAAATTTGTTCGACCGAAACCACTGGGTTTACTTTTTCGTAATTTCCTTTTAAGTTTTGACGGATTACCATTCGCTCTTCGTCCATTTTTGGATAATCGATAACGGTTTTCAACATAAAACGATCGACTTGTGCTTCCGGCAAAGGATAAGTTCCTTCTTGCTCAATTGGATTTTGGGTTGCCAAAACTAAAAAAGGCTTGTCTAATTTGAAAGTAGTGTCGCCAATAGTCACCTGTTTTTCCTGCATCGCTTCCAGTAATGCCGATTGTACTTTGGCTGGCGCACGATTAATCTCGTCAGCAAGAACAAAATTAGCGAAGATGGGTCCTTTTTTTATGGAAAATTCATTGGCTTTAATATTGTAAATCATTGTTCCCACAACATCGGCTGGCAATAAATCCGGCGTAAACTGGATTCTGCTGAATGAACCATGAACGGCTTGCGCCAAAGTGTTTATCGCTAATGTTTTTGCCAAACCCGGAACTCCTTCGAGCAAGATGTGTCCTTGTCCTAAAAGCCCAATCAATAATCGCTCAATCATGTGTTTTTGACCCACGATTACTTTATTCATTTCCATAGTAAGCAAATCGATAAAAGCGCTTTCTCTTTCTATTTTTTCGTTGATTGCTCTAATGTCTAAAGTCGTTGTATTTTCTTCCATTTTCGTTTTTTAATTGCTGTAACTTGTGTTCGTTTTTTTTGACGGTGCAAATTGAATTTTTTTTTAGAAGTACGATGTTAAAAAATGGTTAAAACTTCTTATAAATCCTGAATTTTAAGGATGTTTTGTGATAGTATTTTCATAATTTTAAAGTTTTAAAAAAATATACTTAAAAATTGAGGATTTAATACTATACCGCTATGACAAAAACATCTTTTTCAAAAATTATTGCCGGCACAATGACTTGGGGAGTTTGGGGTAAAAATCTGAACAAAAAACAAATGATTGACCTTATGAATTCCTGTCTTGAAACCGGAATTACCACCTTTGACCATGCTGATATTTATGGCGGTTATACTACCGAAACTGCTTTTGGAAACGCTTTTGGCGAAAGCCAGATTAAACGAGAAAACATCCAACTGATTTCGAAATGTGGGATTCAATTACCGTCAGAAAACAGGAACACAAAAACGCATCATTACGATTATTCAAAATCGCACATTATTTGGTCAGTAGAGCAATCGCTTAAAAATTTAAAATCCGAGTATTTAGACTTGCTTTTATTGCATAGACCAAGTCCGTTGATGCAGGCTGACGAAATTGCCGAAGCGATTGAAAAACTTAAAACCGAAGGAAAAATTCTGGATGTTGGTGTTTCGAATTTTACTCCGAGTCAAACCGATTTGATTCAAACCAAAACCAAGGTAAATTACAACCAAATTGAGTTTTCGGTGACCCATTTAGAACCGATGCTCGATGGAAGTTTAGACCACATGCAACTTAACAAAATTCAACCTATGTGCTGGTCTCCACTGGGAAGTGTATTCAAAATGTCTGATGAAAAATCGATTCGAATTAAAAAATTAGCAACGCAATTTTCGATGAAATATAATGTAGAAATTGATGTTTTGCTTATCGCCTGGATTTTGAAACATCCGGCTGGAATTTTACCTGTTTTTGGTACAGCCGATAAAAATCGAATCCCTAATTTGATGAAAGCGACGACCCTTGAAATGGAACAGGAAGATTGGTTTGCATTTTGGACAAAAAGCACAGGAAATCCTATTCCATAAAAAAATATTTGTAAAAAAAACAATGACGATTGCTAATTAATAAAATAAACTATGAATAAAATAGCCCTAGTTACTGGTGCAACAAGCGGAATAGGAAGAGCAACTGCAAGAATATTGGCGAAAAATAATTATAAAATTATTATTTGTGGTCGAAGAGAGGATAGGTTAAAAGAGCTCGAAAAAGAACTTTCTGAGTTTACGGAAATTTACACTTTATGTTTTGACGTTCGGGATAAAAAAGCGGTACTTGACAACATTAATTCTTTGCCTTCTGGTTTTTCTAAAATAGATATTTTGATAAACAATGCTGGGAATGCACACGGTTTAAGCTCTATTCAAGATGGAGATTTAGACGATTGGGATGCTATGATAGACATTAATGTAAAGGGACTTTTGTATGTTTCGAAAGCTATAATCCCGCAAATGATAGAACAAAAATCGGGTCATATTATCAATATAGGTTCTATAGCTGGAAAAGAAGTATATCCTAACGGAAATGTGTATTGTGCATCGAAATATGCTGTTGATGCTCTGAATAAAAGTATGCGAATAGATTTGAATCCTTTTGGAATTCGAGTAGGAGCCATTCATCCAGGAATGGTCGAGACAGAGTTCAGCGAAGTGCGTTTCAAAGGAGACAAAGTCAAAACTGACAATACTTATAAAGGGCTGAAGCCCTTGACACCAGAAGATATTGCCGAAATAATTCATTTTGTGATTTCGAGACCCTATCATATTAATATTGCGGATTTGATTGTGTTCCCAACTGCTCAAGCTTCGGCAACAATTGTAAATCGTACTTGAGATATTTAGAAACTAAATCCCAAACAACTTTAAAGTAGAGGAAGACTAAACAAGATTATGAACAAAATTATGATCACTTTATAAAATAAAGCCGCCTCAAATTATGTTTTGAGACGGCAGCTATTTTATTTATTTATTCTACATCGTAATACTTCCTAAATCTTTAACTAAACCATTTTCAACAACAACACTTGAAATAGTTTTTATTGCCAATCCAGAAGTCGGGTCAGGAGTTAAAGTTACTGTGTAAGTTCCAGCAACAACACCGTTTAACTGAAATACACCTTCTGTATTTGCATAGGAAGAAACGGTTTCAGTTCCCACTTGAACTGATGCCAATACTTGTTTTGCAGTTGCAATATTTGTAACAGTTCCTTTGATAACCCCAGAAGAAGCGGTTGTTATCACTCTAATAACAGGATGCAGGTTATAGATGCCCGAGTTTCCAGCTTTAACAACTGATTTGTCAGCATCAAAATCCAATAAGAAATTATAAGAAACTCCCCCAAGCAAGGTTTGGTTCACTTTTAATTTTAGTCCAGATTGTTGGGCACTTGGGGTATTCAAAGGAAGAGAAGTGCCGTCTTTTAGGACAACCGTGTTTTTGTCGCCAAGAAGTAATCTTACTTGTCCTAAATATACTGAAGGAATCAAGGTGTCAGACAGCGTGAGGCTTTCTCCACCTGTTAAATCCAATAAATTATAAATTTTTCCTCCAGAAGGAGTGTTGCCAATACTTACCCAGCCTTGATCGTCCGGATTTGTATCGTCTTTTATCAGAATATCTCTCACATCAATATTTACTTCTTGATAATCGCCTGGAGCATCGACCAGTTTTACTGTAATTGCCGAAGTTTGTGTGGAGTCATTGTTGCTACATCTTACAAAAACCAAACTTATGAATGTTAATGCAAGAAAACTTAACACATAAAATTTAATATTTTTCATAGATTTGAATAATTAAAATTATCACCATATAACGCACAAAGATACAAAATAGTATTTTAAATTTAAAACGAATGATTAATAAGCGACTTTTAATTAAAAACCTGTTAGCTCACCATGATGAATGCAGTTTTTATGACAAAAAACGCCAGTTGAATTTGCATACTCGTGAGGGAAAAGCAAAGTTTTTGAAACACATTTGTGCCTTATCGAATTCGAATCCGGCGAATAATTCTTATATTGTTGTTGGGGTTGAAGACCACGATAACGAAATTGTGGGCGATGATTTTTTTGACGACAGTCACATTCAAAACTTGGTCAACGCCTATCTCGAAAATCCGCCGAAAATTCAGTATGAAAATGTGCCTTTTCCTAATTTACCCAAAGATAAAGTCGTGGGATTAGTAACCATTAAGGCTAAAAGTAAAACCTCACATTTCAAAAAAGGGATTCATACCATTCCTGCCAACAGTGTTTTTATCCGTCGTGGCAGCAATACCGTTCCTGTTGAAGAGGAATTTGATAAAAATTATCAAAATACAGAAACCGTCATTGGCATTGAAAATAATTCCAGAAACAGTATTGGATATACGCTCGATGGTGTGATTGATTTTATGAATTTCCGTCATAAAGATATGGCGCCAAAATACAAGGTTTTCAAGGAATTATTTGTCATTTGCTGGGCTGGCGTTCCTAAAAAATCTCGCGATAAAACCTTTCTTTCCCGGGTTGACATTGAACTGATTAATGAGCAAATCAAATTGTTTTATTCAGCGCAAGACGTGGTGACGATTACTTTTGACGAGGATTCTTTTACGATTATCGAATATGTTCCTTTGGGCTTGAATGACAAAACAAGTTTTTATCCTTTGGAGAAACAAACCCTTCATTTTCACGATAATGGCTATTATAAAATTGATCGGGAAATTCTTTTTCAACCGCCGGAATTCAATAGAAAAATGTTGTTTCATATTTACAATTCCAATATTTCTTTGTTGAATAAACTCCAAAAAGGACTTACGTTAAACGAGCGTGAACAGAAAGATTTAGAGAATTTGCCATCGACATTTATGATTTGTTACCTCAACGGATTTGACGATGCTAAGCAAAAATTGATTGACGCCAAACCGCTTTTGAAACCTTTCACTTATGTATATTTGTCATTTAAAGAAGCGTTGCGAATTTTGAGAAAAATGAAGTATGATGTGCAGTAGAAATTTAGTGGCGAATTTGAAAATTAAAATAGTTAGTGGCAATTTTGCAGACACAACAAAAAAAATAAGATGAAGACATTACTATCAATTTTACTTTTAACATTATCAGTTACAAATCTTCTTGGACAAAATAATTTTCCGACTACAAAAGCAAACAATAAATCCTTCCCGACAAATATTCAAGAAGGAAACTTTGAGGAACTTAAAAAATTTGACGGAGAAGTAATCGCATTTAACGGAACGATTGAAAAAATTGAAAATAGTAGAAACAATACGCCATTTTACAGACTTAAAATTAGTGAAAGTAATTATTTATGGACAGTCTTAATGTTTAAGAATGAAACAAATAAAATTGGGGATAAAGTTAGAGTAGTAGGGTATTTAAGACCAGTCAAACCAAATGAAACTGAGAAACAATATTTAGACGGAAAATTTATGGTCATTGCGTTTGGACTTATTGACTTTGAGAACTCAAACTTTCTGTTTTTAGGCGGTGCAGGACAACAAAAACAAGAATGGATAGACGGAAAAATACCATCTTCAAAATAAAAACTGCCACTAAACAGGGTTTCAAATTAATAATTTTCAGCAAATCATTAGATTAAAATTAAACAAAACAAAATGAGACACTCTTTATAACCATAAAAAATCATAACACAAACCCCCAACAAACAATACAAACAGCAATAGCCAATGGATAATTTTGATGAATATGTAAGACAAGGCGAACCAAACCAAGCCGAAAAAGCAAAAGTGTGGAAAACAGCTATCGGTTTGCAACAAATTGATGGATTAAAGCCTTCTGACTATCTTATTGAGTCTGCCAAGCAAAATATTGAGGGCGATATTACCATTGAAGAGGTAAAACAACGTATAGACAGTTACTACAAAATACACCCAACTCAAGCAAACGAAGACCGCACCGAAGAAGCTGATAAAGTTTCGGCACGTATTGCCGAGATGTTGGGCGAACAAACATTTACATTTTCACCAGTAGAATACTTGAATATTCATCGAAGATTGTTTCGGGGTATTTACAAATTTGCAGGTAAAATCCGTGATTATAATATTACTAAACAAGAATGGGTTCTAAATGGAGAAACAGTTTTGTATGGCAGTGCCGAGAGTTTAAAAGCTACTTTAGAATACGATTTTGAACAAGAAAAACAGTTTAGTTACAAAGGATTAAGCCAACAAGAAACGATAGAACACATTGCACAATTCATCTCGTACTTATGGCAAATTCATGTTTTTGGAGAGGGAAATACACGAACAACCGCCCTGTTTTTAATCAAATATTTGTGTACTTTCGGCTTTAAAGTGAATAATGAACTGTTCGAACAATATTCCTGGTATTTTCGGAATTCGTTGGTTAGAGCCAATTACAAAAATCACACAAAGGGTATTCACGCTACAAATGAGTTTTTGCTTCTTTTTATAGGAAACCTTCTGCTTGACGAAAAAAACACCTTACAAAACCGACAAATGCATGTTCATTACATTGAACCTAAAAACGCACAAAATGACCCTGTAAAAGAAGCTAATGACCCTGTAAATAAATTAAATGACCCTGTAAAAGTTAGTATCTTGCAACAATTACAGCAAAAATCAAATGCAAATTATACTGAACTAGCAGCGAAATCAGGGTATTCAGTAGCAACAATAAAACGACATATTCAAGAACTTAAAAAATTGGGTTTGATAGAACGTATTGGAAGCGACAAAACAGGATATTGGAACATAGTGTAAAAAAAGAAACCCACAAAGAGACTGCAAAAATGGGCAGTACATTGTTTAATTATTTTTAGAACAAAAAACAAAATGAGAACACTCGTTATAGGCGATATTCACGGCGGTTTGCGGGCTTTGCACCAAGTTATAGAAAGAGCCAATGTTACCCCAAAAGACACCTTGATTTTTCTGGGTGATTATGTTGATGGCTGGAGTCAGTCGCCGCAAGTACTCGATTATTTGATACAATTAAAAACGACTCACAATTGTATTTGTATCCTTGGCAACCACGACAAATTACTGCTAGAATGGCTCGACGAAAGCAAAGATAATCCTTTGTGGTACAAACACGGTGGCGAATCAACCGTTTTGGCGTATGACAAAACCAGTGGCGAGACCATCAAAAAACATATTGCATTCCTGAAAACATTACAGGATTATTATCTCGATGAACAAAAACGTTTGTTTATTCACGCCGGTTTTACCAATATGAATGGTGTGATTTATGAATATTTTCCGGAACTTTTTTACTGGGACAGAACCTTATGGGAAACCGCACTGGCATTGGATAAAAAAATGAAACCTGATGATTTACACTATCCAAAACGACTGACTTTGTACCAAGAAATTTACATTGGTCACACGCCGGTTTCCAGAATTGGCAAAACCATTCCGGTGCAAATGGCCAATGTTTGGAATGTTGATACCGCAGCTGCATTTAAAGGACCTTTGACCATTATGGATGTTGATACCAAAGAATTCTGGCAAAGTGAACCCGTACACAATTTGTATCCGAGTGAAAAAGGGAGAAATTAAAAAAG
>DZAU01000003.1:23830-54639 GCA_022729635.1 Flavobacterium psychrophilum
TTACAAATCGAATTTTATGCCTTGTGCCAATGGCAATTGCGTTCCATAATTAATGGTGTTGGTTTGTCTTCGCATATAGGCTTTCCAAGCATCGGAACCGGATTCACGTCCTCCGCCAGTTTCTTTTTCGCCACCAAAAGCACCGCCAATTTCAGCTCCGGAAGTTCCGATATTTACATTGGCAATGCCACAATCAGAACCTGCGTGCGAAAGGAAAAGTTCCATTTCTCGCATACTATTGGTGAATATTGAAGAGGAAAGTCCTTGTGGAACTCCGTTTTGCATTGCAATCGCTTCTTCAATTGTGCCGTATTTCATTACATATAAAATCGGTGCGAAAGTTTCGGTTTGAACAATTTCAAAATGATTTTCGGCTTCAATAATACACGGTTTTACATAACAACCGCTTTCAAATCCTGCGCCTTCAACAACTCCACCTTCCACAATTATTTTGGCTCCTTCGGTTTTTGCTTTTTCAATGGCGTTCAAATAATCCTGAACCGAAGCTTTGTCAATAAGTGGTCCAACGTGGTTGTTTTCGTCCAATGGATTTCCGATTTTCAATTGACTATATGCGTTTTTCAAAACACTGATTGTTTTATCATACACACTTTCGTGAATAATTAAACGCCGAGTCGAAGTACAACGTTGTCCTGCGGTTCCAACGGCTCCAAAAACGGCTCCAACCAAAACCATACTGATATCAGCGTGTTCCGAAACGATAATCGCATTGTTTCCTCCTAATTCTAAAATGGTATTTCCAAAACGCTCTGCAACGGTTTTTGATACGTGACGACCAATTCTTGTTGATCCAGTGAAAGAAACTAAGGGAATTCTATGGTCATTATTGATTAAATCGCCAGATTCATTTCCGGTTACCAAACAACTTACGCCTTCGGGAACGTTATTTCTTTTTAAAACTGTTTTGATAATATTCTGGCAAGCCACGCCACATAAAGGCACTTTTGAACTTGGTTTCCAGATAGCGACATCGCCACAAACGAAGGCTAACATTGCGTTCCAGCTCCAAACCGCTACCGGAAAATTAAACGCCGAAATAATTCCAACGGTTCCTATCGGGTGATATTGGTCGTACATTCTGTGCATTGGACGTTCGGAATGCATTGTCAATCCATACAATTGACGGGATAAACCTACTGCAAAATCGCAAATATCAATCATTTCCTGAACTTCGCCGTAACCTTCCTGAAGACTTTTTCCCATTTCATAAGAAACCAATTTTCCTAAAGGCTCCTTGAATTTTCTTAATTCGTCTCCCATTTGGCGTACAATTTCTCCTCTTTTTGGAGCAGGAATTAATCGCCAGGTTTTAAAAGCTTCTGTGGCAATTTGCATCGTTTTTTCGTAATCTTCCTTAGAGGTAGTTTTTACTTTTGCTATTAAAGCACCATCTGCGGGAGAATAACTTTCGATGATTTTTCCGTTTGCAAAATGGTTTGCTCCAGTTGAAGTCCCTTCGTTTAGGGCTTCAATACCCAATTGTTTTAGGGCTGATTCTATTCCGAATGGATTGGCTGTTGTTATCATTGTAACTTTTTTAGTTATAATTGTTATATTTTATACAAAGATATTATATAAAAGCGAAATAGAGAGTAATTTTTTAATTATTTAAATCCGTAAGAAATTAAGTTTATTGGTCTCAGATATAGTTTAAAACTATGTACTTTAGTGCATTTTGCTTTAGCTTCTAAAAATATTATAACCACAAATTGCACAAATTTCCACAAATTAATTAGTGCTAATTTGTGTAACCTGCCTGCCGACAGGCAGGTTTGTGGCAAATAAATAAGTGCTACAACCTTGCAGACTTTCAGTCTGCCAACCAAATCTATGGGCTTTCAGTCTATAGTGGTTTAGTTTCTAGCCCCGATTGCAGTGGAAATCCTTGTGAAAAGAAAGGCTAATTTTTCTTGCAAAAAAAGAGCGACCAACGGAAGCTCCTTTATTTGTTTAGAAAAATAGCGTTTGTTGAACAAGATTGTAACGTAAAGCGGGAAATCGCTCCTGAAAAATTAGAATAAATTCTTTTTCTTAAATAAGAATACACCAAAAATTGAAATGAGAAGTGAAATTAACAAAACAACCCAAAAACCGAAAGGGTTTTCTTGAAAATTATTTGGCACATTCATTCCGTATAAACTGGCTATCAATGTGGGAATCATCAAAATGATTGAGATGGAAGTCAGCTTTTTCATAATAACATTCAAATTATTTGAAATTACCGAAGCATACGCATCCATCATTCCGGTTAAGATGTTGATGTAAATGTTTGTGGTTTCTTCGGCTTGGCTTAATTCGATTTCGACATCTTCTAACAGTTCGGGGTCAAAAGTATCTTTGTGGGTTTTTAAATTCTTGATTCGTCGAAATAACACATTGTTGCCCTTTAACGAAGTAACGAAGAAAACCAAACATTTTTCTATTTGCCACAGAGCTTGAAGTTCTTCATTTTTAATGGATTTTTCAAGATTATCTTCGGCTTCTTTTATTCGCTGGTTTATTTGTTTGAGGTATTTCAAAAACCAAATGCTTGAGGAAAGCAATATTTTTAACACTAAATCAAAATCGTTTTCGATGGTGATTTTCTTGCGTCTTGTGTATATGACAAAGTCTGTAAGAATGTCGGTTTGATGAAAACAAAGCGAAACAAACACATCTTCTTTAAACATTAAACCCAATGGTGCTGTATTGAATGGCAGTTTTGGATCCTTACTTTTAAAAGGGATTCTGACTATGATGAGTGTCCACCCGTTTTCGATTTCGATACGTGGTCGTTCGTCAATATCTTCAATATCGTTATAAAAATCTTCGGGAATTTGCAGTTCTTTGAGGAGAAATTTGGTTTCTTCTTTTGTGGGACAAACTACATTAATCCAGCAGTTGTCTTCACGTTTTTCGGTTTGAACTAATCCGTTGTTGTTTTTGTAATACGTAATCATAATGCAATGCGTTTTTTGAGGAATAACGCTACACTATGTAACAGCTATCCTTGTTTGGTTTTCCTTTTCTTCGAATAATAATCGTCCATTGTGGATGCTTTATTTTGTTTTTTGCAAAAGTATGACTTTTAATCTTAAACTACCCATTTGTGCTTAACTAAAAATATTTAGGGAATTTTTAAGATTAATTCTAATACCAATTGTAATTATTATTTAGCCCAATTTCAGTAGTAATGTTGTCATTTCGACGAAGGAGAAATGACAAATTAGGATAATATTTTTAGACTATTTAATATGTCGATTTGGTATAAGTCTTGTAATTCATAATTTTTGGAAATTAAGAAATTTCAAAGAAGAGAAATGGAAACATTATGATTTCGAATCGCTTTAAAATCATTCCTTTTTCACTACAATACTTATAGGGTTGAAAATTTGTGGGATTTGTTTCGGGTCGTTTTTATAGGTGGTGATTTTGCCTTTTATGTAAATGGTTTTGTCTTTTAAATCTTCGATTTTGATGTTCAGTTTTTCGAGATAATAGTTAGAAATTACCACGGTAAAAACACTTTCGGGATAGGGTTTGTCGATGTTGATGTAATTAGTGGTTTTGCCTTCGGAGGCAAGTTTAAATGAAACGACTTTACCAACTACACAAACTTCTTTGTTCATAAATTCTTTGACTTTGGCAGTCGTGATGGTGTCTTGTGAAAAACATTGGATAGAAAATACGAGAAGAAAAGCTATTATTAGATTTTTCATTGTGTGAATTTTAAATTATTTTACCTCTTTGATTAAATAAATATAAACCGGAAAGTGGTCGCTATATCCTATTTCATTTTGGGAATGACGTAAAGGATAGCCCGCATATTTTCCGAATTTTTCGATCATAAAGGGTTTGTTGTAAATTCCTGCTTTCCAATATTGATAAGTAGAAAAATCACTCTTGATTAAGGTTTCGGAAACCATAATTTGGTCAAAAATATCTCCTGAATCTCTGTAAAATAAAGTGGCATGTCCGTCTTTATACATTTGTTCGAAAGGATTAAAAACGCCAAACTGTTGTACTTCCGATTTTTTTAGTTTAGCACCAACTCCTTCTTTTACGCTTTTATTGTAGGAACCGTCATTCAAATCCCCCATTAATATGATTTTAGCTTTTGGATTTATTTTGTAAATAGAATCCATTGCTTTTTTTGCCAATCGTCCTGCTGCTTCGCGAAATGGACTGCTTCTTTTCTCTCCACCAGAACGTGATGGCCAGTGATTGACCATTATATTTATTTCTTCTCCGTCAAGAAAACCTGTCACTAAAAGTATGTCTCTAGTGTAAACTCTGTTATCTTTTGTAACTTCTATTTTATCTTTATCTGCTTTGTCCTCTTCTGTTTCTTTTTCAGTTTTGGTGCTTTCATTTCCTGTTTTTCTATAAATAATCAAAGGAATATTGACGAAACTCGTAGGTTTGAAATATTTTTTTCGATATAAAAGGGCTACGTCAATACCTCTTTTGTCAGGAGAATCAAAATGCACAATGCCGTAATCTTCTTTTACAATATTTGGGTGTTTTACCAAATCTTCGAGAACACCACGGTTTTCAATTTCGGAACCTCCTATAAAAGTAGGGGCTTCTTTTTGTTGATCATTCGTGCCTATTTGCATTAAAACCTTCGAAAGATTCTCTAATTTTTGATTGTATTTCTCTGAAGTCCAGCGCTGTAATCCTTTTGGAGTCCATTCCTCGTCAAAATTTGGATTGTTGATAGTGTCGAATAAATTTTCAAAATTATAAAATGCAACTGTTCTCACAGCATATTTTTTTTGTTGGGCATTAGCCACAAAAATTGAAGATAAAACAAACAAAAAGACGATAAGGTTTTTAATTCTCATAATAAGGCGTTATTTTAATGTAAAATTTAACAAAAACTTGGGAACAAAAGTAGATAATAAAAATTATAAATGTAGCTTTGTAGCCCTTAAGAATTTTTATTTCTTATAAATACGAATTAATTTATTATCTAATATGAAAAAAATTATTATTAGCACATTATTTGTAATGCAAGTAGTGTTTGCTTTTGGTCAATCAAATACCGGAGTTACAGGGAAAGTGGTCGATTCCAAAACACAAAAACCAATGCAAAGTGTTATTGTATCTGTTCAAAACACAAATTTAATGCAACTTACAGATTCAAACGGAAAATTCTCTTTTGACAAAGTGGAAGTAGGAAATCAATTATTGCGCATTAGAACCAATGGTTACAAAGAACAATTACTTCAAATTGAAATTACCGAAGGGCAACTATTGGATTTAGGTATTGTAGCTATAGAAGAAGACCTCACCGCAGAGCAACAATCTACTTTGATTACTATTACTGATAATGATTTGAGCGATGACAACAGTGGTTCCGAAAGTACTGCTGGATTACTTCAAGCCTCGAAAGATGTTTTTTTACAAGCAGCTGCTTACAATTTTGGACAAGCCAGATTTAGTGTTCGTGGTATAGATAATGAATATTCGAATATTCTTATCAATGGTGTTTCGATGAATCGTCTATCTGACGGAAGACCACAATACAGCAATTGGGGAGGACTAAATGATGCTACCAGAAATCAAGAATTTACTGACGGATCAAAACCTTCCGATTATAGTTTTGGAGGAATTGCAGGAACTCAATACATCACAACGCGAGCATCAGTTTACAGACCCGGAACACGAATCTCATTTTTGGGAACCAACACGAACTATAGTTATAGAGCAATGGCAACACACGTTTCAGGTATGGATAAAAACGGTTGGGCTTATGTTGTTTCGGGCGGAAGAAGATGGGCTCAAGACGGCTATTTTGACGGAACAGATTATGCTGCAAACTCTTTGTTTGCAAGTGTTGAAAAGAAAATTAACGACAATCACAGCATTAACTTTACTTCTATTTATGCCCAAAACCGAAGAGGAAAAAATTCGCCAAACACTCAAGAAGTTAACGATTTGAAAAACTTTAAATACAATTCGTATTGGGGTTATCAAGAAGGAGAAAAAAGAAATTCGAGAGTAAAAGAAGTTGAAGAACCAATATTTACTTTAAGCCATTATTGGAAATTTAATTCTAAAACAAGACTTCATACTAATCTTTCTTACCAATTTGGTCAAATAGGAAACAGTCGTATCGATTATCAAAAAGCCGATAATCCAGACCCAAATTATTACAAAAAATTACCAAGTTATTACACTACTTTGTATTCCTATGATAGTAATAATGTGGCACATTATGTCGGTGACACTCCGGAAAATATTGCAAATGCAGCAACTGCAAAAGCAAATTTCCTTGCCAATCCGCAGATGGATTGGACTGCAATGTACCGCATCAATAATGAAAATATCCCTAACGGAAGCCGTTATGTTCTTTACGAAGACAGAACAGATGACAAAACAATGGTTGCCAACACGATTCTTTCGTCTCAATTGGCAGATAACATCGTCTTGAATGCTGGAGGAAGCTTCACAAAATCGAATTCAGCAAACTTCAAAAACCTGATTGATCTTTTAGGGGGAACACATTTTAATGATATTAACACTTTTGGTACTCTGCCAGGCGAAGAACAATCGGATTTGAATAATCCTGACAGAATCGTTGGCGAAGGAGATAAATATGGTTATAATTATGATGTAAATGCCACAAGAATCGATGCTTTCACCCAGTTTAAATTTACTTATAACAAAATAGATTTTTATCTTGGACAATCTTTTTCCAGAAGCAGTTACCAAAGAGAAGGATTATACAAAAACGGCTATTATCCAGATAATTCTTTTGGAAAAAGTGAAAAACAAAACTTTGATAATTTCGGGTTTAAAGGAGGGATGACTTATAAACTAACGGGTCAACACTATTTCGATTTCAACGGTGTTTATATGACAAAAGCACCAAACACAAAAGACGTTTTTCCTAATGCCCGTTTAAATAATACTATCACAGATAACCTCACAAACGAAACCATTAAAAGCGTTGATGCAAGTTATATCATCAGAATGCCAAATCTTAAAGCGCGATTCACCGCTTATTTCAATGAAACCGAAAACACAACAGATATTGCTTTTTATTATGCAGATAATATTAGCGTAGGAAATGGCGAATTTGTTTCGGAAGTGGTTACAGGTCAAAATAAAAGAAATAAAGGAATTGAGGCTGGATTAGAATATCAAGTTACTTCTACCATAAAAGCAACAGCAGTAGCCGCTTATGGGGATTACACTTATACTAATAATCCTAATTTAGTAATTCATGCTGATGGTGTAACTACTGACATCTTTAATGGCGAAGCTAATATGGAAGGATACAAAATAGCTGGAATGCCACAACAAGCCTATTCTGCGGGACTAGAATATCGTGACCCAAAATATTGGTGGATAAGTGCCAATGTCAATTATTTGTCTAATAATTATCTTGATGTTGCTCCCTTATTGAGAACATCAAAATATATTACCGATTCAGATGAAGCTAATTTTCCTTATGACGCAGCATTATCTGCCAGTTATTTAGCTCAAGAAAAATTCAATTCCTTTACATTGGTCAACCTTGTGGGAGGAAAAACCTGGAGAATCAAAGCAAAAACTTTGGGATTATTTGCCAATGTCAACAATGTGTTTGACATTCAATATAAAACCGGCGGATTCGAACAAGCAAGAAACGCTTCGTATAGCGAATTATACAAAGACCATACTGGGCCAACACGTTCTTTTGGACCAAAATATTTCTACGGATACGGAAGAACATTTATGGTAAATGTATATCTAAACTTCTAAAAATTAATCAAAATGAAAAATATAATAAAAAATAGCTTCGTCATTATAATGTCAATTGGTTTGTTTTCCGGCTGTGTGAATGATACTTATGATACTCCAAAGTTCGGTGACTGTGTAGATCCGGGCTTAACTAAAAATAAAGAAGTAGCCGATATTTATGCCGTTGCAATAAATCCAGTACCTGACCCAATAACAGGAATTCCAAATACCCCTACTTATACTGCCGATGACATAATCGAAGCCTACGTAATTTCAAGTGACGAAGGTGGAAATTTTTACAAAAGCATGTATTTCCAACCTACAGATGGCTCAAAAGGATTTAATCTTTCGTTAGATGAAGCTAACCTTTATACCAAAAACTTTCAACCAGGGAAGAAAGTGTTTTTAAAAATGAAAGGTTTGGCTTTTGGTAATCCAAACAACCGTTATGCAAGAGGATTGGTTTTTGGCGCACCTCCAACAGAACAATATGATGTGGATAGAGTTCCAACTTTAGAATATCCAAAACACCTTATCGCTTCTTGTGATATCGTGAGTGAGGAAGACATTGTTCACAAAATCACTTTAGCGCAAGCCTTTAGCGATACGTATTTAAATACTTTGGTCGAAATTGACAATGTTCAATTTACAGATGAAGCTGCCGGAGGAACTTATGATTCGAATAGAACAGATGAATATGACTCCAGTATTTACATTACTGATGGTGGAACCAAAAATTTAACCATTAGAACAAGCCGATTTGCCAATTTTGCAGGTCGTATAGTTCCTTCAGGCAAAGGAAAATTAAGAGGAGTTCTAACTAAATATAACACTACTTATCAAATTATAATGAGAACCGAACGTGATGCGAATATGCCAAATCCAAGAGTAGATTATACTCCTGCAATCATTGGTACAAATTCTACCGTTTTCCCAGCAACAGTAAACGAAACTTTCGAAAGTTACACCTCGTCTCCATCTCAAACTAATTTTCCAAATTACATTAATGACGCAGTTGTTGGTTCTAGATATTGGGAAGTAAAAACCTTTAGTTCTAATAAATACCTTCAACTGTCATCATTTGGATCTGGCGGAGCTAATAATACTTATTTGTTTGTTCCGGTAAATATGACCGCTGCCAATAATTTCTCTTTTAAATCCAATGTTGGTTATTGGAACGGAAAAGTATTGAATGTATATTATGTTCTAGCGACAGATTATACCCCTGGAGGGAAAGTTGATGTTACAAAAATGACTAATATTACTTCAAATTTTACCATTCCTACAACACCTACTTCTGGTTATGGAACTTCTTTCATATCAAGTGGTAATTACTCCATTCCGGCAACTGTAACCGGCAATGGTTATTTCGTATTTGAATATGCAGGAAATGCAAACGCTTTTCCAGCCGTTACAACAACTTTACAACTAGATAATATAACAGTAAATTAATTATTTACAAACAAACCCAAAAGGCTTCCGTTTTTAAAGGAGGCCTTTTTTATTCTTTAAATTTCATTCCAATGAAAAATATCTTCACACTACTCCTTTTTGTTTTCAGCTATATCGCTTCTGGTCAAGTAATCATCAACGAATTGGATTGCGACACTCCAAGTACTGACGACAAAGAATTTATTGAACTGAAATCAGCTTCTCCAAATTTTCCGCTTGACGGTTATGTTTTGGTTTTCTTCAACGGAAATGCCACTTCATCAACAGCAAATCAAAGTTATTACACCATAGATTTAGATGGATTGACCACCGATGTCAATGGAATAATTCTCCTTGGAAATTCACTAATTTCACCAGTTCCAGACAAAATATTCTCAGACAACATCATCCAAAACGGTGCTGATGGTGTAGGGCTTTATCTAGGAAGTTCATCCGATTTCCCGGAATTTACCTTGGCAACAACCACAAATTTAGTAAATGCTTTGATGTATGATACGAATGATGCCGATGCCACAGCTTTGATGGGTTTATTAGGTGTTACCACACAATATAACGAAGGACAAAATAGCCTTCAAACAACACAATCCATCCAAAGAAAAAATGATGGAACATTCGAAACCAAAAACCCAACTCCTGGCGCAAATAATGATGGAAGTGGCATCGTTTTCAACGGAATCACAATAACTGCCGACACAGCCAACAAAAATGAAGGAGATATTTTCTCCATCACTTTCACATCACAAACTAATGTAAGCAATGATTTGGTGTTTAATTTCACTTTAAATAATTCCACGTTCACGACTGCTGATTTTACCGGAAACACTACTGTTCTCATTCCATCGGGTTCCAATACTTTCACAACAAACATTTCACTTACTGACGATATTTTAGACGAAGGAGATGAAACTTTAAAAATAAAAATTGGCACAATTCCATCTCAATACAAACGCCTCAATGACAATATCGGAATTCGGGTTATCGACAATGATTTTACTGTTGCATCTTATGGAACGCCATTAAACCCAACTTTTGGTGTCGTTTCCAGTACAGCTCCTATGGGTTATTATGATGCTCTCGAAGGACTTTCGGGAGCTGCTTTAAAACAAGCCGTTCAGGATATTATTGCCAATCCGGCTGTAGTTCACGCACACAATTATGGTGACATTACTGATATACTAAAAATAGCCGATCAAAATCCTTTAAATAGCAACGAAGTTTGGTTGATGTATGTAGAACAACCCCGTTCCAAACTAGAATTTCAAGACACGGGAATTAATACCGGAAAATGGAATCGCGAACACATTTATCCACAATCGCGTGGCGGTTATTCTAGTGGAACATCAAGCACTCCTGACGGAATAAATGTCTGGTTACCCACAAATGCTGACGATATTCTTGCCGGACATGCCGATGCACATCATCTTCGTGCCGAAGATGGTGCAGAAAACAGTTTACGAAGCAATAAAGATTACGGATTAACTGGCTATGATGGTCCAAGCGGAACGATGGGTTCGTGGAAAGGCGATGTGGCTCGTTCCGTTTTTTATATGGCGGTTCGGTACAATGCTTTGAGCGTTGTCAATGGCGATATTCCTGATACAACTGTCGGGCAATTGGGCGATTTGGCTTCCTTATTATTGTGGAATGGCATAGATCCTTCGGATGATTTTGAAATGAACAGAAATAATTATATTTACACTTGGCAAGTAAACAGAAATCCGTTTATTGATTATCCAGATTTGGCTAATTATATTTGGGGAGCTAAAGTGGGTCAAGCTTGGCATTCCAGTTTATCAACGAGTGAATTTTTAAATTTGAAGGTAAATCTGTATCCAAATCCAGCCAAAAAATCAATTACCATTTCGGGTTTGAATGAAAAGGCAACAATCGAAATTTATACTGTAAATGGCGAAAAAATACTAAACACGACATTCACTGGCGAAACCAAATTGAACATCGATTTCCCGTCAGGAATTTATTTTGCCAAAATTAATTCCGAAAATAAAACAATTGTAAAAAAGTTACTCATTGAATAAAAATATGCAAGTTAATCGGTTTTCATTTATAGAAAGGAATGCTGTTTTTTATAAACTTCTAATGCTTATTTTTGTGTTACAATTTTCAAACATTCAAGCCCAAATACAAATGAAAATACCGCCTAGTTTACAAAAAGGAGATACGATAGTTATTTTGGCGACAGCCCGAAAAAACATCGATGACAATCTAAAACCAGCCATAGATTTACTGCACAGTTGGGGATTGGAAGTCGTTATCGGGAAAACAATTGGTTTAGACAATAATCAGTTAGCGGGAACCGATGCACAACGCGCCGAAGATTTTCAACATCAACTTGATAACCCAAATATCAAAGCCATTTGGTGTGTAAAAGGCGGTTATGGAACAGTACGAATGATAGATTTATTGGACTTTACAAAATTCAAACAAAATCCAAAATGGATTGTTGGCTTTAGCGATGTTACAGTACTTCACAGTTATATAAATAAAATGAATATTGCTACCATTCACGGTCCAATGCCAATAACTGTCGAAAGGGCAACTCCCGAAACTATTGAAAGTTTGAGAAAAGCACTTTTTGGCGAAAGCCTGAAATATGAAATTCCTTTTGATGCTGCCAATAAACTAGGAAATGCCAAAGGCGAAATCGTGGGCGGAAATTTATCTATTTTATACAGTTTGATGGGTTCCAATGCCCAAATAGATTGCAAGGGAAAAATTCTTTTTATCGAAGATATCGATGAATATTTATACCATATCGACCGAATGATGATGAGCCTGAAACGCTGCGGTTGCTTTGATGATTTAAACGGTTTGATTGTTGGCGGAATGACAAAAATGAGAGACAACGACATTCCTTGGGGGAAAAATGCCAACCAAATTATTGAAGAAATAACCAGAAAATATTCGTTCCCGATTGTTTATAATTTTCCCGCAGGACATTTTCGTGACAACAGAGCCTTGATTTTTGGCAAACAGGTTTCATTGGAATTAGGTGCTGAAACTTCTAAATTGACTTTTGAGTAATCTTTTTGCCACGAAGGCGCAAAGGCACAAATTAAAATAGCTGTTTTTGAGATAATTTAATCCGTTCGATATCCTGTTTTCTTTATGAATTTGCAACTTTGCCTCAAAATGTTTAATCAAAAAATGTTATTATAAATTTCTACCTCGAAGGGGCAAATTTTCAAATTAATGCAGCCTTTTGAGATAATTTATAAGTTCAATAACTTATTTTCTTTGTGACTTTGCGCCTTCGTGGCAATATTATATTTACAAACACCAAATCTAAAATCGTTAATCTTCAATCTAAAATCAAAATGGCCGAACACAACGAATTAGGAAAACTAGGAGAAGAATTAGCCGTTGAATTTCTGCAAAAAAACGGCTATGAAATTCTGGAAACCAATTGGACTTTCCAGAAAGCCGAAATCGACATTATTGCCAAAAAAGAAAATACACTCGCCGTTGTTGAGGTAAAAACCCGCTCTTCACTGGATTTTGGTTTGCCTCAGGATTTTGTAAAACCAAAGAAAATCCAACTTTTGGTTAAAGCCGTAAACGAATATGTGGTTTCCAATAATCTGGATATTGAAGTCCGTTTCGATATTATTGCCGTTCATAAAGAAGGTAAAACCCTGAATATAGAACATTTAGTAGATGCTTTTTATCATTTTTAACATAAATTTTTAGTGTTGCATTTGTAACAAATTGTTTTTTTACTTATCTTTGTGACGGTCGTTTGTTATATAGTTTTAATAGCTTGCTGTTTTATTCAAATAAATAACATTTTTTGCGGCTTTATCAATTAACACTCCATAATTATGAAAACCGTTTCTTCAATTGTAGAAAATTACATCAAAACAAAGCCTTTTTTATTGAATGCATTGTCTCTTGGAATAATCAATTTGACCTCGCTTTCCAGAAATATAATGGTCGAATTAGAGGCTGATTTTGGCAAAGAAGTGAAGCAAGGCGCCGTAGTTATGGCGCTAAAAAGACTAACCGAAGAATTAGATTTTAGACTCAATCACAAAATCAATAAAGTCATAAAAAATATTGGCGAAATCACCGTTCGTTCCTCCCTAACCGATTATACTTTTGCAGCATCGGAAACCGTTTTAAACAAACAAGCCGATTTAATTACGGATATCAACGTTTTTCCGGACATTTTTTATACTTCTTCACGTGGTGTAAACGAAACCAATATTGTTGTTAGTAACAGCGTAAATTACTTGGTTGACAAGCATTTTTCCAATGAAAAACTGATTCAAAAACTGGAAAATCTGGCTTCAATAACCGTGAAATTACCAAAAGAAAATATTGCAGTTCCGGGAATTTATTACTTTATTTTTCAGCGTTTGGCCTGGGAAGGAATCATCATCAACGAAGTAATTTCGACTTCAAATGAATTCACCATTTTAGTAAGTGAAGACGAAGTGGATGTGGCGTTTAAAGTAATTAAGGATTTGAAGAATTAATATTTCTTCTTATATATTTTAAAGCTTCCAGCTTTTTAAAGACTGGAAGCTTTTTTTGTTTTTCTAATATTTCGGTTTTTGTTTAGTATTTCAATACTTGATTTTTGACTATTTAACCTAAATTAATTAGTTGTTTTTATTGCAAATGCCAGTTTTTAAATTTATTCATTACGGTTTTGTGACTAATAAATTCGTCTTTTTCTGCTTGTTTTAAACCGATTTCAATTTCCTGTTTTTCTTCTGAACCTAAATCGTCAAACCAGTCCCTTTTGCTGGTTTTTAAAATAATTTCAAGTTTTTCCAACAAACTTTCGTCAATTGTAGTCAACTCTTGAATGAAATTATATTTTCTTGTTGCTAAATTCATAACTTAAAATTTTAGTCTAACAAATGTATAAATTTTGTTTCATTAACTAATGAAAATAAATTATTTCCCCAACATCTCCATCAACTCCAAAGCCCTTCTGGTCGTTTTCACATTCTCAAAAGTCAACAAAAGCCTTAATCCTGCTGGCGTTTGTTTTTCTTTCATTACACAAATAGCGCTGTTTTTTTGGACAAACTGAATCACCTGATGAAAGCGTTTGCTAGTATAAAAATCCGAATTTTGATCAGCAACAAAATAACCAATCATCTTACCTTTTTTCATTACCAGTTTCTCGATTCCAACTCGGGTAGCAATCCATTTGATGCGAATGCTGTTCATTAAAGCATTGGCTCTTGGCGGCATTGGTCCAAAACGATCAATTAATTTATTTTGGAAAACAACCAATTCTTCTTCGTTTTTTACCGCGCCCAATTCGTTGTACAAACTCAATCTTTCCGTAACATTATTGATATATTCATCAGAAAACAACAACTCAAAATCAGTGTCGATTTGCAGGTCTTTTACGTATTCTTTTTCGACTCCGCTGTCTTCGTTTTCATACAAATCCTTGAATTCGTTTTCCTTCAATTCGTCGATGGCTTCGTTCATAATTTTTTGGTAAGTGTCAAAACCAATTTCGTTGATGAAACCACTTTGTTCACCACCCAATAAATCTCCCGCACCACGAATTTCCAAATCCTTCATCGCAATATTGAAACCACTTCCCAGTTCCGAGAATTGTTCCAAAGCCTGAATTCGTTTTCTGGCATCATCCGTCATCGCCGAATACGGAGGGCAAATAAAATAGCAAAACGCTTTCTTGTTGCTTCGTCCAACGCGACCTCGCATTTGGTGCAAGTCAGACAGTCCAAAATTATTGGCATTATTAATGAAAATAGTATTGGCATTCGGTACGTCTAATCCACTTTCGATAATTGTGGTTGCCACCAAAACATCAAATTCTCCGTTCATAAAAGCCAACATCAATTCCTCGAGTTTTTTACCTTCCATTTGACCGTGACCAATTCCTACTTTCGCATCAGGAACCAAACGCTGAATCATTCCGGCCACTTCCTTGATGTTTTCTATCCGATTATTGACAAAGAAAACTTGTCCGTTTCTTTGAATTTCATACGAAATCGCATCTCGAATCAACTCTTCGCTAAAACCAACCACATTCGTTTCGATAGGATAACGATTGGGCGGAGGCGTTGTAATCACCGATAAATCGCGTGCTGCCATCAACGAAAACTGCAAAGTTCTCGGAATTGGAGTTGCTGTTAATGTCAAAGTGTCGATATTCGAGGCGATGGTTTTGAGTTTGTCTTTTACATTGACACCAAATTTTTGTTCCTCATCAACAATCAACAATCCAAGGTCTTTGAAAACCACATTTTTGTTGACCAATTGATGGGTTCCAATGACAATATCGAGTTTTCCTTCGGCTAATTGCTGGAGTGTTTCGGCTTTTTGTTTGGCGGTTCTAAAACGGTTTAAATAGCCAACAGAAACTGGCATTTCCTTTAATCTTTCGGTGAAAGTGCGGTAATGTTGGTACGCCAAAATCGTGGTTGGAACCAAAATCGCAACTTGTTTTGAGTTGTCAACGGCTTTAAAAGCAGCACGAATAGCGACTTCCGTTTTCCCGAAACCCACATCGCCACAAACCAAGCGATCCATTGGTCGGTCGCTTTCCATATCGGCTTTAACTTCTGCGGTTGATTTGGTTTGGTCAGGTGTATCTTCGTAAATGAAAGAACTTTCCAGTTCGTTTTGCAAATAGCTATCCGGCGCAAAACGGAATCCTTTTTCCAATTTTCTTTTGGCATACAATTGAATCAAATTGAACGCAATATGCTTAATGCGAGCCTTGGTTTTTTGTTTAAGAATCTTCCAGGCATTCGAACCGAGTTTATAAATTTTGGGTGGCGTTCCGTCTTTTCCATTAAATTTCGAAATTTTGTAAAGTGAGTGAATGCTCACATAAACAATGTCATTATCGGCATAAACCAACTTAATCGCTTCTTGGGTTTTGCCTTCCACCTGAATTTTTTGCAAACCACCAAATCGTCCAATCCCGTGATCGATATGCGTTACATAATCGCCAACAGTCAAAGTTGTCAGCTCTTTTAAAGTGATATTTTGCTTCTTCGAAATAGTACTTTTGATGCTGAATTTGTGGTAACGTTCAAAAATTTGATGATCAGTATAACAAGCTAATTGATTTTCTTCGTCAATAAAACCTTGGTATAAAGGCAGCACAATCGTGTTGTATTGTTTCCGAATACTTTCGTGATTTACCTCGTCTAAACTTTCAAAAATATCGTGAAAGCGTTTTGCTTGAGCTTCATTGGAACAAAACAAATAATTTTTGTACCCGTTGAAATGATTGTCGTTCAAATTATTCAATAATAAATCGAATTGTTTATTGAATGAAGGTTGCGGTTTTATATAAAAATCGAAAACTTTAGTTCCCTCCTTTGTCGGGATGACAAAAAAGGGTTTTGAACTCAATTCCACAACCGAAAAATCTAAACTCTTCTTGACGAATTCTGACTGGTTTAAGTACAATTGACTTGGTGCAAGGTGATTTACCGTCGCATTCAGGTTTTCGAAAATTTCATTGGCTTTGCCAAATAATTTATCCAATTTAGACAAAAGCAAGTCTGTATCTTGAATGAAAATAATGGTTTTATCATTGATGTAATCCAAAAAACTTTCACGATTTTCCTGAAAGAACTTGTTCTCAACATTTGGAATTATCGTAATTTTTTTTTGCTTTTCGATAGAGAGTTGTGTTTCTACATCGAAACTTCGAATGCTATCGACTTCATCACCAAAAAACTCGATTCGATACGGATTGTCATTCGAAAATGAAAACACATCGACAATTCCTCCACGAACCGAAAATTCGCCGGGTTCAGTAATAAAATCGACTCTTTTGAATTCGTATTCGAACAAAACTTCATTGATAAAATCGATGGAAATCTTGTCGCCAACAGAAACTTTCAATGTGTTTTTGTCGAGTTCTTTTCGTGTGACCACTTTCTCGAAAAGTGCTTCGGGATAAGTAACAATAACGGCGGGTTTCTTGCGGGAATTGATTCGGTTTAAGACTTCGGCACGAAGCAAAATATTGGCATTGTCGGTGTCTTCAATTTGGTACGGACGACGATACGAACCGGGATAAAAAAGCACCTCTTGCTCGCCAATCATAAGTTCTAAATCATTCAAGTAGTAAGCCGCTTCTTCCTTGTCGTTTAAAATTAATAAAAACGGGGTTTCGGTTTTTTTGAAAAGCGATTGCACCACAAACGAAAGCGAAGAACCTATCAATCCAATCAACTGGGTTTTTTGTTCCGCTTGTTGCAAACTTTCGACAATTTGTTTGACTTTTGGCGAATTGTCGTAGGTGTTGTATAGGATTGCTTTACTCAATTCGAGGCAGGTTTGGATCGGGTTTTACATTTGGAATTGCTCTTGCGGTGTCGAGCATTTTCAATAAATCAGATTCGCCTTCTTCGAGAGGAATTTTGCTTTTTTGAACAATTTTATCCATTTGGTTTTGTAAAGACACTAATTCTGTATTGATTTCGCCAACTAAAACAATAACTTTTTGATCCGGAATATCCTTTAAATGAATGAATAAATCCAACATTCTAACCTTGGTAATAAGAGTCGAAATCCGGCTTTTTATTGGGGGAATATTAAACTGTGGGGGAACAAAATCGTTTAATGCCATTGCTTTCTTTGAAAGTTCTGTCGATTTTTTTTGAAAAGCTCCAATTGTTTTCTTGGGTTTTTGGCCTAACTCTGTCAAAAATAAACGCCATTCGTTCCAGGATAATGTGGCAGATTGCGAAGTGGAGTTGATTGGGTTGGCTTTAAAAACCCAGCCTTTATTGATGTTCGAGAAAATTAATTCTTTCTTCTTGGCATCTTTCATCATATCGGCAAGACGGCTTTCTTTTTCGTTTTTACACGAATTCAGGACAAAAACCAAAGAAAGAAAATATAAAAATTTAAGTTTCATTTTCGATTACGTTAAGATGCAAAGTTACGAAGTAAATTTACAATTACGAATTACGGGATTAGAATAACCAAGGTAAGTGGCACAGTTAAAAAAAACAGACACAAATTACACGAATTAACACAAATTTGGATGCCGTATATTCCACGAATCCGCCAAAGGCAGATAAAAATTCGTGTAATTTTATTTTTAGAATCACTATAATTAGTGCAAATTAGTGTAATTCGTGGCAAAAAAATAACTGGTGCGTTTGCCTAGTTCGAATAACAATCTCACATTCTGAAAGTGCTTTTCTTATTTTTAAAGAGAAAAAATTAAGAAATTATTCGAGATTATTGAAGTCATTTAACGAAATTCCATTTGGTTTTCGTAAAATTTTGATATTTACGAAATCGTTATCTTTGTATTTTAAAATTATTTAGATGAATCCAAAAATACTGATTATAGGCGCTTGCGGGCAAATTGGCACAGAACTTACCCATAAACTTCGGGAACTATACGGGACAGAGAATGTAGTTGCTTCTGATATTCGAAAGTTGAATAACGACATTGTAAATTCCGGAACTTTTGAGGTGGTAAATGCTTTGGATTTTAACCAAATTGAGCACCTTGTTGAAGTACATCAAATCACCGATATTTATTTGATGGCAGCATTATTATCGGCAACAGCCGAAAAGAATCCTGCTTTTGCTTGGGATTTGAATATGAATTCTTTGTTTCACGTTCTGAATTTGGCGAAAGCAAAAAAAATAAAAAAAATATTCTGGCCATCGAGTATTGCCGTTTTTGGACCCACAACTCCACGAGATAACACTCCACAATACACCATTATGGAACCTTCAACAGTTTATGGAATCAGCAAACAAACTGGCGAAAGATGGTGTGAGTATTATCACACTCATTTTGGTGTTGATGTGCGCAGTGTTCGTTATCCGGGATTGATTAGCTGGTCAACTCCTCCTGGTGGCGGAACTACTGATTATGCTGTGGATATTTATCATAAGGCCTTGAGCGACGGAAAATATGAATGTTTCCTTTCTTCCGAAACCAAAATGCCGATGATGTATATGGAAGATGCCATTGCTGCAACAATACAAATTATGCAAGCACCAGCGGAAAAAATAAAGATTCGTTCCTCCTATAATTTGGCTGCAATGAGCTTCACACCAACAGAAATTGCTGCCGAAATCAAGAAACACATTCCTGATTTTATCACTACCTATAATCCTGATTTTCGGCAAAAAATTGCCGACAGTTGGCCGGCAAGTATTGATGATAGTTGCGCCAGAGAAGACTGGAATTGGCAGCACGAATTTAATCTAGAAAGTATGACAGTGGAAATGCTGGAGAATTTGGGTTGATTGTCAAACTTTCATAACGGTTTGAAATTAGTGAACTTCAACAGTATTTTCCCTTTCACTTTTCCGTCTTTGTCTTTTATGTTTTTGATATTAGATTTCCCTAAAAACTTTAGTGGAATATTTAATTTATTGGTCAAAAAGCTGATTTCGGTTGCGGTTGGAAATACGCCTTTTCCGTAGGAATGTTTTATTAAATACACACCAGATTCTTTGGTAGTCAAGTTGATTTCGTCAATGTGAAGGGTTGCTTTCGAAATTTTTAAATCAGCAGTAACCCAATCGCTTTTTGGATCTAAAGAGACTAGTTTATACCTTATCAAATCTCCTTTATTTTCAAGTTCAATCCAATGAGCTGAACCCTTCAACAAATCAGAAAACTGATTCAAAAAACCATTTTTGGGAAGCAACAATATTCCTTTTCCTTTAATAATTGGTTTTTTACCGTTTTCATAAAAAACACTGATGTCTTTTGGTGGAATAGTGAGTCCTGGAACATTAATACTAATGTTAACCAAAGTTTCAAAACCTCGATTGATCGCATATTTTTTCTTGAGATTATCCGCGAGTTCATTTTGGGCTTTTAGAATAAAACTACTGAAAAAAAATAATATGATGAGTATAAAATGTTTCATTCGGTAATTTTTAATGTATTAAATCTTATCAATGAAACAATGATGCAAATAGTCGAAAATCCAATCAACCAAAATACAGAATTCAGTAAAGAAATCCAATCTATCTCAGAATAAAAAAACATTTGCCATTGCGAAAAATGATAGGTAATCAGGAAGAATTCCCAACCCATAAACAAAGAGGCTGCCAAGGTTTGCAATAAGGTACTAATTACGATGACTCCCAAAGTTATCAATATGGCTACCAATGATTTTCTGGTAAAAAAACTAACCGTAACCGAAAAAATAGCAAAAGTACTCATTGCCAAAAACGCATATCCAAAAGCTAAAAGAAATCTCCACAATAAATCTTTTTCTAGAATAATTTGTAACCCATTAAAGGCCACAATCAAATCGCCACTGCCAAACAAAACTAAAGCAAGTCCTAATGAAATAACGGTAAAAATCAATAAAAAAAAGAAGACATAGAACACCGCTATACAAAATTTGGAGACTACAATGCGATTTCTACTGATAGGTCTTGTCATCAGGAGGCGAATGGTTCCGGTTTCAAGTTCAGAACTAAACAAATCACCCGTTACGATAACAATTAGAATGGGAATATGAATCCAAAGGGTGTTTAGGACTAAAAAACTAACCATATATCCGTTGAGGATAGTTCCTTGTATCAAAAAATTATTGCCAAGGGATTGGAATAAATAGTCCAAAGCATTTTCACCTTCGGATTTTAAACCCCAAAAAATAAGTCCAACTAGAATCAACATCAACCCAAGACTCAAAAAAATTCTTGGCTGGCGCATCAATTTTACCCATTCAAATTTTAGTAATTGTATCATTTTACTATTTCCATATATTTATCATACAATATGCTGGAGCGCTCAATTTTATATGGAATAAAGCCTAACTCGTGAAGGTTTATCAAGACCTTTTTTGTTTCCTGAATACTTGCGCTTATTAGTAATGTATTAGCTTTTAGACAATAATCAAACCCGATTTCAAGAGAGTCTGGCAAGGTGTTTTCAAAATGAAATGTCACGTTTTGTTTGTCTGTCCGATAATTTTCCATACTTCCAGAAAGGTGGATTTTGCCCTGATTTAAAAGTATAAAATCATCTGCAATACCTTCAATATCTTCTAAAAGATGGGTTGAAACCAATATGCCTTTCCCTTGATTTTTCAAATCAACTAAAAGCTGAAGAATTTGCTCTTTTACTTCTGGATCCAAACCATTAAAGGGTTCGTCTAAAATTAAAAAAGAAGGATTGTCAATAAGAACTTGCGCTAATCCCAATCGTTGTTTCATTCCTCGAGAATAATGTTGGACTTTTTTGTTGGCAGCTTGCCTAAGCCCTACCTTTTCCAATAAATCCAATGCGTCAGCTTCAGAATTGGTTAATTTGATAAAAAGATCTAGGTTTTTTTTGCCACTGAGATAGGGATAAAAGTCGGCGGTTTCTAGCAAATAGCCACAATGATTTCGGAGGATATTAAAATATTTTAGTGGTTTTCCATCCAAAGAAATTTTTCCGCTTTCAGGTGCAACCAATCCTGCCAAAACTCTAAAAGCAGAACTTTTTCCCGCTCCATTAGGACCAATTAGTGTTGTAATTTTACCTTCGGTAATTACAAAATCAATTCCATTTAAAATTTTTTGATTACCATAGCTCAGAGCCATGTTTTGAATTTCTAGCTTTCTCACCAATAAAAATACTTACTTTTATAATTAGACACAAAAAAAGTCGTCATCCAATATTCTTTAGTGAAAAAAATTTGAGGTTTTTCTATAATTATATGGGGTAAAATATGATACCATCTAAAACCAATTTTATAGAAATAATCGTTGACTTCTTTTTTTAATCCTAAACAATTCCCTGCTTCGGCAATGGCTTCTCTTTGGCATTTGGATTTAGAAAACACTCTAACTAATTGTTTTTTAAAACCATATTGATGTAATAAATCTTTCGCCATTTTATAGTTTTGATATCTACTGTATGCGTCTAATTGAGTGGTGATTATTAAGCTGAAAAAATAAATAAAAATAAAAAAATAGACAATAAATAATATCCCTTCAGCGTTTTTCAAAGCCATAAAACTTACTATACAAATCCAAAAACTCGCTACGCAAAATGCTTGTAAAGAAGCCGTTGATTTCACATACGATTCCATCCTTTTTATAAAAATATAGGATCTTGAAAGAGGTGGATTTGCACTAACTTCTATTAACATTCAGATCAAATAAGTTACATTAACGATTAAAAATGTCTTATGTCCTCAAAAAAAAGATGTTACAGACATTGCTCAAAAGTAAAAATAACATTTTTTTGGTAATCTACGCCAAATCTTATTTTAATCTTTTAATTTATACATAAAACACAAAAAAGGAGATGGTTTTAACACCCATCTCCTTTTTCAATTTAAAAAACCTTATTTTATCTCAAAAGAATTGTCAGCTTGTTTCACATCGGCCATTAATCCGCTTGGGTCGAGAGTTACTTTTTTGATAGAGGTTTTGCTTTTTGAAATGCTAAATTCGTATGTAGGATTTGCCCAAGCCCAATCATTTAAAACGGTTCTTTTAATAGCTGGATTAGGGTTTTCTTTTTCGAAATGCATCATTCGCAACGGAATGTAAAAACTTTCTTTTGTACCATCATTATATTCAACCAAAACATCAATTGGCATTGGTATTCGACCGATTCGGCGCAAGGTTATATTTTTGTCTTTAACTTCCTTAATGCCATAATCGATTGTATTTGTAGTTTGTGTCCAGTCCGTCAAATACCAATCTAAATTTGCACCTGAAACTCGTTCGGCAGTTCTTTTAATATCATTTGGGGTTGGATGCTTGAATTTGAAATCTTGATAATATTTTTTTAAAGTTTTCTCTACATTTTCCTTTCCTATAACATATTCTAGTTGCGACAGGAAAATTTCGCCCTTTAAATACGAAGAAATACTATACGGTCTGTTCTCGTCATAACGGTCGCTATGTGTGGTTTGTGGCTGCTCTTTACCTGATTCTACTAATTTGTAATAGGCTTTGTAGGAATATTCAAAAGGGTTTTCGAGTTTTTTGACGGCAAATTCATTCAATGTTAAATCCTCGATGTAGGTTGTAAACCCCTCATCCATCCAAGGATGTTTGCTTTCGTTTGATGCCAAAACATGCTGAAACCAAGAATGTCCCAACTCGTGAGTTGCCGTGCCAAAAATTCCTTCAAGTTCTCCATTTCCCATCATCAAAGTACACATAGCATATTCCATTCCGCCATCGCCGCCTTGTATAAACGAATATTGTTTGTATGGGTAATCGCCAACAGTTTTATTATAAAAATCCATAACCTTTACCATCATTGGCTGCAAATTTTTCCAGTTTTCAATGATTTTTGGATTGTTTTTATATAGAAAATGTAAATCGACATCGTTTGGTCCTTTAATCACATCGTGAAGATAATTTTTATCGGCAGCCCAAGCAAAGTCGTGGACCATAGGCGCAGCAAAATGCCAAGTCAGGGTTTTAGTGTTCTTCGGGTACTTTACTGTAATTCCCGCATCCTGATAACCGTAACCAATTTCGTTTGGGTTTTGCAAATAACCGCTTCCTCCCAAAACATATTCTTTGTCAATAGTGATTTTTACATCGAAATTTCCCCAGACTCCGTGAAATTCTCGTCCGATGTAGGGATCTGCGTGCCAACCTTCGAAGTCGAATTCGGCTATTTTTGGATACCATTGTGCCATCGATAATTCTATGCCTTCAACGTTATTTCTTCCAGAACGACGAATTTGTACTGGAACTTGTCCGTCAAAATCTAAGGTAAAATTAGTTTTTGACTTGGGTAAAATTGGTTTTGCCAAAGTTACTTCGAGAATGGTTCCTAGGGTTTTTGCAGTAGCAGCAACGCCGTCTTGCTTGAAATTTGAAATATTCAAATAACCAATTTCGTCTGGTTTCAGGTTTTTAATTCTACTTTCGTTTATTTCCTTATCACCAACTTTCATTTTGTTGACCATTCTTCCGTCCGGGTCTTTGATGGTTTGAAGTCTTGCATCCATTTCGCTTCCAGGTTGAAACGCATTGTTGTATAAATGAAAAAAAACACGTTTTAAGGTGTCAGGCGAATTATTGGTGTAAACCAATTCCTGCTTCCCTTTGTATTGGTAATTTTTCACATTCATAACGACATCCATTTTATAGTCAACTTGTTGTTGCCAATATCCAGAATTTTGAGCAAAAAGAGTTCCAAAACTCAACGAAAGAAAAGAAAGCAAAAGGAGATTTTTCATAAAAAAAATATAAAAAAACGGAAGGACTTTCACCCTTCCATTTAGAAATTAAAGAAAAAAAAATTATTTTTTTGACATTTTTTCAGCCATCAATAAAGCGTTGTAGGCATTGACTATTTTTCCTGATTTAGACAAAACGGTAAAAGGGCGCACATCGTTTGGTTTTCCAGCTACAATAACGTCAGTGGTAATTGCAACACCAGAATCCATTAAAATGTGTTTTACCTCTTTAGCAGATAATTTTGGATAATAAGAACGAATTAATGCGGCAACTCCGGCAACATTTGGCGAAGCCATTGAGGTTCCTTGTAATAATTTATAAGTATTGTTTGGTGTTGAAGCATAAATTTTTACGCCAGGCGCAAAAACGTCAACATTTAATTTTCCGTAATTAGAAAATCTGGCAACTAATTTATTATTATAGTCAAAATTCAAGGCACCAATGGTAATTAAATTATCGGCAAATTCTGTTTTTTTATCATCAGAATCATTTGGAAAATTATTTTCAACATCAATGTCTTTTGAGTCATTTCCGGCTGCGTGAACGATTAAAACGTCTTTGCTTTCGGCATATTTTATGGCATCATATACCCATTGTTTGTGTGGTGAGTAGTCTTTTCCAAAACTTCCGTTGATTACTTTTGCGCCATTGTCAACCGCATAGCGAATCCCAAGGGCAATGTCCTTATCATACTCATCGCCATCTGGCACAGCACGAACAGTTAAAATTTCGACGTTGTTTGCAATTCCGTCGCCACCAAGAGTGTTGTTTCTTACTTGCGCCACAATTCCGGCAACGTGAGTTCCGTGCATAATTTGCTCTTTATCGGGGCTTATCCCCATAACATTGTTGTTCCCGTATTTTGTATCGGTTATGTCGTCCGGATTGTCTCCGATAACTTTTCTGTAATTCGTTTTAAGATTTTCTCCGTTAATTACTTTATCATATCCATCAAGTTCTTTTTGCAAGGCAGTTTGATATTCAGGGATTGTCATTCCAAAAGAAGTTACACGCTGAAATACTTTTTGACTCTTAGCTATTTCGGCATCTTGAGAACTAATGGCATTGACTTCTTCAACGGAATATCCAGATTTTCCAAAATATTTTGTCAAAACAGTCTCCGCTTTTGTTGCATCGACCGTCATTTCTTCTAAACGTGCTTTCCCTTTAGTTGATGTTTCAATTTTTTTATTGTTTTCGGCAACTGCTTCGTCATAAGTAACTTGATCAACAAGGTTTTTGTTGACAATGATTCTTTCATATTCTAAATTTTCTTTGATAATGTCACCAAGAAAATTCCAGCCGTGAATGTCGTCAACGTATCCGTTTTTGTCATCGTCAATTCCGTTGCCAGCAATTTCTTTAGGATTAGTCCAAATCACTGATTTCAAATCTTCGTGTTCAATATCAACGCCAGAATCTACTATTCCTACGATTACTTTCACGCCTTTTTTGTTTTTCAATAATTCTGCGTAAGCCTTGTCAACACTCATTCCCGGAATCGTGTCTTTTACTATATCTAAATGACTCCAGCGATTTAATTCCGATTCCTTAATTGGAGTCTTTTTTTGAATGTTTAGTGGCGCTTGAATCATCACAGGAGTAGTTTGGGCGACTTTTTTTGAAGTCCCACAACTTGCCAAAACCAAAACGGTTGAGGCAACAATAAAAATGGATTTAAAATTATTCATCGATTGTTTTTTTTGAATTTATAATATTGGTCTAAAAGTATGTTTTTTTGTTACAAATAAATCAGGATTAACACTATCTTAAGATTTCATCACAACTAAAAACGTCTGACAAACGAACTCCTTTTTCCGTATTTTCAACCGTGATGATTTCGTTGTGGGCATCGTGTTCGAGAAATAAATAGTAATTGTTTTCGGCTGCTGCTTTCAGGAATTTTTCTTTTTCTGGCATAGTCAACAGTGGTCTGGTGTCATAACCCATAACATACGGCAACGGCAAATGACCCACTGTTGGCAATAAATCTGCCATAAAACAAACGGTTTTGTCCTGATATTTAATATGTGGAATCATCATTTTTTCGGTGTGACCGTTTACAAAGAAAATCCCGAAATCAAGTTCCGATTTTTCTACAAAATCACCTTCGTTTAATTGAATAAAATTTAACTGACCGCTTTCTTGTATTGGCAAAATGTTTTCCGAAAGAAAAGAAGCTTTTTCCCTTAAATTGGGTTTCGTTGCCCATTCCCAATGGTTTTCGTTAGTCCAATATTTGGCATTTTTAAACGCTACTTCATATCCGGTTTTATCCTTATTCCGATTTACGCTTCCGCCACAATGGTCAAAATGCAAATGGGTCAAGAAAACATCGGTAATGTCATCGCGATGAAAACCGTATTTAGCCAATGATTTGTCTAAAGAATGTGTTCCCCAAAGCGAATAATAACCAAAAAACTTATCGGATTGTTTGTTGCCCATTCCGTTATCAATCAAAATAAGTTTCTTTCCATCTTCTATAAGCAAACAACGTGCGGCTAAATCTATTAAATTGTTTTCATCGGCAGGATTGGTTCGATTCCAAATTGTTTTTGGAACCACACCAAACATTGCGCCTCCATCGAGCTTAAAGTTTCCGGTTTCTATGGGATATAGTTTCATTAATCTGTTTGTTTGTTCAAAGAGGAACAAAGTTAAGGAATACATTTGCTTATATAGAAAGCTAAATCAACTTTTTCTATCCGTTTATAGTTATAAAAATGTTATATGTTTGACAAAAAGTCTAAATTGTAATATCTTTGCACTTTATTTAGACAAAATCAAAATAACGATTATGATAAAAGTTTCTGATACGGCCAAAAAGAAAATCATCGATTTGATGAAAGACGACGGTTTTGACTCTGCAAGCGATTATGTAAGAGTAGGGGTAAAGAGCGGCGGATGCTCAGGGTTATCGTATGATTTAAAATTTGATAAAACCAAAAGTGAAGACGACAAAATATTCGTGGATAACGAGATAACCATTGCCGTAGAGAAAAAATCATTCCTCTATTTAGCAGGAACAATTCTCGAATTCTCAGGAGGATTAAACGGAAAAGGATTTGTTTTCAATAATCCTAACGCGAGTCGAACTTGTGGCTGCGGAGAATCGTTTTCACTTTAAAAATAACCCTGTCAGGGTTTAAAAAAAAATAAAATGTCAAAATACACCGAAGACCATTTACGAGTTGAACTCGAAAACAAAGAATACGAATACGGATTTTATACGGATATAGAATCGGATACTTTTCCTGTTGGTTTAAATGAAGACATTGTTCGCGCCATTTCCCACCGAAAAGAAGAACCGCAATGGATGACCGATTGGCGCATTGCCGCTTTTCGAGCATGGGAACTTATGACAGAGCCGGAATGGGCAAATGTGCATTATGAAAAGCCCGATTTTCAAGCCATTTCCTATTATTCTGCTCCAAAGAAAATAGACCCAAATAAAACATTAGACGATGTAGATCCTGAACTTTTAGAAATGTATAAAAAGTTAGGAATCTCTGTCGATGAACAAAAAATAATGAATAATGTGGCGATGGACATTGTTGTCGATTCTGTTTCGGTGGCGACCACATTTAAGAAAACTTTAAACGAAAAAGGAATAATTTTTTGTTCCATTTCCGAAGCCATAAAAGAACATCCTGAACTGGTTCGAAAATATATTGGAACCGTTGTGCCTCAAAAAGATAATTTCTATGCTGCGCTAAATTCGGCGGTTTTCTCTGATGGAAGTTTCTGTTATATTCCAAAAGGCGTTCGTTGTCCGATGGAACTTTCGACTTATTTCCGAATCAATCAAGCCGGAACCGGACAGTTCGAGAGAACATTGCTAGTTGCTGACGAAGGCAGTTATGTAAGTTATCTCGAAGGTTGTACCGCACCAAGTCGTGACGAAAATCAGTTGCACGCTGCGGTTGTCGAACTTATCGCAATGGACGATGCCGAAATCAAATATTCGACCGTTCAAAACTGGTATCCTGGAAACAAGGAAGGAAAAGGCGGCGTTTTCAACTTTGTAACAAAACGTGGTTGGTGTGAGAAAAACGCCAAAATTTCTTGGACACAAGTCGAAACCGGTTCTGCCGTAACTTGGAAATATCCGTCTTGCGTCTTGAAAGGCGATAACTCTGTGGGCGAATTTTATTCGATTGCCGTAACCAATAATTTCCAGCAAGCAGATACGGGAACTAAGATGATTCACCTTGGAAAAAACACAAAATCAACGATTATTTCTAAAGGAATTTCGGCCGGAAAATCACACAATAGTTACAGAGGTTTAGTAAAAATTAGTCCAAATGCTGAAAATGCAAGAAACTTTTCGCAATGCGATTCGCTTTTGATGGGGAACAATTGTAGTGCGAACACATTTCCATATATCGAAAGCAAAAATCCATCTGCCAAAGTAGAACACGAAGCCACAACGAGTAAAATTGGCGAAGATCAAGTTTTCTATTGCAACCAACGTGGAATACCCACCGAAAAAGCCATCGCTTTAATCGTGAACGGTTTCAGCAAAGATGTTTTGAATAAATTGCCAATGGAATTTGCAGTAGAAGCACAGAAATTACTGGAAATTTCGTTAGAAGGTTCAGTCGGATAATTTTTGTAAATTTGAAGAAACAATATTAAAATACATCTGTTATGGAACTCATTTTAAAAAACGTTAAGAAAAAAGATTTACCAGTATTGAAATCATTGGCAAAATCATTGGGTTTTGATATTGAAAAAGAAGACAAACCGTATAATCCAGAATTTGTAAAAGAAATTTTGGATGCAGAAAGAAGCATAAAAGAAGGCAAAGGAATCAGAATGACAATGGAAGAATTGAAAGAATTATGCAAATAGATTTTTCTGATAAAGCAAAATCAGATTTAGATTTTTGGATAAAATCTGGAAATAAAGGAATATTAAATAAAATATATTCTTTAATTGAAGACATTCAACTACATCCTTTTGAAGGAATTGGAAAACCCGAACCTTTAAAACATCATTTGACTGGACGTTGGTCAAGAAGAATTAATCAGGAACATAGAATTATTTATAGAGTTGCTGATGAAAACACCGTTGAAATATTAAATATTTTGTCCTTAAAAAATCATTAAGAATAAATTTTTCAATGGGAAATAAAAAAGTATTAATAGTAGGAACTTCCCGTAATAACGGAAATACGACTAAAATAGCCACTGAAATTACAAATCAATTCAATATTGATTTAATTAATTTGAGTGATTATCAATTTTCTTATTATGATTATGAAGGTAAAAATAAAAACGACGATTTTCAACCTTTAATTAAATCAATAATAGAAAAATACGACACGATAATTTTTGCCACACCAAATTATTGGTATAATATGAGTGGAATTATGAAGGTCTTTTTCGATAGATGTACAGACATAATTCTAATCGAAAAAGAAACAGGAAAAAGTCTTAAAGGGAAAAAATGTGGCGTAATTTCTAATTCTCACGCAGATGAAATTGAATCAGATTTTTATATTCCTTTTCGAAAATCAGCCGAATATTTGGGAATGGAATATATAGGAAACGCTCATTTTAACGCAGATAAATTTAACCAAAAAGACAAAATAGAATTAGCTTTTATATAAAAATAAAAAACAATGTTATCAATAAAAAATTTACACGCCTCCATTGGAGACAAAGAAATATTAAAAGGAATTAATCTTGAAGTAAAAGCAGGAGAAATCCACGCCATAATGGGACCAAACGGTGCCGGAAAAAGTACGCTTTCGGCGGTAATTGCCGGAAATGAAAACTTTGAAGTGACCGAAGGAGAAATCTTTTTAGACAACGAAGATATTTCAGAATTGGCTCCAGAAGAAAGAGCGCACAAAGGAGTTTTCCTTTCGTTCCAATATCCTGTTGAAATCCCAGGAGTTTCGGTTACTAACTTTATGAGAGCGGCAATCAACGAAACCCGTAAAGCAAAAAAACTGGAAGAAATGCCAGCCAACGAAATGCTAAAACTCATTCGTTCTAAATCAGAATTATTAGAAATAGACCGGAAGTTTTTGTCTCGTTCCCTAAACGAAGGATTTTCAGGTGGAGAGAAAAAACGTAACGAGATTTTCCAAATGGCAATGCTTGAACCCAAACTCGCCATTCTTGACGAAACCGATTCCGGATTGGATATTGATGCCTTGAGAATTGTTGCCAATGGGGTAAACAAACTCAAAAGCGACAAAAACGCCATCATCGTTATCACACATTATCAAAGATTATTAGACTACATCGTTCCTGATTTTGTGCACGTGCTGCACAACGGAAAAATTGTGAAATCTGGCACAAAAGAATTGGCTTACGAACTCGAAGAAAAAGGATACGACTGGATTAAAGCGGAAAATTAATTTAGTTTCAAGTTTCAAGTTTTTCAAGTTTCAAGTTGCTGAACCTGAAACTTTAAACCTGAAACTTTAAACCTGAAAC
>DZAU01000003.1:54739-57777 GCA_022729635.1 Flavobacterium psychrophilum
AACCTGAAACTTTAAACCTGAAACTTTAAACCTGAAACAAACAAAAATGGAACTTAAAGAAAAATTACTATCGTCTTTTATGGCTTTCGAAGAACAAATCGATGTTCATTCAGAACTTTATGATGTGCGTTCCCAAGCCATAAAAAACTTTGAAAATAAAGGTTTTCCGACTAAAAAAGAGGAGTCTTGGAAATATACTTCGCTAAATGCCATCTTAAAAAATGACTTTACCGTATTTCCAAAAAACGAAAGCACAGTAGAATTTGCCGATGTAAAAAAATATTTCATCCACGAAATCGACACTTATAAAATTGTCTTTATTGACGGTGTTTTTAGCTCGCATTTATCATCAACCACTCACGAAGGTATTGATGTTTGCCTGATGTCCTCGGCGTTGAACAGGCCAAAATATAAAATGGTTATTGATAACTATTTCAATAAAATTGCCAGTAAAGACGAAAGTTTGACCAGTTTGAATACGGCTTTCGCCAATGAAGGAGCTTATGTAAATATCCCGAAAAGTATTGTGGTGCGAAAACCCATCGAGGTTATGTATTTCTCAACAGGAAACGAAGCGGCACTTTTGGTTCAGCCAAGAAATTTGATAATTGTGGGCGAAAATTCACACGTTCAAATCATCGAAAGACACCAAAGTCTGAACGAAACCCGAGCCAACGGCGAACAGAGCGTAGCTAATCCAGTTTTGACTAATTCGGTTACCGAAATTTTCGCACAGAAACGCGCCATTGTCGATTATTATAAAATCCAGAGTGATAATCTCGAAGCCAATTTAATCGACAATACTTATGTTTCACAAAAACAGGAAACTAACGTGTCTGTAAACACTTTTTCGTTTGGCGGAAACCTGACCAGAAACAACCTGAATTTTTATCATTTTGGAGAAAGAATTGTCAGCAACCTCAACGGAATTACGATTATCGGCGAAAAACAACACGTGGATCATTATACCTTGGTACAACATTCCACACCCAATTGTGAAAGCCACCAAGATTACAAAGGTATTTTTGCCGACAATTCCACAGGAGTTTTCAACGGTAAGATTTTTGTCGAAAAAGAAGCCCAAAAAACCAACGCTTTCCAGAAAAGCAACAACATTTTATTGGGAGACAAAGCAATGATAAACGCCAAACCCCAACTAGAGATTTTTGCCGATGACGTAAAATGTTCGCACGGTTGTACCGTTGGACAACTCGACGAATCAGCAATGTTCTATATGCAATCCCGCGGAATTCCCAAAAAAGAAGCCAAAGCTTTATTGATGTACGCCTTCTCGAATGCCGTAATAGAAAACATCAAAATCCCAGAACTCAAACAACGAATCACCAAGATCATTGCGATGAAATTAGGCGTGAAAATGGGGTTTGATTTGTAATAAATTTTAGGTAACGTTTTCATAGCAACCCTGTCAGAGTTTTAAACTCTGACAGAGTTTTTAATACAAGACTCATAAAAATAAAAACAATACAACAGCCGTAAAATGTGTAAAACAAAGGGACTCACTGCAAGTAATTTTTACACAATCATAAAAGCTAGCCTTTTGGTTAGCTTTTTTTTGTAAATTTATCGCTCAAAATCTTGGTATGCGTTTATTTCTTAAAATATTCCTTTTGTTTATTGCGGCGAATGGTTTTTCGCAAAGTACAAATCCCGTTTCCCCTATTGTAAAAATAGATTCACTCTACAGAGAAGATCAATTCTATTTTGGGTTTACACTCAACACATTGCAAAACAAACCAGCCGGCTTAACCCAAGATAAATTTTCTTCAGGATTTTCAGTAGGATTCCTTAGAGATATGCCTGTGAATAAAAAAAGAACCGTAGCAATAGCTCCAGGAATAGGTTTTTCTTACAATAATTACAATCAGAATCTTGCCATAACTGAAATTAACCAAGCGCCAGTTTACACGATTATTGACCCCAATATTACTTATGATAAAAACAAATTTACTCAGCTTCTGGTTGAAGTGCCTTTAGAGTTCAGGTGGAGGACATCAACTTATGAAAGTCATAAATTTTGGAGAATTTACGGAGGTTTTAAAATGGGATATTTAATTTATGACAAGTCAGTTTATCAAGATAATCAAGGTAAAATAGTGGTCTCCAACAATAAAGATTTTAATAAATTCCAATACGGAGCTTACATTTCTTCGGGATATAACACCATAAATATTTATGCGTATTATGGTTTAAACGCTTTGTTTCAATCGGCCAAAACCAATAATGAAACTATTGATATGAATTCCCTGAATGTTGGAATAATGTTCTATATTTTATAACCAAAAATAGAGCAAAAGGAGTTGCGGAATAACTCCCAAAACAAAACCAATCGCCAATTCTTTAGAAGTATGTGCTTTCATTTCTAGTCTGGAAAAAGCCACAACAACGTTCATAAACACTAGAAATGCAATTAAATTGATGTTTCGGGTTTGATTATGAAGGCTTAAGCCAATGACAAAAATGGTTAAAGCACTTATGGCTACCAAATGAAGACTGGCTTTGATTTTAAAAAACAATAAAACTAATGCCAAAAAAGAACTCAACAATCCTCCCAAAAAGAAGTAATATAGTTCAGGAAAGTGTTCCAATGTGATACTTTTTCGAATTAATATAATTATCAAAAAACACTGAATAGCCAGCGGAATTTTTCGCTGTGATATTTCAGTAATCATAACAGAATCAACTTTTCCGGAAGCTCGCAGTACAAAGAAAAACAAGATTGGAAGCAAAATTGTGAATAGTACAATTTGAAAAATAGCGAAGTATTTTTCGGGATTTGTAAAAGTAGAATCGTTGAAAAATAAATAAATCCAGGCGGCAAAAACCGGAATGAATATCGGATGTAATAAATAGGAAAAAAAGGGAAGGATTTTTTTATAATTCATTCTATAAATTCCCCCTTCGGGGGTTAGGGGGCTTTACATTTTCTTCCTCATTCTCGCCACAGGAATATCCAGTTGTTCCCTATATTTAGCAATTGTTCTTCTTGCAATAGGATAGCCTTTTTCTTTAAGAATTTC
>DZAU01000192.1 GCA_022729635.1 Flavobacterium psychrophilum
AAAATTTAATACTCTTTCTTACGGTTTGATTTTGTGGGTGTGATAAATTGCTTTATCGAAATTGTGAATTTTAGAAGTAAAGTTGTAAAGCAATTTATTACACTTACAAAAACAATGAAAATACTTTTTCCTAGTGCGATGGGGCAATAGCGCAGGTAAGTGTGTTTTTTTTCATTTGCTTAACGAGATGTTTCTGATTGATTTTACTATCGGCTTGATGCCAATATTTCTTAAAAAGTTAGGATTTATTTTTAAAGTAAATAATCCTCTGAAAACGCTAGGCATCAAGCCGATGGAAAATCAATTTATCTTGTGTTTCTGGCAAATAAAAAAAGATACTCTTACTGGCTATTTCTTGGTTTTGTGGGTGTTGTAAATTGCTTATTCCTAAATTGTGAATGTTAGAAATGGAGTTGATAAGCAATTTACATCACTTACAAAAGCAATGCAAATACTACCGATTTAACCGTAAAGTTGCTAAAAACAGTTACCGTGAACGTTCTTGAAAGCAATTATAACCGTAAAGTTTCTGATGAAATGGAGAACGTTGTTGAAGACAGTGGCGAAGGACGGTGTTTTTTGTAGCTGGGTGATGCGATGGGAGCTGCAAAAAATGTTGTCCTGGAGCCACTGGCAAGCGCGTTGGCAGGAGCGGCTGTTTTACATAAATGATATTATAGCTTCATTGCAAAAACCAAAAAAACAATATAAACGCTTTGTAATGAACTATAATACTCAATTATGTAACACAGCTTGGGGAAAAAAATTACTGGCGCAAGTTGCGAAGCGTACGTGTTTTTTCTAAAAACTGTGCCAGTAATTTTTTTTGGAGCGTTGGCAAAGGAGTGGCTTTTGAAATGTAAAACTTCCTTTTTACCACCTAACCAAGATACGTTGTGTTTTACTGCTTTGGAAATTAACGAAATGAAGCAAACAAAGAACTGGCTTTAGGAATACTTGGACTAAAGACGGTTTTTGTGCAGCTGAATGAGGTAATGACTGTTTTTATTATATTAATTTCCGTGATACATTTCGGATAATTATTATTTGATAATCGTTACGTTTTATGACAAAGCGTGTTCTAATTTTTCTTTCCATTTTTCCCAATTTGGAGATAATCTGTTTTGTAAATCATAGAATTCTTTATTATGATTATGATGTACTAAATGGCATAGTTCGTGAATTACTACATACTCAATGCTACCTTTTGGTGCTTTTATTAATTCGGTATTTAG
>DZAU01000106.1:0-1583 GCA_022729635.1 Flavobacterium psychrophilum
ATTAAATATCAAATTTAATCCCCTGTGCCAAAGGCAATTTGGTGCCGTAATTAATGGTATTGGTTTGACGGCGCATATAGATTTTCCAAGCATCGCTTCCGCTTTCGCGTCCGCCGCCGGTTTCTTTTTCTCCACCAAATGCACCCCCTATTTCTGCACCACTTGTTCCTAAATTAACATTGGCGATACCACAATCGGAACCGGTTTGAGAAATAAACGTTTCTGCTTCGCGCACATTGAGTGTGAAAATAGCAGATGAAAGTCCTTGTGGTACATCGTTTTGCAGGTCGATGGCATTTTGCACGTCACCGCTGTATTTTATAAAATACACTATCGGTGCAAAGGTTTCTTCTTGTACGATGTGGTAATGATTTTCGGCTTCGGCAATACAAGGCACTACATAATTTCCTGATTCATAACCTTTTCCTTCAAGATGTTGACCACCAAAAAGAATTTTCCCACCTTCTTCTTGTACTTTTTTCACTGCATCTAAAAAGGCATTGACTGAATGAACGTCAATTACAGGACCCACTAAATTGCCATCCACTAATGGATTTCCAATTTTTGTGGCTATTTTTTCGTATGCTTTTACAAATGAATCACGTACTTGATTGTAAATTGATTCGTGAATAATCACACGACGTGTAGAAGTACAACGTTGTCCGGCTGTTCCAACGGTTCCGAAAACAGTGCTCATCACTGCCATTGGGATATCTGCTTCGGGTGTGATAATTACGGCATTGTTACCGCCTAATTCCAACAAAGTGTTACCCAAACGACGACCTACAATTTCGGCGGCTCTTTTGCCCACAGCAGTTGATCCGGTTATGGAAAATAAAGGAATGCGTTTGTCTGCCAAAAAGTTATCACCCATCACAGAAGAACGACCCACCACTAAATTGAATACACCTTCGGGAACGTTATTATCAATTAAAACCTGACGAATAATTTTTTGCGTTGCTACTGCTGTCAATGGGGTTTTTGAAGATGGTTTCCATATTACTACATCGCCTGCAATGGCAGCCAAAGCAGCATTCCAAGCCCAAACGGCAACAGGAAAATTATAGGAAGTTACAATTCCCACAATACCCAGCGGATGGTATTGTTCTGATAATCTGTGTTGTGGTCTTTCTGATTGCAATGCCACTCCATTGATTAAACGCGACTGACCCACTGCAAAATCGCAAATATCAATCATTTCTTGTACTTCGCCTAAACCTTCTTGATACACTTTTCCCATTTCATAAGAAACCAAAGCACCCAAATCTTCTTTGTATTCGCGCAACGCATTCCCTATTTGACGTACAATTTCGCCACGAACCGGCGCCGGAACCAAACGCCATTCTTTGAAGGCGGCTTCGGCTTTTTTTACCACTTTTTCATAGTCTTCCAAAGTGGCGGTTTTCACTTGTGCTATTTCTTTACCATCAATAGGTGAAGAAGAAGACTCGGTTTTTCCTGTGGTGTCAAACCATGCTGCTCCGGTCGAAACACCTAAATTTATATTCTCGATGCCGAGATTTTTTAAAGTTTTTTGAATATCTAACATGTTATTTACGAATTACGAATTTAGAATTACGATT
>DZAU01000106.1:1683-3565 GCA_022729635.1 Flavobacterium psychrophilum
GAATTACGATTTATTAAAGGTGGTTGAGCGAAGTCGAAACCACGATTTATGAATTTTAAGTAATAAATTTTGAGTTGGTCGTCAAGTGAAGTCGAGACGTGAATTACAAATTACGATTTTTGAATTTTATGGCTTTACTAATGAGCTTAATGATTTATTGATAAAATGATAAACACTATAACTTTTCTATTTCATTCAATTCATTGAGTTCCTTTACAAAAAAATCAATCTTTTCGTCATCAAATCCTTTTTCTTTACAAGCTTCATCTAACGTACCCCAAATGGGTTCGCCACATTTGATGCATCGAATACCTTTATCCGCCAAATATTGCACAGAAAAAGGATATTCTTCCACTAAATCTTCTATGGTAATGGTTTTTAAAATCATTAAAAATCGGTTTGAGTTGGATTTGCAAATATACAAATAATACGAAGAAAATCGGGATAATTTTTGGAAGTGAAAACGTTTTAGCGGGGTTGTAATCTCAATTCGCGCATCAAAAGTTGTGCATCTTTGTCAAAAATGGTTTTTTCATCTACATTTTGATTGTTTTTTTGCAACAACGTTCTTACATGATTGGCGTATTTTATCATTTGTTGATAGTCTGTTGATGAATTAAAAAAATACTTTTTGTACTCAAACTCATTGACAGGCAATACAAAATAGTCTGTTTGTCCATGAAATTCTCTTTTATAAACCCAAGTTAAAATATATTCAGCGTTGGAAATTTCCACTTGATGTTGTGCGTTTTTTGTCAAGGTGAGTTCAAACAATGCACCACCATCACTTCTGTAAAATCGTTGATTGGAAATGAAATTTCCCAAAGAATACACAACCAATGATTTGTCTTCTTTGTTCCATTCCATCTGTTCCACCACATGCGGATGCGAACCAATGACAATATTTACACCGTTTTCTTTAAAAAATTCAAACCAATCTTTTTGTTCCTGTACCGGTAAATCTTTGTACTCCAAACCCCAATGCACATAAGCTATCAACACATCGGGTTTGTATAATTTTGCAATTTCTATATCGTTAATAATGTTAGTTTTATCTAAAAAATTAACCATTGTAGAATCTGAAATTGCAATCCCATTGGTGCCATAAGTATAATTGAGTAATCCTATTTTGATATTGTTTTTTTCTAACAACATCAAACCTTTTTGGCTTTTATCTTCTGCATTTTTATAGGTGCCAAAATGTTTGATTTTCAGACTATCCAATACATTAATGGTACGAGTAATCCCTTTTTCCTTCCTATCACAAGAATGATTGTTGGCAGTACCAAGCACATCAATTCCTGCCATTTTGATGGCGGTTGCCAATTCTGGTGGGGAACTGAACATGGGGTAACCCGAATAAGGTTTTGTGCCCAATGTAACTTCCAAATTACCTATGGCAAAATCTGCATTTGATAAAACATCTTTGATGTACATAAAGCAATTTTCATAGTTGTACGTTTTTGTTTTTTCATCATAAGCAGCTTGGATTTGCGGTCCATGACCCATAATGTCGCCTGTAAAAAGCAATTGTACTTCCGATTTTTGACCCAATAATATATTGGTAATCAGAAATATATATATAAATAATTTGTTTTTTTGAATCATCGCACAAAAATAGAGAAAAAGTTATTCTAACAACTATAACAAAAATTTATTGTGTTATTTAGAATTATTCTTAATAACATGATAATTATCATAGAAAAACCATTTAATTTTGTCCCTTTCAAGGTTTCATGTTTTATGTTTCGGGTTTGAATTGTCTTAAAGTCTTGCAGTCTTGCAGTCTTACGTCTTAAAGTCTTACGTCTTAAAGTCTTATGTCTTGAAATCTAAACTCAAAATCTCAATACTCATATCTCAATACTCATATCTCAATACT
>DZAU01000106.1:3665-5121 GCA_022729635.1 Flavobacterium psychrophilum
ATCTCAATACTCATATCTCAATACTCATATCTCAATACTACATACTAAAAATGAAAAAATATACCGAAAACGAACTCGAACAGGAATTAAAAACCAAAGAATACGAATATGGTTTTTATACTGATATCGAATCTGATAAGTTTCCACCCGGGCTATCAGAAGAAGTGGTTCGTGCTATTTCTGCTAAAAAAAACGAGCCGGAATGGATGACCGATTGGCGCTTGGAAGCATTCAGAATTTGGGAAAAAATGACCGAACCCGAATGGGCAAATGTGCATTATGAAAAACCAAAATTTAATGAAATAAGTTATTTCTCTGCCCCTGTATCAAAACCAAAATTAAATTCATTGGACGAAGTAGATCCTGAATTACTTAAAACTTTTGCCAAATTAGGCATCTCCATAGATGAACAAAAAAGATTATCCAATGTGGCTATGGATATTGTGGTTGATTCTATTTCGGTAGCTACTACTTTCAAAAAAACGTTGGAAGAACGTGGCATAATTTTTTGCCCCATTTCCGAAGCGATTCAAAAACACCCTGAATTGGTTAAAAAATACATTGGTTCTGTGGTGCCAAAAACCGATAATTTTTATGCTGCGCTCAATTCTGCCGTTTTTTCTGACGGATCTTTTTGTTATATTCCCAAAGGCGTGAGAAGTCCGGTAGAATTATCCACTTATTTCCGTATCAACGAAGGTGGAACGGGACAGTTTGAACGCACGTTGCTCATCGCCGATGAAGGAAGTTATGTGAGTTATTTGGAAGGTTGTACGGCTCCCCAAAGAGATGAAAATCAATTGCATGCAGCTGTTGTGGAACTCGTCGTTTTAGACCGTGCTGAAATCAAATATTCTACGGTACAAAATTGGTACCCGGGTGATGCAGAAGGTAAAGGGGGTGTTTATAACTTTGTTACCAAACGTGCCATTGCCTATAATGATGCAAAGATTTCTTGGACACAAGTGGAAACCGGAAGTGCTGTTACTTGGAAGTATCCGAGTTGTATTTTGAAAGGTGATAATTCGATTGGCGAATTTTACAGTATTGCCGTAACCAATCATTTTCAACAAGCCGATACCGGAACCAAAATGATACATTTGGGTAATAATACTAAAAGCACCATTATTTCAAAAGGGGTTTCAGCCGGACATTCGCAAAATTCCTATCGCGGGTTGGTCAGAGTTGGTAAAAATGCCAAAAATGCACGTAATTTCTCTCAATGCGACTCGCTATTGATGGGCAACGAATGTGGCGCTCATACTTTTCCTTACATTGAAAGTAAAAATGCAAGTGCACAAATAGAACACGAAGCCACTACGAGCAAAATTGGAGAAGACCAATTGTTTTATTGCAACCAACGTGGGATTGATACCGAAAAAGCCGTTTCCTTGATTGTCAATGGTTTCAGTAAAGAAGTTTTAAACAAATTACCAATGGAATTTGCGGTAGAAGC
>DZAU01000193.1 GCA_022729635.1 Flavobacterium psychrophilum
CAAAATTACTACGCCAATTCTGTATACTTTATTTCTTTACAATTCCTTATTCCTTCTTTTTGGTTTTTATCTCATGTTCAAGTCTTTTTAACTCCTCTAAATCTTCTATATCTGCTTGGAGTGCCTCAAATTTCTTTCTTCTTTCATCAAAGTTTTTGTATATCTCTTGTGCTTGTTTTTCCATCTCTAACTTGCTAATAGAGCCCGCATTGGTCAATATCTTCTTGTCCTGAAAGTCAAGAATTTTATCGACATTCTCACGCCAAAAATCGATTGTGATGTCCATTCGGTTTTTAGCTCTCAGTTCTGCACTTTCAAGAAAGATAATTACTAATCGGTTTAAGGTATCATTTTCATCATGAGTCAAGTAGTTCTTTGCTGTAAAAATATCTTGCTTTCTTACAATGGAACCTTTCCATGAAGTTAAATTCATATTTGGTTTATCCGCATTTGCTCTTGAAACAATCAATTCAGCAGCAGTTTGACCAGTTACAGCATAATGAAGTTTGTTTTGCGTTTCGGCAAAAAACATCTGTGTTGATTTATCATCAGCTTCATAATCACTGCTAATTGCAAACAAGTCCTTAATCTTTTGGTAAAATCGCTTTTCCGATGCGCGAATATCCCTTATCCGCTCTAATAATTCATCGAAATAATCAGGTCTGCCATCAGGATTCTTTAGACGTTCATCATCCATTAAAAATCCTTTTATCATATACTCTTTCAGGTTTTTATTTGCCCAAATTCTAAACTGTGTACCACGTTTACTGCGAACTCGAAATCCGATTGCCAAAATCATATCGAGTGAATAGAATGTAATATTATAGTCTTTACCATCCGAAGCAGTTGTCAAGTAATCCTTGACAACTGAATTTACATGTAACTCTCCTTCTTTCAGTATATTAATTATATGAAGACTAATATTTTGCTTTGAGGTGTCAAAAAGTTCAGCAAGTTGATTTTGGTTCATCCATACATTAGCGTCTTTAGCATACAATGCCACCGATGCCTTACCATCAGCCGTTTTATAAATAATTATGTTCTGCTTATTATCCATAGTTTTAAATCAGGCAATAAAATTAATCATTTATCTGGTCTGAAAGAAAACAAATCACTCTTTTGTGTTTTTATACAATTAATTATTTGAAATACTGCAGCTTGTCACACTTGCCGATAAC
>DZAU01000043.1 GCA_022729635.1 Flavobacterium psychrophilum
GCAGTTTTGCAATCTGTGTCCATAAACACAAGCAAAAAATAAATTTTTCTTTGAAAGTTACCAAAATTTGGCAACTTTACAAAAACAATAAAAAATTATGGGACGAAATACATCAGTATCTTTAGGAAATTACTTTGAAAACTTTGTTGACAATACCGTTTCTGAAGGCAGATTTAAAAATGCAAGTGAAGTTATTCGCGCAGGTTTGAGATTGTTAGAAGAAGAGGAAAATAAAATAATTGCTCTTAAAAAAGCGATTAATGAAGGAATTGAAAGCGGTGTTGCTGAAAATTTTAATCCTAAACAACATCTTGAATCTTTAAAAGTCAAAAAAAGAAATGACTAAATATAATTTAACCAACAAAGGCAACCGTTAACAACCTCACAAATCTGAATAAAAAAAATCCGTTCCCGATAAATTTAATTTTATCATAACGGATTTTAATTTTTTAGAAAAGAGAGATTAAACAGTTAAAACACCGTTTTCTGCTCCTGCAAATTCGTTCCATTTGAAAGAATCCGCTTCGCTTTCGTTTACATAAGCACCATCAATCAGGTACTTGAATTCGTAAGAGGCGTCTTTTGCTAAATCAAAAACACCTTTGAAAGTTCCGTTTTTTAATTTTGACAACTCACCTTCTGCCGGATTCCAATTATTGAAATCTCCTACAACTGATGCGCTATTTGCTTCTTTTGCTTCTACCGAAAATGTAACTTTACAAACTGGTTTTGTTTTTATAACTTGTTTCTTTATTGACATAACTATTTCATTTTTAGAATTATGGGACAAAGAAAATAATTTCTTCCGAACATTCAATAGCCAAGATGAAGATTTAGGAGTTTGGCAAAAACCCTCTTAATTTTTAAGCGTATTCATAAATTTTATTCGATTAAATTTCCATATTCTAACTCGGAAAACGTTTTCTCTTTAAATAATCTTGGATTAAAAATAATGGAATTTCAAAATAAATTTTATCTTTATAATCAAAATCTCGCTTTATGGAAAAAGAACACCACGAACTTTACGAATACGCCAGAAAAAGATTAAAACAAAAAAAAGGGTTGTATTTTCATTTCGTTCTATTTATTTTGGGCAGTATCTTTATGTGTGTTGCCAATTATTTTTCGGTTTTCGGAATTGTTACTAATTGGTCGATATGGGTAATTACATTTTGGCTTTTCCTTTTTGTTCTGCATTTTATAAAAGTATATATTACCGATCGATTTATGAATAAAAATTGGGAGAGAGAACAAATTGACCGCCTTGTTGCCCAACAACAAAAAAAAATTGCCCAATTACAGACAAAGATTGAAGAAGATTTTGCCAACAAACCTCAATAGAAAATGATTATTATAATTGCGGCCGTTGCCGAAAACAATGCGTTGGGCAAAGACAATGATTTGCTTTGGCATTTGCCCAAAGATTTCAAGCGTTTCAAAGAAATTACATCCGGACATCACATCGTTATGGGGAGAAAAACATTTGAAAGTTTTCCAAAACCCTTGCCAAACAGAACTCACGTTATTATTTCACGTCAAAAAAACTTTGAACCGGAAGGTTGCATCGTGGTTGAAAATTTAGAAAAAGCCATTGCTGTTTGCCCTCAAAACGAAAATTTATTTATTATAGGCGGAGGTGAAATTTACACACAATCCATTTCTTTAGCGGATCAACTTGATATTACACGCGTTCATCATTCGTTCGAAGCGGATGTGTATTTCCCTGAAATTGATTCAGAGATTTGGGAATTAACTTCCGAAACGTTTAATCCAAAGGACGAAAAACATCTTTTTGATTATACTTTTCAAAAATATACTCGAAAAAAATAAAATTTATTATCCAAAAAATCTAGGTTACCTTTGCCTCAAATTTTAGAAAATGTCAAAAAACATAACACCATATAAAGATTCGACTTTAAGTAAAAAGGAGCAGGTAGCCTCAATGTTTGATACCATTTCTGGCAATTATGATAATCTTAATCGGGTTATTTCGTTTGGAATTGATGTAAAATGGCGCAAAAAAGTCTTGCAAATAGTGGCTAAAACCAATCCGAAAACCATTCTGGATATTGCAACCGGAACTGGTGATTTGGCAATTTTGATGGCACAAACTAAGGCTGATAGAATTGTAGGATTGGACATTTCGGCAGGAATGCTCGAAGTAGGCAAACAAAAAATTCAAGATAAAAATTTGTCCAACAGAATAGAAATGGTTTTGGCCGATTCAGAGAATATGCCTTTTGAAGACCACTATTTTGATGCAATTACCGTTGCTTTTGGAGTTCGAAATTTTGAAAATCTGGAAAAAGGACTGGCTGAAATTTTAAGGGTTTTGAAACCAAATGGCGTTTTTGTCATTCTTGAAACTTCAATTCCGGAAAAAACACCCTATAAACAAGGCTATACTTTTTACAGCAAAAACATACTGCCAATTATTGGAAAATTGTTTTCAAAAGACAATGTTGCTTATGGTTATTTGTCAGAATCAGCGGCGGCTTTTCCTTATGGCGAGGCTTTGAACAATATTTTGAAAAAAATTGGGTTTATAGATGTGGTTGCATTGCCACAAACTTTTGGTGTGGCTACAATTTATTCAGCTTCCAAGAAATAATATGAGAAAAATTGTTGTTATAATTTTATTAGTCTTCGTCACGAAGGGTCAAGCACAGAGAGCTAATAAAATATTTGGCAGAGATCCCATTATTAATCTGGAAAATTTTCAAAAGCAAAAACTTTATTTTGGTTTTTACTTAGGGTTTAATTCTTATGATTTTAAAATAGATTATAAAACAGTTAGCGAAGACATTCAAGTGGAAAAAACCACCGGTTTCAATGTAGGACTCATTGCTGATTTGAAACTTCAAGAATATCTCCGTTTGCGATTTGAGCCCGGTTTATATTACACCCAAAGAATTTTACATTATCCTGCCAGTTATTTCCCGACAACACCCTCACCATCAGACTTGTTACGGGAAGTGAACAGCACCAACCTCCATTTTCCTTTGCTGCTTAAGTTTTCATCGTTGAGAACCGGAAATGTCCGACCTTACTTATTAGGTGGAGTTTCTGCTACATTAAATTTATCCAGCAATTCAAAATCTATTGATGATAATTATGAGGAACGCTTCAGAATGCATCCTTGGACAACAAATTATGAGATTGGTTTTGGTATTGATATTTTTTCGGAATATTTTATATTTTCCCCTTCCATAAGAGGTGTTTTCGGAATTGGTGATGAATTAATTCGAGACAATGATCCAAATAGCCCTTGGACTGGCAATATTGAATCGATGAAAACCAGAGCTGTTTTTATCAATTTTGCTTTCCACTAGAAAAGGAGTGGTCAGTGGTCAGTTTTTTGATACTCAGGGATTTTCAACTTAATTAATCAGTAGTTACACAGGCAACTGAACACTAAAAAACTGACCACTTATAAAATCACCCTCTTCGAAACTCACTCAAAACAATCGCCGTCGCAGTGGCCACATTCAAACTTTCGGTTTTTTGAATAGTGCCAAAACGTGGAATGGTGAGTCTGTTTTTAATTATTTTTTCGAGTTCTGGCGAAATTCCGTTCGCTTCATTTCCCATAACAATGATTCCTTCTTGAGGCAACTCCGTTTTATAAATGTTATTCCCGTCCATAAAAGTGCCAAAAACTGGCAATTGGGTTGGGCGGATAAAAGCTTCCAAATCAATATAATTCACATTGACTCTGGCGATAGAACCCATTGTGGCCTGAACTACTTTTGGATTATAAATATCCGCCGTTTCTTTGGAACAAATTAATTGCTCAATGCCAAACCAGTCGCACAAACGCAAAATTGTCCCTAAATTTCCAGGGTCACGAACAGAATCAAGGGCAAGAATTAATCCTTTTTCTCTGATTTTTTTCTCGGTGGGAATTTTAAATACTGCCAAACAGGAGTTTGGTGTTGCCAATGTGCTTATTTTTTTCAAATCATTTTCATTGATATGTGTTTTTCTTTCGTTCGAAACTTTTTCAAAATCTTCTTGAGTGGTGTATAAATGTTCCAATTCGAAATTTGATTCCAGCAATTCTTGAATTACTTTTATGCCTTCGGCAAAGAATAATTGATGGGCAAATCGATATTTTTTTTGCTGCAAACTCGTTATAAGCTTTATTTGGTTTTTACTAAGCATAAAATAATGTACTTTTGAATTAAATATTTCCCAGCACTTGAAAAAGATTAGCACAAAAATAGCAACATTTATTCTAATAGGAATAATTTTATCGGCTTGTGATACTGTAAAACGAGTTCCAGACGGCAAACAACTCCTTACTGAAAATGAAATTTTAGTAAATGACAAGCCCACAAAAAACGACGATGTTATCAACCAATTGTATCAAAAACCAAACAGTTCCATAATGGGTTATCGACTAAGATTAAACTTGTTTAATCTTGCAAACCCTAATCCGGACTCGACTTATCAGGCTAAATTCACGAATAATCCCGGAAAATATGAACGAAAATCTAAATGGCTGTCCGCCAAACAAGTAGATAGACTAGGGCAATCCTTCTGGAATCATGGCATACACGATTTCTTAAAAAAAACTGGCGAACCTCCAGTAATTGTTGACACGGTTAAAACCGAAAAATCAATTTCGAGATTAAAATATTATTATCATAATAATGGTTTTTTTGATGTAAAAGCAAATTATAAATTAGACAGCCTAAGTGCAAAAAAGGCTAAAATAAAATATACCATTACCACCGGAAATCCTTTTTTGATTGATACATTGACAACTTCTATCCATACGCCAGCATTAGATTCGTTATACCGAACTAAAATAGCCAACACGTTTATAAAATCTGGAAATCAATATAAAACAGAAGATTTTGAGGATGAAAAAAACCGAATTAACACCCATTTTAGAAATAATGGAGTGTATAATTTTCAACCTAATTACGTGACTTTCGATTTAGACTCACTCAATAATAACAAAAAGATAAACGTAAATTTAAACATAAACGATTATTCCTATCAGGATAAAGACACCACAAGAACAGAACCTTTCAAAATATATAAAATTAGCGATGTAAACATTTACACCGATTATTCGGCTAAAAATAACAGCAATGTGTTTGCCGACAGCATCACGTATAATAATTTCAATTTGTATAGTCATTCGAAATTAAAATACAAACCAAAGGCAATAACTGATGCGGTTTTTATTACAAAGGGCAGTTTATTCGCTGATTTTAGAACTGTTTTAACAACTCGGTATTTGAACAATCTTAAAATTTTCAATTACCCAACCATATTATACGAAGTAGATAAAAGAGATACCACCGCACAATCACTGATAGCAAAAGTGTATTTATCGCCTCGAAAAAAATACAGTTTAGAGACCACACTTGATGTGACTCATTCGAATATACAGGATATCGGAATTGAGGGCAGTCTTTCAGAAACTATTAGAAACGTATTTAATGGTGCCGAAACATTAGAAATTGCAGCTCGAGGAAACATTGGCTCCTCAAAAGATTTTGCAAATCCGGATAGTAGATTTTTCAATGTTTCTGAATATGGAATAGATGTAAAATTAAATATTCCAAGAATCTGGTTTCCTTTTAAAACCGAAAAAATTATTCCTAAAAGCATGATTCCTTCGACTCTACTTTCTACAGGTTTATCGAATCAAAAAAATATTGGGTTAGACAAACAAAACGTTACTGGAATTTTAGCATATAATTGGACTCCAAAAAGAAACAATACTGCTCGTTTTGATCTTTTTAATGTGCAATATGTGAGAAATCTAAATCCGGAAAATTATTTCAATATCTATGAATCCTCTTATACAGCTTTAAATGATATAGGAAAAGTGTATAACACAAATCCTGATTATATTGATTCAAACGGAAATTTAATAATAGAAGAAGGAACGGCGGGTTTTACCAATGACGTTTTATCGGGAAACACTGCCTTAACACCAGCAGATGATGATTATAAAACCGTGAGCAGTGTTGAAGAACGAAGAATAAGACTTACAGAAGATGACTTTATCCTCTCTACAAGCTTTTCGTTTACAAAAACAACTAAAACAGACTTACTGGATAACACTTTTTATCTTTTTAGAACAAAGATAGAATCGGCGGGATCGATTTTATCTCTGGCATCAAATGCCGCAAATCTTCCAAAAAATGCGAATGGGAATCATGAAATTTTCAACATAGAATATTCTGAATATATTAAAACCGAATTCGATTATATCAAACACTGGGATTTATCCAAAGAAAAAGTTTTAGCTTTTAGAAGCTTTTTTGGAATCGCAATTCCTTACGGAAATTCAAACAATATTCCTTTTTCAAGAAGTTATTTTGCCGGAGGTTCAAATGACAATAGAGCTTGGGAATCTTATCGTTTAGGACCAGGAAGCACCGGCGCAGTGAACGATTATAATGAAGCAAATATGAAAATTGCGCTAAGCGCCGAGTTTAGATTTAAAATATTAGGAAGTGTAAAAGGCGCACTATTTGCCGATGCGGGAAATATTTGGAACGTTCTTGATAATATTACAGACGAAAGAGCCACCTTTACCAGTCTGAAAGATTTAGAAGAAATGGCTTTAGGTACAGGTTTTGGTTTGCGATATGACCTGAGCTTTTTCGTAGTGAGATTTGACCTAGGCTTTAAAACCTACAATCCTGCCAACAAAACAGGCAATAGATGGTTTTACGATTACGATTTCGCACATTCTGTTTTTAATTTTGGAATAAATTATCCGTTCTAATGCTAATTAATTCTTATTTTTGCAATCTGAAAAACATCTTATAACAACAACTAAAAAAATTACAATGGCACACAATATTAAACCAGGCGTAGCTACAGGAGATCAAGTACAAGAAATTTTTAATTATGCAAAAGAAAAAAGATTTGCCCTTCCTGCGGTAAATGTAACTGGTTCAAACACTATAAACGGAGTTCTTGAAACCGCAGCAAAACTAAATGCACCCGTTATTATTCAATTTTCTAATGGTGGAGCACAGTTTAATGCCGGAAAAGGACTTTCTAATGCAGGTGAAAAAGCCGCTATTGCCGGTGGAATTGCCGGAGCAAAACACATTCATACTCTTGCCGAAGCTTATGGCGCAACCGTAATTTTACACACTGACCACTGTGCAAAAAAATTATTACCTTGGATTGATGGTCTATTGGATGCTTCCGAAAAACATTTTGCCGAAACCGGAAAGCCATTATTCAGTTCTCACATGATCGATTTATCTGAAGAGCCTATCGAAGAAAATATTAAAATTTGTAGCGGTTATTTAGCTCGAATGAGCAAAATGGGAATGACATTAGAAATCGAACTTGGAATTACAGGTGGTGAAGAAGATGGCGTTGACAACTCTGATGTTGACAGTTCAAAATTATACACTCAACCTTCTGAAGTATCTTATGCTTACGAAGAATTATTAAAAGTGAGTCCAAGATTTACCATTGCAGCTTCTTTTGGAAACGTTCACGGCGTTTACAAACCCGGAAATGTAAAATTGACTCCAAAAATCCTGAAAAATTCCCAAGATTACGTTCAAAATAAATTCAATACCGGACACAATCCTGTTGATTTTGTTTTCCACGGTGGTTCAGGTTCTACATTAGAAGAAATCAGAGAAGGAATTAGTTACGGTGTTGTAAAAATGAATATTGATACTGACTTACAATTTGCATTTGCCGAAGGTATTCGTGACTTTATGGTAAACAACATTGATTATCTAAAAACTCAAATAGGAAATCCAACTGGTGCCGATGCTCCAAACAAAAAACATTACGACCCAAGAAAATGGTTGCGCGAAGGCGAAGTTACTTTCAATGCCAGACTTGAGCAAGCATTTGCCGATTTGAATAACGTAAACACACTGTAAAGTACGAAGTACAAAATACGAAGTACGAAGTAAAATAAAAATATTAATACGAATTTGGAAAAAGGAATTTACTTCCAACTTCCAACTTCCCTGTCTGCCGACAGGCAGGTAACTTCTAACTTAATTATGGCTTGGTTTAAAAGAACAACAAAGGGAATTACAACGGCGACCGAAGACAAAATGGATATTCCAAAAGGACTTTGGTACAAATCTCCAACTGGAAAAATTATTGATTCTGACGAATTAGCGCACAACTTATATGTGAGTCCGGAAGATGGGTTTCACGTAAGAATTGGCAGCAAGGAATATTTCGAAATATTGTTTGACAATAATGAATTCAAGGAATTAGATGCCAAAATGACTTCAAAAGATACCTTGAAATTCGTTGATACCAAAAAATATTCAGACCGATTGAAAGACACAGTTACCAAAACCAAACTCAATGATGCGGTTCGTACAGCAGTAGGAAAATCAAAAGGAAAAGATTTAGTGGTTTGCTGTATGGATTTTGCCTTCATTGGAGGTTCTATAGGCGGAGTTGTGGGTGAAAAAATAGCTCGTGGAATAGATTATTCTATCAAAAACAATATTCCATTTGTAATGATTTCAAAATCAGGTGGCGCCAGAATGATGGAAGCTGCTTATTCATTAATGCAATTAGCAAAAACATCTGCAAAACTAGCGCAATTAGCCGATGCACGAATTCCATATATATCGTTGTGTACAGACCCAACAACAGGCGGAACAACAGCTTCTTATGCAATGCTTGGCGACATCAACATTTCGGAACCTGGAGCATTGATAGGATTTGCAGGACCAAGAGTCGTAAAAGACACGACCGGAAAAGATTTGCCAGAAGGTTTTCAAACTGCCGAATTTGTTCTTGAACACGGCTTTCTGGATTTTATAACCCCAAGAAAAGAATTGAAAGATACTATCAATTTGTATATCGATTTGATTCAGAATATTGATATTAGATAGTTTTTTATTGCCACAAAGACACAAAAACACAAAGTGATTGCTTTGTGTTTTTTTTATATCTTTATTTTAAATTTTTGAAGATGAAAAAAGTAGTTATGGTTTGGCGTTAATTTATTCTTACTATTTGTCACGCTGGAGCGTCTAAATCAAATTGCTCTGAGACTCTGAGGCGCTTCCAGCGTGACAAATAGCAAGAATTAGCGATGATAATAAAAGTAAAGAGTACTTGATGAGATTGCTTCCGCCACGGCGGACAAGTCGTTCCTCGCAATGACTTGTACCAACTACAAACCACAAACTAAAAACTGTCATTCCCGAGAAGTCGGGAATTACATCCCAGTTCTAATCGCTTCTACAGGATCTAGTTTTGAGGCTGAAATAGCTGGAAGAATTCCGGAAATTAACCCTATAAATGCGGCTAATCCTGTTCCCAACATAATATTGCCAATTCCTAAAACGAATTCAAAATCTAGTGCTTTGGTCAAAATCATTGCGATAATCCAAACCATCAACAAACCAATAATTCCTCCAATTACCGAAAGAATAATGGCTTCAAACAAAAACTGAAATAAAATAAATCTGTTTTTGGCACCAAGCGATTTCTGAATTCCTATTAAGTTGGTTCTTTCTTTTACTGATACAAACATAATATTTGCAATGCCAAAACCGCCCACAAGAAGCGAAAATCCACTAATCATCCAGCCTACCATATTCATTTGAGAAATAATTCCTTCGATAAAGTCTGTGAATCCTGAAAAAACATTAATAAAAAAATTATCGATTTCGCCCGCTTTTACGCCTCTAAAACTTCTTAATTTTTGAGAAATTTCAGCCTTAAAAGCTCCCATATCGACTCCTTTTTCAGGTTTTATGATAATAACATTCACTAACGCCTTATTGTTGTCGCCATATCTTTGTCTAACAAAATTTACGGGAATAATAGCCGAGTTATCATTTCCGTCACCTAACCCTCCTTCTTTTTTTAAAACCCCGATAACGGTAAATTTCTGTCCGTACAAACGTATCTTTTTGCCAATAGGTTCTGCGTCTTCAAATAAAGAATTGGCAATTTCATATCCAATAACCACAACCGGAACTGCAGAATTAGCTTCGGATTCCGTATAAAATCTTCCTTCCTTGAATTCTAATCCCTGAATATCTATAAACTCGTGCGAAACCGGAACCACATTGACATCGCTCACTGTTTTTGATTCGTATTTTACAGATTCTCTTTTGGTGAATATTTGGTAACCCATTTGCTCAGCATCGGTCAAAGTTCCTTTTAGAAAAATATATTCATCATATTTTACATCGGGAAACTGTTCTCTTTTCCATTGCGGAATATCCGATGGACCAAAAGACCTGTTCATTAAATAAATGGTGTTTTTATCCAAAGCACTCAAATCTTTAGTGATTTTCCTGTTTAAAGAATCGACGGCGGCAAGCACTGCAATAATCGAAAAAATTCCAATAGTAACTCCAAGCAACGACAAAAGAGTACGCAGTTTATTGTTTCGCAAAGCATTCATTGCAAAACGGAAACTCTCGGACAACAGTCTAAAATAAACCAGCATAAAATTTTGATTTGTGTTAGGGTAAAATTCCATAAATTTTATTCAAAAACCTAATAAAAAATTACTGCCTTATTGGTAGCAATTTTTAAAATAGTGTTACACAAATACATTTGAATTTTAAATGCAAAAAAACTACTTTTGCGCCACAACATTATAACTACACAATGAACACAACAAAAACAACCCGAGGCCAAAGACCGAACGGAGCAAAGCTAATTAAATCGGCATTAATTTCAGTCTTTTCAAAAGAAGGTCTAGTACCAATTATACAAAAATTACACGAGCAAAATGTCGTTTTTTACTCGACTGGAGGTACCGAAGAATTCATCAAAAACCTTGGCATTCCCGTGATTCCGGTTGAAGATGTTACTTCTTATCCATCCATCCTTGGCGGAAGAGTAAAAACCCTGCACCCAAAAGTTTTTGGTGGAATCTTGAATCGTCAGGACAACGAAACAGATGTTCAGCAAATGCAGGAATACAACATTCCACAAATCGATTTGGTAATTGTTGACTTGTATCCTTTCGAAAAAACAGTTGCTTCTGGAGCCTCTGAAAGTAACATTATCGAAAAAATAGATATTGGAGGAATTTCCTTGATTCGGGCTGCGGCAAAAAACTTTAAAGATACTGTAATAGTTCCTTCAGTTGCTGAATATAGTTTGCTTTTGGATTTAATTACCAATCAAAATGGTGCAACAACACTAGAAAACAGAAGATTGTTTGCCACAAAAGCATTTCACGTTTCTTCACATTACGACACAGCAATTTTTAATTATTTCAACACTGACGAAACTATTTTCAAAACCAGTATTGCTGACGGTCAAATCTTGAGATACGGCGAAAATCCGCATCAGAAAGGATTTTTCTTTGGTGATTTTGATGCAATGTTCCGGAAACTTCACGGAAAAGAATTGTCATACAATAATTTATTGGATGTTGATGCAGCGGTAAATTTGATTGCTGAATTCAAAAATAACGAACCAACTTTTGCCATCTTAAAACACAATAACGCATGCGGACTAGCAACAAGAAACACGATTTGCGAAGCTTATCTTGATGCTTTGGCTTGTGATCCAACCTCAGCTTTTGGTGGTGTTTTGATTGCAAATACAAAAATTGATGTAGCCACTGCAACTGAAATCAACAAATTATTCTGTGAAGTTGTCATCGCTCCAAGTTATGACGAAGCTGCCATTGCCATTTTACAGGAAAAGAAAAACCGAATTATATTAGTTCAAAACGAAGTAGCATTACCGCAAAAACAAATTAGAACTTGCCTGAATGGAATTTTGGTTCAAGAAAAAAACGCAAAAACCGATACTATTTCCGACTTAAAAACCGTTACACTTACATCGCCAACAGCTCAAGAAGTGGAAGATTTACTGTTTGCATCAAAAATTTGCAAAAACACCAAATCAAACACGATAGTTTTTGCTAAAAATAAAACATTGATTTCGTCAGGAACAGGGCAAACATCAAGAGTAGATGCCTTGTTGCAAGCTATTGAAAAAGCAAAAACTTTTGGATTTAGTTTAGAAGGAGCTTCTATGGCAAGTGATGCTTTTTTCCCTTTTCCGGATTGTGTTGAAATTGCAAAGAATGCTGGAATAACAGCCGTAATTCAGCCTGGAGGTTCGATAAAAGACCAATTAAGCATTGATTATTGCAATGAAAATAAAGTTGCAATGGTATTTACAGGAACACGTCATTTCAAACATTAATTTGTTTAGCTTTGTACATTGTTTTTTTATAAATTTTTATACCCACTAAAACTTATGGGATTTTTTGATTTCATGACCGAGGATATTGCGATAGACCTTGGCACCGCAAACACTCTAATCATTCATAATGATAAAGTTGTCATTGACAGTCCGTCGATAGTTGCTCGAGATAGAGTAACTGGAAAAATCATTGCTGTTGGCAAAGAAGCCAATATGATGCAAGGTAAAACCCATGAAAATATTAAAACGATAAGACCCTTAAAAGATGGTGTAATTGCAGATTTTGATGCTTCCGAAAAAATGATAAGCATGCTTATAAAAAGCATTCCCGCTTTGAAAAAAAGAATGTTTACCCCGGCTTTGAGAATGGTCGTTTGTATTCCATCTGGAATTACTGAAGTAGAAATGAGAGCAGTAAAAGAATCGTGCGAAAGAGTAAATGGTAAAGAAGTTTATTTGATACACGAACCTATGGCTGCAGCAATTGGTATTGGTATTGACATTATGCAGCCAAAAGGAAATATGATTGTTGATATTGGTGGTGGAACAACTGAAATCGCTGTAATCGCTTTGGGCGGAATTGTTTGCGACAAATCGGTTAAAATTGCCGGTGATGTTTTTACCAATGATATCGTGTATTATATGCGTACCCAACACAACCTTTTTGTTGGAGAAAGTACTGCCGAAAAAATAAAAATTCAAGTTGGTGCAGCAATCGAAGATTTAGAAACACCTCCAGAAGATATGTCAGTTCAAGGTAGAGATTTACTTACCGGAAAACCAAAACAAGTATCGGTTTCTTACCGAGAAATTGCCAAAGCATTAGACAAATCGATTCAACGAGTGGAAGATGCCGTAATGGAAACTTTGTCTCAAACACCACCAGAGTTGGCTGCGGATATTTATAATACAGGGATTTATCTTGCCGGTGGAGGATCGATGTTGAGAGGACTTGACAAACGAATTTCCCAAAAAACAGACTTACCTGTTTATATCGCCGAAGATCCTTTGAGAGCCGTGGTTCGTGGAACAGGAATGGCACTTAAAAATCTTACTAGATTTAAAAGCGTTTTGATTAAATAGAAAAATGTTTTGTTTATAAGTGATCGGTTAAATTTACAACATACATTATACAGCTAAAAAATGCAGCAAATATTTAATTTTATTTATAAAAACAGTAATCGATTGCTGTTTTTGCTGCTTTTGGGGATTTCATTATTTCTCGCCATCCAATCCCATTCTTATCATCGAAGTAAGGTTATAAGTTCGGCCAATTTTTTGAGTGGCGGAGTTTATGAAAGAATCAATAATGTTCGTGAATATTTTAATTTAAGAACACAAAACGATGCGCTTGCCCAAGAAAACGCAAAGTTGAGAAGCCTTCTTTTTAATATAAAAGATACTGCTTCAATCCAAAAACTAGACAGTATAAAAGGATTGCATCCTAATGGTATTATAGTTTCAAAAGTAATTCACAACACTTTCAATACACACGAAAATTATTTGACCTTGAATTCTGGAAGTCTTCAAGGCGTGAAACCAGATATGGGTGTAATTAATAGTATGGGAATTGTAGGGATAATTGATAACACCTCAGATAACTATTCGACGGTAATAAGTATTTTGAACATCAAATCCCAAATAAACGCCAAACTAAAAAAATCAGATCATTTTGGTTCTTTGACTTGGAATGGAAAAAGTACCGGTTTTGTACAATTGACAGATGTTCCCAGATTAGCATCTATAAGAAAAGGAGATACCATTGTAACAGGCGGACAATCGGTTATATTTCCTGAAAACATCAATATTGGAACGATTGACAAAATAGAAATAGACAATCAAACCCATTATTATACTATACAGGTAAAATTGTTTAATGATATGACTAATTTAGGTCACGTTTATATTCTTAAAAGTAAAAATCGGGAAGAAATTATTAATTTAGAAAAGGGAGAAAAAAATGAATAGCGCTTTATTCGTCAATATTTTTCGTTTCATACTGCTATTGGCAGTCCAAATTATTATTTTCAATAACATGAACTTTTTGGGTTATATCAGTCCTTTTCCCTACATCCTTTTTATAATATTATATCCCGTAAACAGTAATAAATCCGGGCTATTGGTTGCCAGTTTCTTTCTTGGGCTTATTATGGATATGTTCAGCAACTCGGGTGGAATTCACACTACAGCCTGTTTAATATTGGCTTATTACAGACCCTATTTATTTAAGTTTTCGTTTGGTTTGAGTTATGAATACCAAACTGTAAGATTGAATGCCGAGCTAACTCCCGAAAGATTTTCGTTTATATTACTTTCGGTATTAATTCATCATTTTGTTTTATTCACTTTAGAAGCTTTTAAATTCAGCTTTATCTTAGACATTTTCCTTCGAACCATATTGAGTACTGTTTTTACCATTATTATCTGCATCATCATAATATATCTTATTAAGCCGAATAGAAGATGAGAAAAGTCTTGCTTCCTACCTTGATTATAATTGCAGCGTCTTTACTGGTATTACGCCTTTTCTATTTGCAAATTATTGATGATTCCTTCAAATTAAAATCAGATAATAATGCCATAAAAATAAAATATGACTATCCCGAAAGAGGTTATATTTATGACCGAAACGGTAAATTATTGGTTGCAAACCAGCCTTCTTACGATATTATGGTTATTCCAAGAGACATAAAAAATTTGGACACTTTGGAGTTTTGCGAATTATTGGCCATTACTCCAGCCGATTTTATAAAGAAGGTAGAAAAAGCGAAAGTATATAGTCCAAGATTGCCTTCGGTTTTTTTACCTCAATTGAATAAAAGTGAATTTGCGGCATTTCAGGAAAAAATTCGAAAATTTGAAGGCTTTTATTTTCAGAAACGTTCTCTTCGGGATTATCAGGTTCATTTTGGAGCCAATGTTTTTGGTTTTATAACTCAGGTCAACGAAAAATTAATTGAAAAAAATCCTTACTATAATAGCGGTGACTTAATAGGAAAACAAGGTGTTGAAGAAAGTTACGAAGAAATTTTACGTGGAATTAAAGGGGTGAAATATTTTCAAAAAGACAAATTCAATCGTGAAATTGGTTCGTTCAAAGAAGGAAAATACGACACTATTGCTGTTCAGGGAGAAGACATAAATCTTACCCTTGACGCTGTTCTTCAAGAATATGGCGAAGCATTAATGATTAATAAACGTGGCGGAATTGTTGCCATCGAGCCAAAAACAGGAGAAATATTGGCTTTAGTCACCGCTCCATCCTATGATCCAGCAATTTTAGTTGGTCGCCAACGCTCAAAAAATTACACCATGTTGTATCGCGATTCTATCGCAAAACCCCTTTATGACAGAGGACTTTTGGCAGAATATCCGCCTGGTTCACCTTTTAAAATTATGACGGGACTTGTTGGTCTTCAAGAAAGAGTGATAGACGAACGCACTACCTTTTTGTGTAATCATGGATTTGCTTATGCTCCCGGTCGATTTCAAAGATGCCATTGTGGCGGTGGTGTTCGTGACCTTCACGTTGGAATCTATAAATCGTGTAATGCCTATTTTTCTAATGTTTACTTACGAACCATTGGCAAATATTCAAGTTCTCCTTATGCGGTTGATGTATGGAGCAATCATATACGAAGTTTTGGACTCGGGCAATTTATGGGCTACGATTTGCCAACAGGAAAAAAAGGAAAAATTCCCACTTCAAAAACATATAAAAAAATGTATCCAGATTGGAATTATAGCGGTAAAACAATTATATCAAATGCAATCGGGCAAGGCGAAGTGGTAATGACTCCTATTCAATTAGCCAATATGATGGCGGCTATCGCCAATGAAGGCTATTATTACACGCCTCATATTATCAAGAAAATTGAAGGACAAAAAATAGATGCAAAATTCACAACAAAGCACGTAACCACAATAGACAAACAATTTTTTAAACCTATGATAAGCGGTTTATTTGATGTGTATAATATGGGAACAGCTGCTGGCTTGAGAGTGGAAGGTATTGATATTTGTGGAAAAACGGGAACCGCAGAGAATTTTGCGAAAATTAACGGCAAAAGAACACAACTTGAAGACCACTCTATTTTTGTGGCTTTTGCTCCCAAAGACAATCCTAAAATTGCTATTGCAGTTATGATTGAAAACGGAGGGTTTGGATCAACAATTGCAGGTCCAATCGCCAGTTTAATGATTGAAAAATACCTCAGAGGAAAAATCACCAGAACCGACCTGGAAAAAAGAACCTTAGAAAGAAGTCTGCAAGATCGTTATGCCAAATTAGGCGGTTTATCAGAAGTTGTTAAGCAGGAAATGAGAAGGAAGGATTCCATATTGAAAAGTAAAACCATCGTTCCGAAAATAAAAACAGATACGATTAAAAAACAGTAACAATTCATTTCAAATGAAAAATCAAAGTTTAACCAACAATATCGACTGGATAAGTATTGCTATCTATTGTGCATTAGTGCTTCTAGGTTGGTTAAACATATACTCTTCTTCTCTATCCTCAATGGATGGAATATCTGATAAACAACTCATATTCATTATCTTAACGATTCCGTTGATTTTTATAGTGCTTTATGTTGATGGAAAATTCTATGAGAAATATGCCAGTATAATTTTTGGAATTTCCTTATTATCATTGGTTGGTTTATTTGCTTTTGGTAAAACCATCGCTGGTCAACGTTGCTGGTATGGTATTGGAAGTTTTACGCTTCAACCGTCAGAATTTGCAAAAGCGGCAACAGCATTGGCTTTAGCCAAATATTTAAGTGATTCGCAAATCAATTTAAAAGATGTCAATCGGCAAATTCAGGCTTTGGCTATTGTGTTTTTGCCTGTTATGCTAATTTTACCTCAACCCGATCCTGGAAGCGCCTTGATATACAGTATTTTTATCATTGTTTTATACCGCGAAGGCTTACCTGCTTGGTATGTTTGGACAGGATTCATCACCATACTTTTATTTGTATTGACGCTGGTATTACAACCCCAATATGTGATTCTTTTAGCCTTAGCTGCGATAGTATTTATTCATTTTAAGTCAAGATTAGGCGACAGGAATTTAGTTTTAAGCAGCATCCTTTTTGTTTTGATTTCTGGATTTGTATTGTCAGTAAACTATGTTTTTACGCACGTATTTAAGCAACACCACCGAGATCGTTTTAATATTTTATTAGGCAAATCTGTCGATATGAAAGGCATTGGATACAATACTAATCAATCTGAAATTGCCATTGGTTCCGGCGGTTGGTTTGGAAAAGGGTTTCTGGAAGGCACACAAACCAAAGGAGGATTTGTTCCCGAGCAACACACCGATTATATCTTTACAACAGTTGGCGAAGAATGGGGTTTCATTGGTTCGCTCATAGTGGTTGCTTTATTCGTAGGTTTACTTTTAAGAGTAATTTACCTCGCCGAAAGGCAAAAAACTAAATTTAGCAGAGTGTATGGCTATTGTGTGGCGGGCATTTTATTCATCCATTTCTTTGTGAATATTGCTATGGTTGTGGGTGTTTTTCCAACAATTGGTGTTCCTTTACCTTTCTTTTCTTATGGTGGTTCCGGGCTTTGGGGTTTTACCATTTTACTCTTTATTTTTATAAAAATGGATGCCAATAAGGTGAATGAGTGGTAGTTAATAAGCCTTATAAGTCGAAATTGTAGAAAGTAATTGGTTCATCAAACAAAAAATAAATTCATTCCTAACAATTCCGCAAAAGACAAAATTGTAACACTTCCTGAAGATTATTATTTTAGTTCCCCAAGAATTTATGCAGGATTAGAGTATGAATTAGAAGTAATTTTCTTAGATTTGTTTTAGAAGCTCATTGGAGTGGGCACAGAATGCAATTCTGCGCTATCCACACAAGAAATTTAGGTCATATCCGAGCAATCTGGATAAGCATAGCAACTTAAGGTATAATTCTTTTCCCGAAATTAACTAAAATATGTGGCTCAACAAAGCCAACTTGATTGGTTAGTTGTTTTCCTCTTTTATCTAAAATTAATAAAGTGGGATAACCTTGTATATTGTATTTTTGTACTAATTCACGCCCTTCTGCTGTTTCTCCATCTACTGCAATATTGATGAAGTTTGCGTTGTAATAATCGCCAACTTCTTTTGTTGAAAAAGTTTTCTTTTTTAACATTTTGCAAGGGCCACACCAAGTTGCGTAAATGTCCAAAAAAATTGGTTTGTCTTCGGCTTGTGCTTTTTCAAGAGCTTCTTTAAAAGTTCCTTTAAAAAATTGTATTCCGTCAGTTGTATCTTCTTTAAAATCGACTTTTGGATATTTAAAAGCATAAATTGCAATTGATGCAATTATAATTGCCATTGTGAATAGTGTGTTTTTACTCATAATTTCTATTTTTAATTTTGGAAATCGTGAATCTTTGATTTCATTGTTTTTTGTTTTAAAGATTATAATTATTTTACTACGTTATTAACTTCGTTATTTTTAAAGAATAAGTGATCTAAACTTATTTTTCCCGAACCATAAACTAACAAAGTGAATAGCATTATCATATAATATAATGGAATTTCAAACCCGTTATTTCCTGCGTCAAAACCATTTTCGCCGTGCACAGTAACAATTGCAACAATCATTGTGATGATTAATGGAATAGAAATGATGCGAGAAAACAAACCTAACGTAAGTAAAATTACACCCAAAATTTCTGTTCCTGTAGCCAGATAAGCATTAAGCGTTGGCATCGGAATACCCATACTACCAAACCATTCGGCAATAGAATTGATGTCCTTTAATTTCATCATGGCTGGATTAAAAAACCCATAAGCCAAAATTAATCGGATAAATAATAGCGGTAAATCTTTTAATTTAATAAGAGTGTTGTTCAATTTTTCTAACATAATTTTTGAGTTTATTGGGTGTAAAATTTATTTAATTTATTGGTAGAAATAGCAAATTATAAGTAATCGTTTATAAAATGTGCTTTTAAAAAATAGGAAGTCTAAGGTTTGAGTATCATCAAATCTTGGGCAACGGTTATTTCACCATTATATTTCT
>DZAU01000194.1 GCA_022729635.1 Flavobacterium psychrophilum
ATCTAACTATATATTTTTTAGGAAAAGAGGAAAAAAGATTCCTTCCCCTTTTCACTAATGGAATAAATGTTCGACCTTTGCATCCTCAATCGCCAAAAATCAGTTGCAAAAATGAAACATATAACCGAAATGCAAAGATACGAAATTTTTGCATATCTTGAATTAGATAAAAGTAAAGTATTTATAGCCAAACAATTAAATGTTAGCAAAAGTTCTATTAGCAGAGAGATAGCACGTAATTCAGATATTCGAAATGGTAAATATAAACCAGCTCTAGCTCAGCGTAAAGCAAAGGATCGTATAGACAATAAATATAAAACTGTACGATTCACAAAAGAAATCAAGACTACAGCAAAGGATTTACTAAAAAATTTTCAATACAGCCCAGAGCAAATAGTTGGTTATTGTCGAAAAATGAACATCCCAATGGTTTCTCACGAAAGGCTTTACCAATGGATTTGGAACGACAAAAAGGACAAAGGTGAGCTTCATCTAGAACTTCGCCGACAGGGTCGCAAATATAGAAAACGAGGCAATGCAAAAGACACTAGAGGTATAATTAAGAATAGAGTAGATATAAGTTTACGACCATCAATAGTGGATGAGAAAACGCGTTTTGGCGATTTGGAATTTGATACTATTATTGGCAAAAACCACAAAGGTGCTTTACTTACAATGAATGATAGGGCTACTGGATTGGTGTTTATCAGCAAATTGACGGGCAAGGAAGCCAATCCGCTAACAGAGCGAGCCATTGAGATTTTAATGCCATACAAAGACTTAATTCACACTGCAACGGCAGATAATGGTAAAGAATTTGCATTTCATCAGAAAATTGCCAGTGAACTTGATATAGATGTATATTTTGCAAGACCTTACCATTCTTGGGAACGAGGAGCAAATGAGAATACAAATGGACTTATTCGGCAGTACTTTCCTAAAGGCACAGATTTTGAGCTGATTACGGAACAAGATGTCAAAGAGGTTCAGAATAAACTGAACAATAGACCAAGAAAAAGATTAAAATATATGACACCAAACGAAAAATTCTTCGAGTTAACAGGTACGTTCGGCTAAAACGGGAAATAACTTTTGGGGCCGCGCCAGCGTTAGCCCGAAAAAAGTTATTCTCGTTTTTGTCGCCGATACATTTATCTCTTAATATTATA
>DZAU01000107.1:0-1422 GCA_022729635.1 Flavobacterium psychrophilum
AATCTAAAGCTCTTGTGGTTACATAATAGCGATAACCAATGATTGCCTTATGCCATTTCTTGGCTTTGGTAATATCTAAACCATTTTTGGTAAAACTAGGCAGGAGAAGTTTGTTGATTTTGGCGAGGATTTTAAACATAATTTTTTTTTTGCAAAAATAGTAATTATCAATTGGGTTTATTGTTTTCTACTTTCAATAATTTATTCAGCCAAACACAAAAAAGCATCGCCACAATTCCGAAACTTCCCATTACAAACCAGTTGGTTTTATATCCAAAATGACCAATAATTTCAAGTCCAAGCTTTGAACTCATAATGTGTGCCAGACTGAAACTCATTGTATATAAAGCCATATAACGTCCTTCTTGACCTTTTGGAGCTCTTCCCATTGCAAATGCATTCGAAAACGGAAACGAAAATATTTCGCCAAAAGTGATGATGACCATTACCACAATTAATATTCCGGACCAGGTGTCAAGCAGTAAAAGATAAAAACTGATTACCATTAAAAAAGCGCCCCAAAAAACGATTTTTATTCTGTCAATCTTTTTTCTCTCCAGCATACTTACGAAGGGCATTTCGAACATAAATATTAAAATCCCGTTTAAAGAAATCAAAAGTCCCGTTTCAAATTCGGATAAACCAAATCGCTCGTGGTGAAAAAGGGGTAAAGTGGTAAAAATCTGAAAAAACAACATCGCCGTTGTGAAACTTATAAATAGAAAAACCCAAAAAATTTTGTCTTTAAAAACTGATTTCACAACAACAACTTCACTTGAGTTTTGATGAAGTTCAGGTGTTTTTTTCTTTTCTTTCACTAAAAAGGCAAATATTAAAATTGCCAAAATACAAGTACTTCCATCAACCCAAAATAAACCTTTGTAACCAATTCCCAGAATTATAAGTCCGCCAAGTGTTGGTCCTGCTGCAAATCCAAAATTGATAGCCAGACGAATTAGCGACAAAGCACGAACCCTGTTTTCGGGTTTTGCATACACACCAAGCGATACAAACATTGCCGGTCGAAACATATCAGAAATTGACATAATGGCAAATATTCCAATACATAATGCCCAAAAAGAGGTGATGTGTTGCAGGAAGAAGAACATAATTCCGCTAGTAAAAAGGCTAAAAACCATTACTTTGTAAAAACCAATTTTGTCAGATAATTTTCCCCCAAGCCAAGAACCAAGCATAGAGCCAACACCAAAAGAAACCATAATCCATCCCACTTGGCTGTAACTAAAATGAAGATTTTCCTTCAGGTATTTAGACAGAAAAGGCAAAACCATCGTGCCTGCCCGATTGATAAAAGTAATAAGCGCAAGAATCCAAACCTCACGTCTAAAGCCTTTAAAATTGTCAATATATCGTTTTAGACCAGTTTTTAACATTGGATAAAAATAAGTTTGGCAAATCTAC
>DZAU01000107.1:1522-4854 GCA_022729635.1 Flavobacterium psychrophilum
ATATCGTTTTAGACCAGTTTTTAACATTGGATAAAAATAAGTTTGGCAAATCTACATTTTTATCGAATTGATTGGCTAGAATGAAAAATCTTTATTGCATTTTAACTTTGTGGCTTCATAACTTTTAAGCTATTTTTGTTTAAAATTTATAAAATGAGAATGATTTACACCCTAATATTTTTGATAGTTTTGAATTTTGGCTTTAGCCAAGAAAAGTTTGATGTTGCAGCCATCGAAAAATTTCAAAAAGATTTGAATACAGAATTTGCAGATGCAAAAACGAGTCCGTTAACGGTCGAAGATTTGACGGTCTTTAAGACTTTGGATTTTTATCCCATAAACGAAAATTTCTTTGTCGTGGCCAAATTTATCAGAACTGAAAATGAAAAACCATTCGAGATGAAAACTTCGACCGATAGAAAACCGATGTATGTAAAATACGGCGAAGCTCATTTTGAAATTTATGGAAAATCCTTCAAATTGAACGTGTACAGCAACATAGAATTATTAAAAAAAGAGGAATATAAAGACTATTTATTTTTGCCATTTTCAGATTTGACTTCAGGCAAAGAAAGCTACATTGGCGGAAAATATATTGATTTGAAGACTCCAAAAGGCGACACAATTGTCATTGATTTTAACACATCTTATAATCCGTCTTGTGCTTATAATCATCGGTATTCTTGTCCGAAAGTGCCATTGGAAAACGATTTGAATATTGAAATTAATGCTGGAGTCAAGAAATTTCACGACTAATGCAATTCTTCAATTTGCATACCCATAATTTTACAAATCAACCCGAAGTTGTTGAGTTGGTGAATCAATATCCTCAGGAATTTGATGACGCAATTCCTTTTTATTCCATCGGAATTCATCCTTGGTATATTGACGAAAAAACTTTGGAAAATGATTTAGAAATTATTGAAGACAAGTTGCAGCAAAAAAATTGTCTTGCCATTGGCGAATGCGGATTGGACAAACGAATTGAAATTTCTTTAGAATTGCAAAAAATAGCTTTTGAAAAACAATTAGCTTTAGCCGAAAAATACCAAAAACCAGTCGTGATTCATTGTGTTGCAGCTTTTCAGGAAGTCATCGAAATCAAGAAAAGATTGAAAATCACTGTTCCAATGCTGATTCACGGATTTTCAAAAAACGAACAAGTTGCCAAACAATTGATAGATGCTGGATTTTATATTTCGTTTGGAAAATATTTATTGAGAAATCCAGCATTAGAATCGGTTTTTAAAAGTGTTCCAAACAATCGATTTTTCTTGGAAACCGACACGATTGAAGAAGGAATTCGAGAAGTTTATACATTAGCAGCGAAGTATAAAAAAATAGAATTGAGTGAATTACAGGAAATTGTAAATAAGAATTTCACAAGAGTTTTTGTCATTTCGACGAAGGAGAAATCACATAACTAGCCTGTTCGTTGTGGCGAGAGCAACTAATGAGATTTCTCCTTCGTCGAAATGACAAAATTGTACTGTTTTTTTAAGGAATGACTTAAAACGAATTGTTAAAATTTCAGAATCTCAGGAACTTGAAACGTTAAACTTGAAACAAAAAATATGGCAGAATGGACCCAAAGAGCGGAACTTTTATTTAAGTCCGAAGGATTACAAAAATTAAAAAACGCCAATGTTTTGGTTGTCGGATTGGGTGGAGTTGGTTCCTTTGCAACAGAATTTTTGGCAAGAGCCGGAGTTGGAAAAATGACTATTGTTGACGGCGATATTGTGGATATTACTAACATTAATCGACAGTTACCCGCTTTGCATTCGACAGTGGGACAACCAAAAGTGACCCTCGTTGGCGACAGATTGTTGGATATAAATCCTGAATTGAAACTCACCAGAATTAAGGAATTTTTGTCGCCGGAACGCGCTTTCGAAATTGTTTCCGATGAATATGATTATGTGCTGGATTGTATTGACAGCATCACGCCAAAACTGAATTTGATTATTGCAGCCAAGCGAAAAAGAGTGAAAATTATTTCGTCAATGGGAGCAGGAGGAAAGATGGAAGCTTCGAAAGTGAAAGTTGCTGATATTACAAATACGGCAAATTGTTTCTTGGCAAAAACCATCCGCCGCCGATTAAAAGAAGTAAAAATTGATAAATTGAAAGTGGTTTTTTCGTCAGAAATTCAAGATGACAGCAGTTTAAAAATGACTGATGGTTCGAATTACAAGAAATCTTTTTACGGAACAAACAGTTATATGCCGGGATTATTTGGTTTATACGCCGCCGAAACCGTGATTCGGTATTTGCTCAAGAAATAATTTTGGCGACAATTTTGCCAAAAAATAACAGCTATAGAAATTAATTGAAAAATATGATTGCATTATACATAAATTGGGATTTTGATTCTGAAATAATTAATATTTCAGGATTTCCATTAAAATATTACGGACTATTATTTGCTTGTGGTTTACTTTTATCTATGTTCATTTTAAAAGGAATTTTTAAAAGAGAAAACCTAAATGATAGTGCCCACGAAGCCTTGTTTATTTATGGAATTGTTGGAATTGTTGTTGGGGCGAGATTAGGGCATTGTTTATTTTATGACTTTGATTATTATTCAAAAAATCTATTGGAAATTTTTTTACCGATAAAGAAAACTCTGGAAGGAGAATACAAATTCATTGGTTTTGCAGGTTTAGCAAGCCACGGAGGAGCGGTAGGATTAATTATTTCACTTTATCTATATTCAAAAAAACATCAAATTAAATATCTTAAAGTACTTGATTTAATTTCAATTGTTGCACCGCTTGGAGCAACATTTATAAGGCTTGCCAACTTGATGAACTCTGAAATGATTGGTAATCCAACTACATTGCCTTGGGCGTTTATTTTTAGACGTATTGACAATATACCAAGACATCCGGCTCAACTTTATGAAGCAATTTCATATTTAATAATTTTCATCATAATTTTTATTACTTACAAAAGTAAAAGCATAAAATTAGGAAATGGTTTTTACTTTGGTTTAGCAATAACATTAATTTTCATAATGAGAGTTTTAATTGAATTTGTAAAAATAAATCAAGTAGAATTTGAAGAAGGAATGAAATTAAATATGGGGCAAATATTGAGTATTCCATTTATAATAATTGGATTGTATTTTGTCTTAAAAAATGTAACAACGAATGAAACTAGATAGAAAATCAAGCAAACAATATTTAGCTACTTCAATAATAAATTACTAAAACTAGGATCACTAAATATGAAGTACCTAAAACTTATCCGCTACCAAAACCTGTTAATGCTCGCATTGATGCAGCTGATTTTCAGGTACGGTTTTCTGGAATTGCAAAATATTCCTT
>DZAU01000195.1 GCA_022729635.1 Flavobacterium psychrophilum
AAAAATCATTCCACCTTCGCTGTAGTTGTATTCAAAACCTTGAGAATTTTTTCTCATTTCTTTTTTTGCGCCTTTTAAGTAAAACCATTTATCTAAATCTTCCTCATTAATGTAGAATTCTTCGGTCACTTCCCCGTTTTGAATGATGTCTTTTAAGATTGTAAATTTGTCTTCGTAACATGGTTTTGTTTTAATTGTCGTTACAATTCCATCAATCATAATTCCTGTATTTTCAAACATTCCTGTTTTGCCGTTTATGTTGAAATTTTCTGAAATTTCAACAATATCTCCTTTGAGTTCAAACTCTTTTGGAAATAAAATATTGTCCGATTGAACTGGAAAAGCGTTTGCTAAAGTTCCATTATTCAATATCCAATCATTAGGATTTGTTTCTTTTATCTCGTTATATATTGTTGAATTTTGCAAATAAGCCAAAATGAAAATCCTTTTTCTTCGTTGTGGCATTCCGTATTCTGAAGCGTTTACAACTCTCCATTCAACGGCATAACCCAAGTCGTTTAGACTTTTTAGAATTATAGCAAAATCTCGTCCACGTTGTCCGGATGGAGAAATTAAAAGTCTGTCCACGTTTTCAAGAAACAAATACTTGGTTTTGTTTTCTTTTTCGCTTAAAATTTTGTGAATTGACCACCACAAAACACCTTTTTTTCCGATTAATCCTCTGGAATTTTTTAGCGTTGTCGCAACAGAATAATCTTGACAAGGAAAACCACCAACTAACAAATCGTGATCAGGAATTTCAGTAACTTCTACGGTTGAAATGTCTTGGTTGCAATGACTTTTCTTGTCCCAACGAGTTTCATAAACCATTGATGCATGTTGCACTTTGGTTGACGGTTCCCACTGATTACTCCAAACGACTTCGTATGGACTTTCAAAGTTTTCTTTATAATTTGATGATGCAGATTTGTTATTCCATCCTTCCAAACCAAGTCTAAAACCTCCAACACCTGCAAACAATTCGACTACTTTTATTTTATTTTCCATTGTGAATAGTTTTTAGGTATAATGCTTTTTTTTCGGCTACTTTTAGGACTTCTCCAATATTTTCTTCATAAAGAATTGTATTTGCAATTTGATCACTTAACCAACTTGTGATTAATTTATTTTTGTCTAAATCGTAAAATTCAGCAAATT
>DZAU01000004.1:0-11011 GCA_022729635.1 Flavobacterium psychrophilum
TAAAAACGGTTTAAACTATAAACGAAAACTTCTCTTTTCGACGAAGTTTGTTTGTTTTAGTAAAGATTAATTTTTACAATATTCATAGATGATATGAATAATCATATATTAAGAAAGGCGATGGCAACGCAAAAAACAATGCAATCTAACAGACTTCCAATTAAAATTGTAAATTTGACACACAACATTTAGAGATAATGAAGAATGACATTTAAAGAAAAATTCCTAAACAAAATAATTAACGGCGATAGTTTAACTGTTATGCGCGAGATGCCAGACAAATGCTTGGACTTAGTAGTAACCTCGCCTCCATATAATTTAAAAAATTCTACAGGTAACGGAATGAAAGACGGTCGTGGAGGAAAATGGGCAAGTGCCGCTTTGGTAAATGGTTATAGCCATTATGACGACAATATGCCACACGAAGAATATGTGGAGTGGCAGCACAATTGTTTAAAAGAAATGTTCAGGCTAATTAAAGATGATGGAGCTATTTTCTATAACCATAAATGGAGGGTTCAAGACGGATTGCTCCAAGATAGACAGGACATAATCAAAGATTTGCCGGTCAGACAAATTATTATTTGGAGACGAAAAGGAGGTATAAACTTCAATGCAGGTTATTTTTTACCCACTTATGAAGTTATTTATCTAATTACAAAACCAAACTTCAAACTTTCTCCAAAGGCTAACGCTTTTGGGGATGTTTGGGAGTTTAAACAAGAAATGAAAAATAATCACCCTGCACCATTTCCTGTTTCTCTCATTGACCGGATTATTTCTTCTACTAATGCTGAAACTATTTTAGATCCGTTTATGGGTAGCGGAACGACAGCAATTGCAGCAATGTGGCACAAAAGAAACTATATCGGAATAGAATTATCACCCGATTATTGTGATTTGGCTGAACAACGAATTGAACGTAATAAAAAACAAAGTGAGTTAATCGGGTTAAGGCCTTTAACACTATTTCAAGAAGTAGAATAATGAAAATATACACAAAGGACAGCTTAATTACAGAGTTAAAAAATATTTCCGAACAAGGTTGGATAGATAATGCAAGACATGGTAATCACGGAGGTATTGGTAACACACTAGAAGACTTATTGGGAATTGAAGAAAATAACCTTCCTATTCCAAATGCTGCAGAATGGGAATTAAAAACTCAAAGAATAAACACTTCTTCTTTGACAACCTTATTTCATATTGAACCCTCGCCAAGAGCTGTAAAATTTGTTCCTCAAATTTTGCTTTTAAAATATGGTTGGGCTCACCAAGAAGCAGGAAAAAAGTATCCCGAACAAGAAATGAGTTTTAGACAAACCATTCATGGACTTTCTCCAAGTGACAGAGGATTTCAAGTAATTATTGATAGGAAAAACAGCAAGGTTTTAATTTCATTTGACAGCAATAAGGTTGCTGAAAAACACCTAGAATGGTTAAAACAGGTTCAAACAAAAATAGGTTTAGGGCAACTTGACCCACAACCATATTGGGGATTTGACGACCTTTCAAATAAAGCAGGAACGAAGCTTTTAAACTGTTTCTATGTTCAAGCAGAAGTTAAGAAAGAAAAGGACAGAGAATTTTACAAGTACAGCAAAATAATGATGTTGCAAAAGTTCAATTTTGATGGGTTTTTAAATCAAATTGAAAAAGGAAATATTCTAGTAGATTTTGACGCAAGAAGCGGGCATAATCATGGGACAAAGTTTAGAATGAGACAAAATTGTTTGCCTGAACTTTACGAAAAATCGACTATAATTTTATAAAAACTGATCCAAAAGATATGGTTTTTAGGCTAACAACTATGCCAGAAAACTATTTTTATTATGAAATCCACCCGAGAAATATTCAAAACCAACCCTTCCCTTCTGGACAAAACAGAAGTTGTACAACTTTTGGCTTATTGCGAGCAATTGCAGGATGAAATCGTGGAATTCAAATTCCAGAAAACAAACAATAAAGAATTGGCGATGCTAGATATGCTCAAAGAAGTCATCAAGGGTTGTAATGCCATCCAGAAAGAGCAAATGGAACACGAACGTTTTGGCTTTGAGGCACCTCATTATCAAGAAACAATTTCAAACTTGCAACGCTATATTTTGAAGCGTTGTCAGGACGAAAAGATTTGGCTATAAAACATTACGGGGAACGACCTGTCCGCCGTGGCGGAAGCAATCTCATTTGTTGTTATGAGATTTCTTCCGCCACGGCGGACAGGTCCTTCGTCGAAATGACAAATAAACCCCAATAGCGCAACTAAATTTGTAACGATGAATTGATTTTATCGATTACACTTTCAACTGAAATTGTTCGCATTGCATTTTCATAACCTGCAACTTTTTTATTCCCATAAACCGAAGTGGGTAATTTCGGGAACAAATTTCTATCTGCTGTCAAAGCATTTTCTATTGGTTGATTGAAAGGAGAAAACCCTGAAAAAGGATGGGTTGCACCCCAAAGTGTGATGACTTTTACGCCCAACATTGCAGCTAGATGAGCATTCCCGGAATCCATTGAAAGCATTACATCAAGATTGGAGATGAGTTGCAATTCTTGCGGAAACTTAATTTTTCCTGCAATATTTATTACATTTTCTTTCTTTTTTAAAAGCGAATCGAGGAGTTCAATTTCCTTTTTTCCACCACCAAAAAGCAGGATTTTATAATTTGCATTTTCTGCTAATTTATCGATGAGTTGCTGCATTAAATCCAGCGGATATACTTTCGAATCGTATTGGGCAAAAGGTGCGATTCCAATTCTAATTCCAGAGAAATCGGGAATCTTTTCATTCTCAACTAATATTTTCAAAATATCATTCGATAAAACTGCCTTTTCAGGAAATACAGGATTCGATAAATCTACTGTAAAACCGAGTTCTTCAAACACTTTCACATGTCTTTCGAACATTGTGGTTAAGGGTTTGAATATTTTGTTTTCTGAACGTGTCAATGCTGCTTTTTCGGCTCTGCCTTTATCAACAAAGGCTGTTTTTTTTCCGTTCAAGGCAAAAAGTGTCCGGATTATTTTGGAGCGCAAAACATTATGCAAATCGGCGAAAGCATCAATTTGTAACGCTTTCAAATCTTGAAACAGTCGCAATAATCCAAAAAATCCTTTGTGACGATTCTTCTCGTCGAAAGCAAAGAAAGAAACATTAGAAATCGTCTCGAAAAGTGGTTTAAAAAAAGGACGGGAAATGACTGTGATTTTTACTTCGGGATTTTGTGAGGCAAAAGCCCTTAAAACAGGAACCGTCATAGCGACATCTCCCATTGCGGAAAGTCTCATGACGGCTATATGTTTGATTTTTTTTGACAATATTTGGATAATTTTGATTTGAATATTTTAGATAAATGTTGTAAAATGTGGTGGTTTTTTGGCCATTTTTAGGCCCTTTCGTTTTTATGACAATCTCTTTAAAGTCAATGCATAACAAAAAATTATTAGTGAAAAATCATCTTTTTTAACGATTTATTGGTCTTTTTTTTGCCCTTTTTTTGCCCTTTCATTTTTGCTTTCCAAATCTGAAATTGTTTTAGAAATTGCTTCTGAATACAGTTCCATCTTTTTTAAATAGGCATCATTAATTTTATAAGAAGTACCTTGTTGTTCAATAGTTTCGTTGTGAACCAGTTTTTCGATTCTAATTCTCACTTGTTTTTGAGATAATTTACCTTCAAAGAGGACTATGAAATCCTTCATCTTAGCCTTTTTTTCCCTAGATAGATATTGTAAAACTATTATTAAAACTTGATTAACATCTAATTCTTGAAGATTGTAATATTTTGCTTTTTCATTTGTAAACTCGTAGTAATCCTTTGAAAGAATGTAATAGATAGCATTTGTCTTGCCTCTTTTTTCTATTAGCTTTTTATCCAAAAGTTTAGAAACTATTTCTGTATCTAAATCATTTTTAGTTACACTCTTTTTTATCATATTTAAAGTAATAACTTCTAAAACGGATAGTTTTTCTGATTCTGGTAATTCTTCTTGAACTGCAACTATAAATAAGGCAAATGCCCTATCTTCTATTACTGCTGATAATTTTAAATTTACTTGAAAATAATCAGATTTTGAATAGTCTGGATCTGCTTTTCCTTCTATAAGCGTATTGTAAAAAATCTTATCAACTCCTTGTCCTGAACGTTCTACAATTCCTGTCTTTTGCAAAACATCAGCTAAAAGTCTGTTTCTTGGAGTGCTAGGTGTTTTTAAAAGGTTTTCCAAATTAATGCCTATTGGAAATCCTCCTGCATTAATTATGTCTAATCTTTGAGGGAATTGTTTCACAACGATTTCAGATGTTCTTCTGTAGTCTCTATGTGTAATTGCATTGTTAATAGACTCTCTAATAACTTCTTCATTAAAAAAAGGAATATTAAAAATATAAGCGCCATCTTGAATTGGAAAACTACCATTTCTTAAATTAATGGTGTTCCAAAGTTCCTCAATTAATATGAAAAAAGGTTCTGAAAAAACAATTCTATTATCAAAAGGTATTTGATTTTCAGCATTTCGATATTCCAACATCACGGCAGCTTGAGGGAGTTTTTCGTTTAAGACTTCTTTTTTTGCAAGAAGAATTAATGCTGCATTAGTAAGTTTACCATTTTTAAAAAGTTCTAAATCAGACAACAATTGCTCATTAGAAAGGGTCTTAAAAATGAGGTTGTTTTGTTTTAAAGCATATTTTTCTTTTAAAATAGAAATCGCTTTTTCATCCAAATCAATAACTCTTAAACCCTCACAAAATTGTTGAGAAAAATCAGGCTCTTGTTCGTTAATTATTTTTAAATAAACTTCATCAGACATTGGTTTTAATTCTTCTCCAACTCGCATTAAAGCCACATCTTCAAATTTAAAAACCTTTCCAGCTGGACGAGAAGGAACTTCAATTACTAAAATTCTTTTCTCGTTTTCATACAATTCATAAATAGCAGGTCTAATCTCGGTATCTCTATAAATATTTGATTCTAATTCTCCTATTGTTCCTAAATTTTGATTAGTTCCAACAACTTCATGTGGATAATTATCTGTCATTCCAATTATCAAACATCCACCTTCTTCATTACACAATGCAGTAACATAACCTAAAATACAACGCCTTCTATCACTAGGATTTGTTTTATTTCCTCCATTATAGGAAACGTTCCCGCCTTCCCCTTTTTTAAATTCAACTTTGTCTTCTGATTCTTTAAGATTTTTAAGTTTATCAATAGTTATCATAGACAAATTTGTTTTTTAAAAAATGATATTTATTTTTTATTCTGATACAAAACCGGATTCAAATCATCGTCGTTGTACATCTTCATTTGTTTATAGACTTTCATAAATTTATCACCGCTTTCGATGTCGGTCAACAAATCATCGATTGCAGTCGATAAATCGGTTCTTTGTTCTAGCAACACATTTAATTTTGCCTGACATTTGTCTCTATGATCTTGCGAAGCTTCGGCACGAGTGGCCTCTTCGTTCATGTGATAAATTTTTAGAGCCAAAATCGACAATCTGTCGAATGCCCAAGCCGGACTTTCGGAATTGATTTTTGCATTGTCTTTCACTACTACGTGAGCATTTTTTTGAAGAAAATAACTATCAATATATTCCACCATATCAGTGCGTTCTTGATTAGAAACGTCAATTCTTCTTTTCAATTTCAAGGCTGCAACAGGATCGATATTAGGATCACGGATGATATCTTCGAAATGCCATTGAACGGTGTCAATCCAGTTTTTCAGATATAATAAATGCTCGAATTTTTCCTTTGGAAAAGGATTATTAATGGGTTGATCCACATTATCAAACTGATGATAATCACGAATACTTTGTTCGAAAACGGAATAAGCTAATTTTGAAAACATATCTTTCATATTTTATAATTACAAAGATACTTTTTATACTTTTATAGTCTATAAAAAACTCGAGAAGTTTCATTCCAAATTTAAAACGATGCAAACACATTATTTATCAGAAGACAATAGTATTCTTAATCATTTTCTTGGTCAAATCAGAAACATAAACGTGCAAAACGACAGTATGCGTTTTCGTAGAAATATTGAACGCATTGGCGAAGTGATGGCTTATGAATTGAGCAAGGATTTGCATTATAAAAACATCGAAATTCAAACTCCTCTTGGCATCAAGAAAACCACAGAAATCGAAGATAAATTAGTTTTGTGTTCCATACTTCGAGCAGGATTACCGCTGCATTTGGGTTTTTTGAATTATTTTGACAGTGCCGAAAATGGTTTCGTTTCTGCTTACAGACATCATCCTTACAATGACGATTTTTTTGATATTTTGGTCGAATATCAGGCTGTTCCAAATATCGAAAACAAAACATTGCTTTTGATCGACCCAATGCTTGCCACAGGACTATCAATGGTAGCCGTTTTTAATAAATTGATGGAAAAAGGGCTGCCAAAAGAAATTCATATTGCCGTAATTATCGCTGCTCCAGAAGGAATTGCCTATCTTGAAGATCATTTGCCGGATTCCTGTCATCTTTGGGTTGCTACTTTAGACGAAAAACTAAACGATAAGAAATATATCGTTCCAGGACTTGGCGATGCAGGCGATTTAGCCTACGGAAACAAATTATAATTGTGAGAAAAACGCAAATAAACCACAGGCAATAAACACAAACAAAACCATTTCCTGCTTCAATTGTAGTTGCTTGACTTCGATGTGGCTTGTTGCCATAATTGCCAAAGGTGCAATGGTGTAAACCAACAAATCATTACTCTTGTTCGAAGAAATTGCGAAAATTACAATTCCAATAAAAAATGAACCGATGATTTTTTTGTATGAAGTTTGCAACACCAACGGTCTGTTTGCCAATGATAGTAACATTGAAGTCACAAAAAACAAAGCAATCGTCAGGTAGATTGAAAAAGCTGCGTTTTGATAATTATTGGTAAAATAGTCAATGTTAAAATTTGTTGTTGCATTTGTACTGATATATCCCAAAACGTCTTTATAGAAAAGCATCGAAAATAGGATTGAAATAATTCCCACCGCAAAAAAAGCAATAAAAGGCAAAATCCAGTTTCTGTAATCTCTGGCAACGTGAAATATTATGGAGATAAACACTAATACAATATAAAGAATACTCCAAAAGTGAAATAAGGCAGCCACAAAAATCCATAACGAGGCATCAAATATTTTTTCTTTCGAAGATTTTAATGATTGCAACGAAATTAATCTTCGAAGTGCCAATAAAACAAAGAAATTTGATAGAATTAAATTAAAATTATTCCATAACGAAGGAAAAAAAAGCAACAATAAAAAATAGAAAAAAATCGTGTAGCTACTGTCTTTACTCAATCCGTTTTTCTTTGTGATGAAATTTGTAATAAAAATAGAGCCTAATAAAACCAAAAACAATATTGCGCTTTTAACTATCTCAAAAGCAGAACTCGTCCAAGCCAAATCCTGAAACTGATAAACTAAAAAGAAAACCAGTATTAAAATTACAACCAGAAATAAATTTATTGGAGTAGATTTTTTAAAAACACTTGTTATCATAAGGATATTTTATACTTTTGCGACTGTAAATATAATACTTGTACAAAGATGAAACGTACCAAGTAAAATTTTTTCATCGAAAATAAACACAAAGGCAAGTTACATCAAATACAATTAACAATTAAAATTAAGGAGATGAAAGCATTTTTTGAAGGAATACAATGGTTATTTGAAAACATTTTTTTTGCGCTACACGATTTTTTAAGAGAATTAGAACTTGTTAATTGGACTGCAGCCAATACAATCAACTGGATTTTTATGATAATCTGTGCTGTTGCTATCGTATATTGGTGTAAACAACTGGCATTGCACAAAGAAAATGGCGAAGAAAATCAAGACACAACCGCTCATTCTTTCTTAAAGTAAAGCCCCCTGAATTAAGAGGATTTTAAATTATAGATCATAGCCAATATCTTTTCTAAAATACATCTTATCAAAATTTAGTTTTTCTATGTTTTGGTAAGATTTTTTTATAGCCTCTTGAAAATCATTCCCATAAGAGGTCACGGCCAAAACTCTTCCTCCGTTTGTAACTACATTTCCGTTATCGAGTTTTGTCCCTGCGTGAAAAATAATCGAATCTTCAATGGTTGAAAGACCGGAAATCACTTTTCCTTTTTCGAACTCTTCAGGATAACCGCCGGAAACAACCATAATAGTTGTAGCACTTCTTTCGTCAATTTCCAGTTCAAATTCATTTAGTTTTTCATTGGCTACAGCCAAAAACAATTCCACCAAATCCGATTTCATTCTTGGAACAACCACTTCGGTTTCTGGATCGCCCATTCTCACGTTGTACTCGATTACGATTGGTTCGTTTTTCACGTTGATTAACCCAATAAAAACAAAGCCTTTGTATTCGATTTCATCTTTTTGGAAACCTTCAATGGTTGGTTTTACGATGCGTGTCTCGATTTTTTCTATCAACGTCGCGTCAACATAAGGAACTGGAGAAATGGCTCCCATTCCACCTGTGTTCAAACCCGTGTCGCCTTCGCCAATGCGTTTGTAATCTTTTGCTGTTGGCAAGATTTTATAACTTTTCCCGTCAGTCAAAACGAAGCAACTCAATTCAATTCCGTCCAAAAATTCTTCAATAACCACTTTTGAACTGGCCGCACCAAATTTTTGATTGACCAACATATTTCTTAATTCTTCCTTGGCTTCCGCCAAATCGTGAATAATCAAAACTCCTTTTCCTGCAGCTAAACCATCGGCTTTCAAAACATAAGGCGGTTGCAAAGTTTCCAGGAAATCACATCCTTTTTCTACCGTTTCGGCAGTGAAACTATCGTAAGCCGCTGTTGGAATATTATGTTTCATCAAAAATTCTTTGGCAAATTCTTTACTTCCTTCAAGAGTTGCACCTAATTTTGATGGTCCAATAACTGGAATATGTTTTAAACTTTCGTCATTTTTGAAAAAGTCGAAAATTCCTTTTACCAATGGATCTTCGGGACCAACCACAACCATTTCTACTTTTTCCTGAATCACGAAAGTTTTTATGGCATCAAAATCTAACGGATTGATGTCAATATTCGTGGCAATTGCTGCTGTTCCAGCGTTTCCCGGAGCTACAAAAAGCCTGTCACAAAGCGGACTTTGAATCATTTTCCAAGCAAAAGCGTGTTCTCTTCCTCCTGAACCTAAAAGTAAAATTATCATTGTGTTGTTGTTAAGTTTGGCAAAAATAGCTTGTTTTTAGACTTAAAAAATAATTAATTTTTAAAAAGTTGTTGGTTGTTGGTCATTAGTTGTTGGTAAATATTATTTTTGGTAAAATATATTTGCAAAATGTTTCCACTGTTCGATTGGATTAGACCTAACGGGTTTTAAAAACCTGTTAGGTCTCTGTTGAAACTAAAAAATTATGGAAAAGCTAAAAAACATACATCCAGGTGAAATTTTATTAGAAGAATTTCTCGTTCCTTTGGAAATAACTTCTTATCGTTTGTGTAAAGATTTGAAAATTCCTCAAACTAGAATTTCCGAAATCATCAAAGGAAATCGAAGAATAACAGCTGATACTGCCTTGCGACTAAGTCAATATTTTGGAAATTCTGCCAAATTTTGGCTGGGACTTCAAGATGATTTTGACATAGAAGAAGAAACCGAAAATAAAAAACAAGAATTAGAATCCATCAAACGATTCGATATTCAAAAAGTAGCCTAAATGTTTCGACTGTTCGATTTATCGCTTCAATTAAACGGTTTTCCTATCAAGAAAGCCAAAGCCGAATTACGAAAAATTGTTACGCTTCCTGAAGAAAAATTTGAAAATTTCCTTGAAAACAAGAAACGTGAAATTGTCGAATATCATTTAAAAAACAATCCTTCTTACCAAAAATTTGTTGGTAAAACTGATTTTAAAAATTGGGATAATCTTCCCATAATGACCAAGAAAGACTTTCAAAAACCTTTAATCAAAAGACTTTCAATTGGGTTTTCCACGAAAAACGTTTACGTTAACAAAACATCGGGTTCGAGTGGCGATCCGTTTATTTTTGCCAAAGATAAATATTGTCATGCGCTAACTTGGGCTTCAAATATATATCGTTTTGGTTGGTACGGAATTGATTTTAATACATCCTATCAAGCTCGTTTTTATGGAATTCCATTGGATTTTATAGGCAATTTGAAAGAAAAATTTAAAGATTTTATGGGCAATCGTTTTCGGTTTTCGGTCTTCGATTTATCTGATGAAGTTTTAGAAGGTTTTTTAAATGAATTCAAAACTCGAAAGTTCGATTATATCAACGGTTACACAAGTTCAATCATTTTGTTTGCCAAATTTTTACACCAGAAAAATATTGTTCTTAAAACAATTTGTCCAACTTTGAAAGTCTGCGTCGTCACTTCAGAAATGCTTTTTGAAGAAGACAAAATCCTGTTAGAAAAACAATTTGGAGTCGATATTGTCAATGAATACGGTGCTTCGGAACTAGATTTGATTGCTTTTCAAAATCCTGATAGCGAATGGCAAGTAAACTCTGAAACTCTTTTTGTAGAGATTTTGGACGAGAACAATACCGTTTTGCCTTATGGAAAGGAAGGTCGTGTCGTAATCACTTCCTTGTTCAACAAAGCACATCCATTTATTAGATATGATATTGGCGACATTGGAATTTTGGACACGAAAAGCACCGCAAAAAAACCAATTCTGCAACAATTAATAGGTCGAACCAATGATGTTGCTGTTTTACCAAGCGGAAAAAAATCGCCAGGATTGACTTTTTACTACGTGACCAAAAGTATCATCGAAGACGATGGCAACGTAAAAGAATTTGTCGTCAAACAAACTAAAATCGATACTTTTGACATTGAATATGTGAGCCAATCCGAGTTAAATTTGGAACAAATCCAAAAAATTGAAGCCGCGATTACCTTATATTTGGAAAAAGGATTGTTTTTTACATTCGTCAGAAAAGAAAAACTGGAACGAAGCAAAAGCGGAAAATTGAAACAGTTTGTTTCGTTA
>DZAU01000004.1:11111-54778 GCA_022729635.1 Flavobacterium psychrophilum
AAAAGAAAAACTGGAACGAAGCAAAAGCGGAAAATTGAAACAGTTTGTTTCGTTACTAAAATAATTGGAGGTCGCAAATTGCGGTCTCCAAATGTAACTCTTGAAGTCACAATTTGTGACATCAAGACGTTTAAGGTCACAAATTGTGACCTTAAAAAAATTAAAAGAATACTTTATGGAAAACGAAATACTACTTTCTGAAGAATTAATTTCTAATAAAATTTACTTTATCAGAAACCAAAAAGTGATGATAGATGTTGACTTATCTGAACTTTATAACATTGAAACTAAAAGATTAAACGAACAGGTAAAAAGGAACTTGTCTCGATTTCCTGATGATTTTATGTTTCAATTAACCGAAAATGAATTTCAAAACTTGAAGTCGCAATTTGCGACATCAAGTTGGGGTGGAACTAGAAAATTACCTTATGCGTTCACCTAACACGGCGTACTTATGTTATCAAGTGTTCTTAATAGCGACAAAGCAATTCAAACCAATATTCAAATTATGAGGATATTTTCAAAAGTGCGACAAATGCTTTTGGACACCACCGATTTGAAAATAGATATTCTACAGATTCAGAAAAAATTAGAAAATCACGACAAGAATATCGAGTTGGTTTTCTCTTATTTAGATGAATTGTCCGAGAAAAAAGAAAATGAGCAACCAAGAACAAAAATTGGTTATAAAAAGTAAATTAACAAAAGGAAGAAGATTGCTTCGTTCCTCGCAATGACAAACAAATGAAAATAACAATTGTCGCAGGTGCAAGACCTAATTTCATCAAAATCGCACCCATTATCAAAGCGATTGAAAAAAAGCAAAACGAAGGAGTGAATATCTCCTATCGTTTAGTCCATACTGGTCAGCATTATGACAAAAACCTCAGCGATACTTTTTTTGAAGAATTGAGTATTCCGCATCCAAATGTAAATTTGGAAGTGAAAAGCGGTTCACAGGCGGAACAAACCGCTGCAATTATGATTGCTTTTGAAAAAGAATTACAGCAAAATCCGTGCGATTTAGTTCTGGTGGTTGGCGATGTCAATTCTACGATGGCTTGTGCGATTGTGGCCAAAAAACAAAACATAAAAGTCGCTCACGTTGAAGCTGGAATTCGATCTGGTGATAGGTCAATGCCTGAAGAAATCAACCGAATGGTGACTGATAGTATTACGGATTATTTCTTTACCACATCAGAAACAGCATCGGAAAATTTAATAAAAAATGGCGTTGATGAAACCAACATTCATTTTGTGGGCAACGTGATGATTGATACTTTATATCAAAATTTAGACAGAATTTTTGCTCCCGTTTTTTGGGCAGCATTTGGATTAGAAACTAAAAATTATATCGTTTTAACTTTACATCGTCCGTCAAATGTAGATGAAGAACAATCGTTGATTCGGTTACTCGAAGGCATTGATAAACTTGCAGGCGACAAAAAAGTGGTTTTTCCCATTCATCCAAGAACCAAAACTATTCTTGGCGAAACTAAATTAGAATTAAAAAACATTGTTTTAGTGGAACCACAAGGCTATTTGAATTTTATGTTTCTAATAAAAAATAGTTTTGCCGTTATTACAGATTCTGGTGGAATTTCGGAGGAAACTACCGTTATGGGAATTCCGTGTTTTACGATGCGAAATAACACCGAAAGACCGGAAACAGAAAGCATTGGAACTAATACTTTGGTAGGAACTTCCATTGGAAATTTAGAAAAAGAATTTTTTGGATTTTTGAAAAACGGATTGAAAAAAGCCAGAATTCCTGAGCTTTGGGATGGAAAAGCTTCGGAACGAATTGTTGAAGTTTTACTAACAAAAAATTAACCGCAGATTTGTCATTCCGTAGGAATCTCAACAAACATTAAATACGTAATTTTAGATTCCTACGCAATGAAAAAAAGAGTGAAAAAAATGCAAGAAATCCTCATCATATCGAATTATTATCCACCTGAAAAGGGAGCTGCTGCCAATAGAATTGAGCAATTAGCATTAAAATTACATCAAAATAATTACAAAGTTTACGTGCTTTGTCCGCTGGGAAATTATCCAAAAGGCGAATTATTCCCGGAATACAAAGGCAAATTTTCTGTGGTCGAAAATCTTCAGCATATTATAGTAAAGCGTCTTTGGATTTACCCGAGTGTCAGCAAAAATTTATTGGTAAGAATTGTTTCGGTTTTGTCCTTTTCTACAATGCTTTTTTTCTATTTATTGTTCAAAAAAACACCTCATAAAGTGGTGGTTCAATCGCCTCCATTATTATTGTCATTTATCTCTGTTTTTGTGCTTTCTCTAAAGAAAAAGAAAATAATTTTGAACGTTTCTGATCTGTGGCCATTGGCCGCTATTGAATTAAAAGTGCTGAAAAAAAATAGTTTTTCTCATAAAGTTTCCTTGTTTTTTGAACGATTTATTTATAAGAAATCATCAATAATTTTAGGGCAATCCAACGAAATTATAACACACATTCATTCTTTTTTCCCTGAAAAAAAATGCTTTTTGTACCGCAATTTTCCAAATCATCAAGTGGCAGAAATGAGTTTTGAAACCAAAATAAATGATCCTATAAAACTATTTTATGCCGGATTATTGGGAGTTGCGCAAGGGGTTTTTGATTTGTGCCAAAAAATTGATCTACGGAATTTGAATATTGAATTACATCTTTTTGGCGATGGTGCCGAAAAAAAACAGCTTGAAAATTTAATCAATCAAAATCCTCAAAAAAAAATATTTTTTCACGGAATGTTGGAACGAAAAGCTTTGCACGAAAGCTTGAAAAATTTTGACATTGCAATTGTTCCTCTTAAAACAAGGATTTTTGGATCTGTTCCTTCAAAAATATTCGAATATGGAGCATTGGGATTCCCTATTCTATATTTTGGTGGTGGTGAAGGCGAAAAAATTGTGGAAGAAAATGATTTAGGTTGGGTTGCCGAAGTTGGAGATTTCAATAGTTTAAATTCTGCCTTAAACAAAATTTCAAAAGAAGGAAAAGAAAGAGTTCAAACCATGAAAAAACAGGTTTTTGATTATGCTGAAAATAATTTCAATCTTGATATTCAAATACAGGAATTAATAGAAAAAGAAGTGTTTTAATATGCTTTTTCGTCTCCTTTCAAAGTATTGAAGACGGTGTTGAAGATGATTTTAACATCTAATAAAATAGACCAATTTTCCATATAAAAAATATCATATTTCACTCTGTTTATAATGTCTTCATCGGTTTCTACTTCGCCTCGAAAACCTTTGGTTTGGGCAAGTCCAGTGATTCCTGGTTTTACAAAATGACGCACCATAAATTTATCCGTCATCAAAGCATATTTATCATTATGACTTACCGGGTGTGGTCTGGGCCCAACAACTGACATATCTCCTTTTAAAACATTGAAAAATTGTGGTAATTCGTCAATGCTCGTTTTACGAATAAATCGCCCTATTTTGGTTATTTTTAAATCATTTATTAAAGCCAAATCTATATCCTCCTGAGAATTTAATGCCATCGAACGGAATTTATAGCAATTGAATACCGTATAATTCAATCCGTTTCTTTTTTGGATAAAAAACACCTGTCCTTTTGAATCTATTTTTATAATTATAGCCATAATTGGCACAAGCCATGATAAAATTCCAATGATGATTAGTGTTGAAAAAAGAATGTCAAAAACACGTTTTATGATTTTGTTTATGGTTTCGTCTTGTAAAATATTTCGTGAGGGAATGACAGGGATATAATCGTAATATTCGAACTTTACGGTATGAGACAAAATTTGCTTTTCGTCAGGAATAAACTTCAAGGTTATTAAATTATTATCAGAAAAATTTATAATCTCTCGAATTTGCTTTTCAGATAAATCAGCCGTAGCACAATATATTTCATTGGTTTTATTCTCAAATACATACGAAAGGCAACTCTCTATTTTTTCTCTTTTATGGTCTGATAACGTAAATACTTTTACTAATTTATAACCATAATCTGGATTCTCTGTAAAAAATGCTTTTAAAGGATTGATATTTTTAGTATTCCCTAATAATACAACCGTTCTATAATTAGCTCCAAACAAAACCCTATATCTTCTTAGAAAATAATAGATAAAAAGTTTTGCCGCAACAATTAAAACCAGCGAAATAAATACAAATAAAACAACCTTTTTTTGATTTGCTAATTCAGAATAATTTAACTCCAGAGCTAAACAAAACAAAGTAAATAAAACAAACTGCTTTATAGCGCTATTTAGAATTGCAATTACCTTTGTATAACGATAGACTTCATAAAAACCCAAATAAAATCCAATCACAATCCAAGCAAAACTTATAAAAAAGGAATAATAAATAGGATTAGAATGAAATGGCATTATGTAAATAGCCAAAACATTGACGATGATTAAATCAATTAAATAGGAGAAAGGTCGAATATAGCCTGAATATCTTCCGGTTTTTGTCTTCATTAAATGATGTACTTAGAAAAGTCTTTGTGTTCTTCTTTTAGTAATTCTTCGGTTGATAATGATTTGAAATAATCATACGTTATTTTCATTCCTTCTTCTCTGGAAACTTTTGGTTCCCAACCCAATAATTCTTTGGCTTTTGTAATATCTGGCTGGCGTTGTAAAGGGTCATTTATTGGTAACGGATGATACACCACTTTCTGTTTTGTAGCCGTGAGTTTAATGATTTCATCTGCAAAATCTTTGATGGTAATTTCGTCTGGATTCCCAATGTTTACCGGAAGCACATAATCCGAATGCAGTAATCTAAAAATACCTTCTACTTGATCATCTACATAACAAAATGAACGGGTTTGCATTCCGTTACCAAAAATAGTCAAATCTTCGCCACGCAACGCTTGCCCAATAAACGCAGGAATAACTCGACCGTCGTTGAGGCGCATTCTTGGACCATAAGTATTAAAAATCCTAACGATTCTTGTTTCTACACCGTGAAAAGTATGGTAAGCCATCGTGATGGATTCCTGAAATCGTTTGGCCTCATCATAAACTCCTCTTGGTCCAATGGTGTTTACATTGCCATAATATTCTTCGGTTTGAGGATGAACCAATGGATCTCCATAAACTTCTGATGTTGATGCAATAAGAATTCTAGCTTTTTTGACTCTTGCCAATCCTAGAAGATTGTGCGTTCCTAAAGAACCTACTTTCAATGTCTGAATTGGAATTTTCAAGTAATCTATCGGGCTTGCCGGCGAAGCAAAATGAAGTATATAATCTATTTTTCCTGGAACGTGAACAAATTTGGTAATATCATGATGATAAAATTCGAAGTTTTCCAATTTGAATAAATGCTCAATGTTTTTTAAATCTCCCGTGATGAGATTGTCCATTCCAATAACAAAATATCCTTCCTTAATAAAACGGTCACAAAGATGTGACCCTAAAAATCCTGCTGCTCCGGTAATTAATATTCTTTTCATATTTCTGTCATTGAGAGGAACGACCTACCCGCCGAGGTAAAAGCCGCCTGTTCCTTTCTTTTATTTCACATTAAAAATTTGTTCCAAAATCTTGATTGTAATCAAATAAGTAGGTTTTACACCTGTTGTTCCCAAACCTCCCGAAGCCAGCGTGCTTCCAGTTTCTAATGGATTATCCGAAGCATAATAAGCATATCGTACTTTCACGTCTTGGGGAATACTTTTTCTGATTTTTGAGGCGGATTGAATGGCTTTTTGATAATAAGAACCTTCCATTTCAAGTCCGATAACTCCCCAAGTCGATTCGTGAAAAAACTTTAATAAATCTTTATTTTGCAACGAAGTTCCTAAAACGGTAACCATTGATCCTTCAAAAACAGAAAGGTCATTTCCTTCAAACATTTTGGAGGTTAATTCATTTTTGAAAAAATAATTGTCGGCCGTTCCTTCATTTATATGGGCTGTTGGAATCATAATGTCGCCCTTGTCACCTTCTAAAATTCCTGCTTTTCCCATTATAGACACTGACTCCACGTTTAAAAAAGCATTTTCTTTTTTATAGGGTTTCAATAATTCGTCAATGGTTTCATAAGCTTGTTCGCCAAAAGCATAATCCATCACAATAATTACAGGTTTTTGGTCATCAAAATTTACCTTTGGAAAAGATGATTTAGCCCAGTCAATTTTGGCCGTGTCAAATATTTGTACATCTATATTGGTTCCTGAATTGTCCGGAATAAAAATCATTCCGTGTAATTTTGCAAAATCCTCTACTTGCTTTCTATGTTCATTTGCGCCAGATTTACTTAATTCCTCATAAATAAACAAGTCTGATTTGTTTTTAAATTTGTTTTTTAAAACCGTGTCGGCAAAAATAGAATTCATCACGCTGTGCATGTTGGCGCTGATAATATGAATTGGCCTATCTAAAAGTTTGTTCTTTTTTAGGACTTCTTTGATGTTTGTTGCCCAGATTTCGCCGTGAATATGATGTCCTAATCTTTCTCTTAAAATGGGACTAAAAGTTATGGTCCTTTTGTTGTCATCAACAACTTCTTCTATCGCTAATTTTCCTAACCAATAAATAACGTGCAGAAAACGATCTGGCGAAACTTCTGAACCAAAAGCATCATAAATGTCTAAAACTTCTATGAATGTTCTTCCCAAAATATTTGCTGCGTGCGAAACTGCTTTTTCTTTCTCAACTTGATTGAGTTTTTTCTTTTGCGAAACTGCTAATTCTAGTTTTTGCCAATCTCTGGAAACTTCGCCTGCATCATCGAGTAAAACTCTGTTTCTTATCTTGTGTGATTCTATAAAAATGAATGTCAAATGCGTTAAAATATCATAAATATCCGAACGTCCACGGGTGATTTCGACATTCATTTGCTCTTCGTCAATGCGATAACAATTTCGACGCCTTTTTGGAGGAACAATGGCCTGAAAATGTGATTTTGAATAGCCTTCGTCAGATGTTAAATTGATAAAACGACATTCTTCAATTCCTATTGGAAGGCGTTCAATAACATACAAAAGTCCGTTGAGTTCTACCTTTTCTTCGGCAATATTCCCATAAATTTCTGGTCGTAATAAAAGTAACGCTTCTCGCAATGTTTCGCCCGAAACACCCATTGGTTTATAAAAACCACGGTTAAACAAATGGCGCATTGTGATGTACATTTTTTCGATTGCTGCCGAAGATTCTTGTGCTCTTGATCTTGATATGTTTTTTATTTCTTTCATAAATGTCTTTTTTGTAACCTGCAAATGTATGGTTTTTATTTCTTATTCAACAAATTCACTATTTTTCTATCGTTGCTCAATCTCGGTATTTTGTTTTGACCGCCTAGTTTTCCAATGGATTTCATATAATCCTGAAAACCGTTTTTTGAAACTTTCGAAATTACTAAAGTCTGCAACACTTTGCCAACAATCAAGTCGTCGTAATATATATTTTGTTTGCGCATTGCGTTGTCTAAAACTTTGGCAAAGAAATCTAAATTTTCAGGTTCATTTTCAAATTCGATAAACCATTCGTGATAAGGAAGTCCTTCGTTTGTCGTGATTTGTGGAGCAACCGTAAATTCGTTGATGCGAATGTTTGTTCCAATTAAGGCTTCCTGCAAAGCACTTTCTACTTCTTTACCAATAACGTGTTCGCCAAAAGCAGAAATATAATGTTTGATTCTTCCTGAGACGATTATACGATACGGTTTCAAGCTCGTGAATTGTACTGTGTCGCCAATATTGTAGCCCCAAAGTCCGGCATTGGTAGAAATAATCAAAACATAATTTACATCTAATTCGACTTCGCCAATTGTATATCGTCTTGGGTTTTCGGTGTAAAATTCGTCACTTTTTATAAATTCATAAAAAATTCCGGCGTTCAACAACAGCAACATTCCTTTTTCTTTTTGAGAATCCTGATAAGCAAAAAACCCTTCGGAAGCTGGAAATAATTCGATGCTATCTACTTTTCGTCCGATAAGATTTTCGAATTTAGCGCGATACGGTTCATAATTGACTCCGCCGTAAATGAACAAATTGAAGTTTTTGAAAATTTCGCCTACAGACTTTCCCTCTTTTCGATGCAATTTCTCAAAATACATTTGCACCCAAGACGGAATTCCGGAAATGACGGTCATATTCTGGTCAAAAGTCTCTTCGACAATGGCGTTTACCTTGGTTTCCCAGTCTTCGATACAATTGGTTTCCCAAGAAGGCAATCGGTTTTTTTGAAGATATTTTGGAACAAAATGCGCCACGATTCCTGATAATCGCCCAAATTGAATTCCGTTTTTTTCTTCGAGAATTGGACTTCCTTGGAGAAAAATCATTTTTCCTTCTACAAAATCGGCATTTCCCGTTTCGTGAATATAATGCAAAATTGCATTTCGAGCAGCTTCAATGTGAAAAGGCATTGATTCCTTAGTAAGCGGAATGTATTTAGCTCCAGAAGTGGTTCCCGAAGTTTTGGCAAAATAAAGCGGTTTTCCTTTCCAGAGTATATTTTCCTCGCCTTTTACCACTTTTTCGATATAAGGTTTTAAGGCTTCGTAATCTCGAATTGGAACATTTTTGGCAAAATCTTCTGCTGTTTTTATTTGATTGAAATGATGGTCAATCCCAAAATTTGTGTTTTTTGCCTGATGAATCAAATCCTCGAATACTTTGCGTTGGGTTTCTATTGGATTAGTTGCCCAAAGTTGGGTTTTTCGATAGATTTTTTTGGCAAAAAGTTTAGCGAAAAAAGGTTTTAAAGACATTATAAGAGTTTTATTTTTTTTTCGCTTTAGATGCGTTGGATTGGGATTTTTTTTCATCTGTGGCGACAGCTTCTCTTAATTTCAATTCTTCTTTTGAAGCAGATAAATCGACTTGAGATTGATCCTCTTCAACTGTAGTGAGAATAGAATCTTTATTGAATTTTGCATATTCTAATTCGCCGGTCAACACTTTTTGGATTGATTTAATATAGGCTTCATTTTTCTTCAAAGCCAAAGTCAATGAATCTGATTTTAAAGCTAATTCTGTCGCATCTCTTTTTAATTTGGAAGAAGAATAACCCGGAATAAACTCTCGTAAAGGCGTGAAAGCAATGAGGTAAGTTGTGAAGGAAATCAATAAAATAGCCCCAATAGTACCCGAAATAAAAACATTCATCAGGTTTAATCTGAAGGAGAAAAGTTCTTCAAAAGTTTCCTCGTTCAAAATAACCAATCGGTTTTTTGTAAATAATTTGTTGTGAAGTTTTCTTCTTTTTTGTCTATTTTCAGACATGCTTTGCGTTTATTTTACAAATATAATAATTAAAGTCTTGAAATCAATCGTCTGTTTTTCTTTAAATTTTGATATAAACGCATTGCCTGCCTGTCAGCAGACAGGTTTTATAAATTTTTTATTGCCGATAAACTTAAATAATAGCTGTAAAATGATTTCAGGTTAAGGAATTCTATATACCTTTGTCGTAAGAGTTATTACAAATTTGCTTCGGCAATAATTTATTTAATTATGGGAAAATTTGGCATCACGGAAATCCTTGTTATATTGGCGGTTGTTTTATTGCTTTTTGGTGGTAAAAAAATTCCGGAATTAATGAAAGGTTTGGGTAGCGGAATTAAAGAATTTAAAAACGCTGCTAAAGACGATCAACCGGCTAATAAAAAAGAAGAAGAAACTAAAGAATAAGTTTTTTTAAGATCGAATTTTAAAATTCCAAACCTCAAGCGATTTTCTTTTTGGGTTTGGGATTTTTGTTTTTAAAAATCACATTCTAATTTCAAAACTTCCGTAATTATTTTTTGTTTGCAGGTTTCCCAGTTGAAATCTTTGAACATTTGGGGTTGTGGTTGAGAATCGGCCCCTTCAAAATAGGATAAACTTTTTAAGACCATAAATTCTGAACCATCAAAATATTTTTGGAGATAAAAATTCAATATTTTTTTAAGGAAAATTCATTCAATAAAAAGCACAAATCAATAAAATCTTTTTTGCTTCCTCGACCTGCAATAGCGTTAAGTTTCATTGCGGCAATATCTTGCTTGGAAAGCATTCGAATACCGTCAATTTCAAGCGGTTTTTCAATAAGTTGGTATTGATAATTTACAAAAGCTACCTTAATTCCGGCAACATCGGTTATCAAAATATTTTTTGATGTTTTTTTCACTTCAATTTTTCCAAAATTATTCAATAAATTGAGGAATAAATCGGAGTCGATTTCTTGTTTTCCAAACAAATCAATATCAATTGAATTTCGATGACCCATTTGCAACGACAATGAAGTGCTATCAACTAGATAAAAATTTGAGAAAGCCTCAACTTTCATTAGTTTTCTCAAGAGTTCCATAAGTTCTGGAACAACTGTCTGTGTTTGTAGCATCCAAACTGGGTTTTATCAATTTTAAATAGTGTTGAAACAAATGAAAGTGTAACAGCGTCTAATGATCTAGCATTTAAAGCGGCGTTCTTGATGGCTTCCATTCCATATAGTTTTTTAATCAACTGCCAATCTTTCATATTACCATATTCCAAAACTCTTTGTATAAAAAAGGATTGGTATTTATTTAATTCAAATTCATTCAAATCCACATCCCAAAAAAGATGTTTTGAAAAGTCGTTTATGGTTATTTCTTGGTTCATACTACAAATATAAGTGATTTTTACAACACCATCGTCAACTGAATTCTTTTACGATTTTCGTCAACGGCAACAACTTTTACCTGAACGTGTTGGTGTAATTTTACCACTTCGTTTACATCACTCACAAAACCTGCTTTGAGTTGCGAAATGTGAACCAAGCCACTTTCTTTTAATCCAATATCAACAAAGCAACCAAAATTGGTAATGTTATTGACAATTCCGGGTAAAATCATCCCGGTTCGAAGGTCTTTAATGGTTTTTACATTGGGATCAAATTCGAAAACTTTAGCCGATTTTCTTGGATCCAATCCTGGTTTTTCAAGCTCTTTGATAATGTCTTTTAAACCCAATATTCCTATTTCGGGAGTAACATAATTTTCGGCTTTAATCAAGGCCGTCTTTTCTTTATTGGCAATCAAATCATTTACCGAAAGTTTTAAATCTTTCGCCATTTTTTCCACAATAGCATAAGCTTCGGGATGAACAGCTGAATTATCCAATGGGTTTTTAGCATTCGAAATTCGGATAAAAGCCACACCTTGTTGATACGCTTTCTCGCCTAGTCGAGGCACTTTTTTCAATTGTTTTCTATCTTCAAATGGGCCATTTTCCGAGCGATATTGCACAATATTTTCGGCCAACTTCTCTCCTATTCCACTCACGTAGCTCAACAAATGCTTGCTCGCCGTGTTGATGTTTATCCCAACCGAATTCACGCAACGAATTACCGTATTATCCAATTCTTCCTTAAGTTTGGTTTGATCAACATCGTGTTGGTATTGGCCTACGCCAATGGCTTTCGGGTCAATTTTCACCAATTCGGCCAAAGGATCAGAAAGTCGTCTTCCGATGGAAACCGAACCACGAACTGTTACGTCATAATTTGGAAATTCTTCTCTCGCAATTTTCGAAGCAGAATACACCGAAGCACCAGCTTCGGAAACGATGAAAACTTGCACCGGTGTATCAAACGCTATTTTCTTGATGAAGAATTCGGTTTCGCGTGAAGCGGTTCCGTTTCCGATGGAAATCGCATCGATTTTATACGAATTCACCATCGAACGGATTTTTTTCATCGCCATCGCTTCTTCATTCTGTGGAGCGTGAGGGTAAATAGTTTCGTTGTACAACAAATCGCCTTTTTCGTCCAGACAAACTACTTTACAACCCGAACGAAATCCAGGATCAATTGCCAAAATTCGTTTTTCTCCCAAAGGCGGAGCGAGCAATAATTGACTTAAATTGTTTGCGAATACCTGAATCGAATTGGCGTCAGCCTTGGCTTTGGCTTCTTGTAGTGCTTCGTTTGAAATAGCTGGATTTAGCAATCTTTTATACGAATCTTCAATGGCTAGTTGAATATGTGGCGTTGCCAGACTTTGACCTTTTAAAACTAATTCGTCAATAATATTGTATGCTTCGTCAATATCAACTTCTACTTTCAACTTAATGAAACCTTCATTTTCAGCACGAAGCATCGCCAATAATCTATGTGAAGGTGCTTTGGTCAAAGGCTCTGACCAATCGAAATATTGGTTGAATTTTTGGGCATCTTGTTCGTCTTTTTTGGTTTTTACCACTTTGGTTGTGATGATTGCTTTTCGTTGAAAAAGTCTTCGCAATTGTTTACGGACATAAATATTTTCGTTAATCCATTCGGCGATAATGTCACGTGCTCCTTGCAAAGCTGCGTCTTCATTAATCACATTATCGTTCAAATATTTCGTGGCAATAAAATCGACATCGTCGTTGTTTTGTGCCATTATGATTTTAGCCAAGGGTTCTAATCCGTTTTCGCGAGCAACATCGGCACGGGTTTTTTTCTTCTTTTTGAATGGTAAATATAAATCCTCTAATTCCTGTAAATCGAAACTTTGTTGTATTTTTTTATCCAATTCTGGAGTTAGTGCGTTTTGTTCTTCAATCGATTTTATAATGGCTTCTTTACGTTTTACGATGACTTCGTACTCTTTTTGAAGTTTTGCGATTTGTTCGATTTGAACCTCGTCCAGGTTTCCTGTTTTGTCTTTTCGATAACGGGAAATAAACGGAATCGTACAATCTTCTTGTAATAATTGAACGGTGTTTTGAATGTTTATAGTTGTGGTGGCAACGGATTTTTTAATAAAATCTATATTAGTCATTTTTCTAATTTGAAGTTACTGTCTTTGCAGGTTTAGTGAAACAAAAAAATAATCTGTTCCTCGCAATAACATCAATCCTGCACGATAAAATCTTTGGAGTCTTCTTCTTTTTTATATTCGGGTTGAATATTGATGTGGTTGATTTGGAATTTATCGAATAAAATACGTTCAATTTTATTTGATGTTTCATTGAATTCAGACATTTTTATATCTTCTTGACAATCTAAATGAGCCTCGAGATGTAATTCGTCATCATTGAGATACCAAACATGAATATGATGTAGTTTTCCTCCTCCAGAAATTTTGTGCACTTCGCTAACAATTTCATTAATGTTGATATGAACTGGAGTAAAAAGCATTAACATTTGAGTGGATTTTTTGAGTAAATCAAAACCTACAACGATTAAATAAATAGCAATAATCAATGTTAATAAACTATCAACCCAAAACCATTGATACAGTTTCATTAATAAACCGCCAACTAAAACCGCCACTGAAGCCAACATATCTGTAAATAAATGCAAATAAGCCGATTTCATATTTAAATTTTTGTCCGCATCTTTTTTTAACATTATAGCCGACAAACCATTGACAACAATTCCTAAAACGGAAAGCCAAATTACTAAACTTGAATCTATTTCGCATGGATTAAAAAAACGCTCCGTTGCGCCATAAATTAAGAACAAAGCCACAATTATTAGAGTCATTGCGTTTACAAAAGCAGCAATAAGTTCTGCTCTTTTATAACCAAAAGTATGATTTACAGAAGCTTTTCGTTTTGACAATTTATGTGCTACAAAACTAAAAACCAAAGAAAGTACATCGGAAAAATTATGCAAAGCGTCAGAAAGTAAAGCTAAACTTCCTGATATAAGTCCGCCAATGACTTGTGCAGCCGTTATTACAAGATTTAATACGATAGAAAATAAAAGGTTTTTGCCTTGTACTTCGTGATGATGATGATTGTGTCCCAAAATGTTTTAACAACTAATTTTATTCACTCTGGTTTGATGTCTTCCTCCTTCGAAATCTGTCTTTAAGAAAGTTTCCACCATTTCTACAGCTTGTTGAATTGAAGTGTAACGTGCCGGAATACTTATTATATTCGCATCGTTGTGCTGGCGAGCTAATGCAGCAATTTCTTTCATCCAACATAAGGCTGCACGAACATTTTGATGTTTATTTGCCACCATGGCAATTCCGTTTCCTGAACCACAAATAATGATTCCGAAATCAGAGTTTCCTTCTGCAACATCTTTTGCAACAGCGTGACCAAAATCAGGATAATCAACACTTTCAAAATTATCTGTTCCGTAGTTTTTTATTTCGTAGCCTTTCGAAATTAACATGGCTACAATTGCATTTTTATACTCTGGTCCTGCGTGGTCGTTCCCAATGGATATTTTCATAATAATTGGATTGAATTTTGTGTTGCAAATTTAGGGAAACAATTACTGATTTATATTAATATTGAATTAAAAAACTAACTATCACAATATAAACGGACTAAATTTTAAAAAAATAGTATCCATAAAAATTATTATAAAAAATTATTTCAAATGTAATTTAATTGTTAAATTATAGTAATGTTAATAGCATTTTCTAAATGCTTGATAATCAGTTAACTTTAAATTAACATTAAATGTTTATAACTTTAGATAGAAAATCAGAACTATTTCTAGTTTGTATTGAATAAAAATGTAATCCAAAACTGGAAAGAAATAACCAAATTTAGTTTGATGATTTTTTAGAAAAGTTATTGATAAAAAAACCGACATTGTTAACAAAATTTAGAAACTAACTTATTTACAAATTCATTACTTTTATTATTATCATACGTTGTTAATAGCTTTTTAAAATCACTTAAAAGTGAACCTTTTAGCTTCTTAAAACTATGTTAATAAATCGTTATAAAAAAATATAACCTTAAAACAACATTATATAAAATAAAGTTATTGCATCTATTAACACGTTATAATAACCATTAAAAAATAAATTTAAATTTTCTTTTCTTTTTGTTGTTTTTAATAGTTGTTGACAACTTTAGAAATTCAAATAATATTTAGATTCGTATTTAATTCATCTAAAATAATTTGAACTCTTTCAAAATCGTTTGGATGAATTTTTAATTGAATTCCACCCAGAGCATTAGAATAAAATGGAACAATCGATAACATTGTTTCATTTTCGAAAAAATATTGAATTTCTTCCTGATCCAGTCTATGTTTTAAAACTACGATTTCGTGAGTGTAATTAAATATTGCAATTGTTTTAAAATCTTCCATTTTTTAAATTTTTATAAAGATACAAAAGTTATATTTTCGATAAATCTTACTACTTATTACTCAAAATCTTAATACTTCTTTGTAATTTTAGACTTTTAAGAAAATATTTATGAGTAAAAAATTGAGAAAACCAGAAAAAAAAGAGAAAGATTTCTCTAATAAAATTCTAAAAATATTATCACAAAATGCTAATAAAGGATTCAATTATAAGCAAATAGCCGCAATTTTAGATGTAGATGACACTAAAAGCAGAAACGAAATTATTAGAGATTTAAAAATTCTCGCTTCAAAAAAACAAATTCTTGAATCTGAACCTGGAAAATATCTTGTTAAAGCCATCTCAAAAGATTATTATGAAGGAAAAATCGATATGACCAGCCGACGAACTGCTTATTTTGTTTGTCCGGATTTTGGCGAAGATGTTTTTATTCCGACTAATAATTTGAATCGAGCTTTAGATAAAGATACTGTAAAAGTGTATGTTTATAACAGACGAAAAGGAAGAAGACCTGAAGGAGAAGTTATTGAAATTGTAGAAAGAGCAAAAACCGATTTTGTTGGTGTAATTGATATCCAAAAGAATTTTGCTTTTGTTTCAACTGCTAATCCAAAAATGTACACCGATATTTTTATTCCAAAAGATAAATTAAGCGATGCTGAACAAGGTGATGTGGTTTTGGTTCATATTGAAGATTGGCCTAAAAAAGCTGATTCACCTTTTGGAACTGTAATAAAAGTATTAGGAAAACCAGGAGAACACGATACCGAAATTCATGCCATTTTAGCGGAATACGGTTTACCAGCTGAATTTCCGGTAGAAGTAGAAGTTTATGCTCAAAAAATTGATACAACTATCAACGAAAATGAGATAAAAAAACGTCGTGATATGCGTGAAACTTTAACTTTCACGATTGATCCAAAAGATGCTAAAGATTTTGATGATGCCTTGTCTTTCAAAAAGTTAGAAAACGGAAATTACGAAATAGGAATTCATATTGCCGATGTTTCGCATTATCTTCAAGAAGGAACTATTCTAGATGATGAAGCTTATCAACGAGCCACTTCGGTTTATTTAGTTGACAGAGTTGTGCCAATGTTGCCGGAAGTTTTATCCAATTTTGCTTGTTCATTACGACCTCAAGAAGAAAAATATACTTTTTCGGCAATATTTGAAATTACCGAGAAAACACAGGTTGTTAACCAATGGTTTGGCAGAACTGTGATTTTTTCTGATCAACGTTTTTCTTATGAAGAAACCCAACATATTATTGAAACAAAAGGAAATACAATTCCAGAGGAAATTTCTATTACCGGAAAATCATATCAAGTTTCCGAAGAAATTGTTGCAGCAACCTTAAAACTAGACAAATTAGCCAAGATCTTCCGAAGAGAAAGAATGAATAATGGCGCTATTTCTTTTGATAAAGTGGAAGTAAAATTCAATTTAGACAACGAAGGTGAACCTGAAGGAGTATATTTTAAAATATCGAAAGATGCCAATCATTTGATTGAAGAATTTATGCTTTTGGCAAACAAAAAAGTCGCCGAATACATTGGAAAACAAAAGAAAACTTTCATTTATCGTATTCACGACGAACCCGATGAAACGAAATTAGTAGCAATGCAAACGGTGATTTCTAAATTTGGTTATAAAATAGATTTAAAAAATAAAGGTGATATTTCGAAATCTTTGAATGCTTTATTGAATGATGTAGTTGGAAAAAAAGAGCAGAATTTAATTGATACTCTGGCAATTAGAACAATGAGTAAAGCTAAATATTCGACTGATAATATTGGACATTATGGATTGGCTTTCGATTATTACAGTCATTTTACTTCACCAATTCGTCGTTATCCTGATGTAATGGTGCATCGATTATTGCAACATTATCTTGATGGAGGAAAATCGGTTGATGAAGAATTATATGAAGTAAAATGTTTACATTCTTCCACAATGGAAGGTTTGGCAACGAATGCCGAACGCGATTCTATTAAATATATGCAGGTAAAATACATGCAGAATCACAATGATCAGGAATTTTTAGGAGTAATTTCAGGAGTAACCGAATGGGGAATTTTCGTTGAAATTATCGAAAATAAATGCGAAGGAATGGTTCGAATTCGAGAAATAAAAGAAGATTATTATACTTTTGATGAAAAGCAATATGCTTTGGTTGGTGCAACTACAAAATCTTTATTACAATTAGGAGATGAGATTTATGTTAAAGTAAAAAATGCCGATTTAGTAAAAAAACAATTGGATTTTAATTTTATCAGAAGGAATGAATAGAGGATTTTTATAGATTAATAACTAAATTTAAAAAAATGAAAAAGATAATTTTAATAGTTTTTGTGATGATTTCACAATTAAATTATAGTCAAACCACAATCAAATTAGAAAATTTTGATGAATTGAAAACATTTGATCAATTGAATGTAACATTAGTTCGGTCTAGTGAAAATAAAGTAGTTGTTACCGGAAAAAATGAAAGCAGTTTTGAAGCAGTCAATAAAAATGGAGTTCTAAAACTTCGAATGACAATCACTAAAATGTTATCTGGCGACGATACAAAAGTCACTTTATATTTTAAAGACATTCAAAGTATCGATGTAAACGAAGGAAGTATTGTGAATTGTAGAGATGAGTTTAAACAAACTACAATGCAATTATCAGCTCAAGAAGGCGCAATGATTGATGTTGAACTTGATGTTGATAATAGTACAGCGAAACTTAATTCTGGAGGTATAATTAATTTATCTGGTAAAGCAGTAACTCAAAAAATAACTATTACTTCTGGTGGAACTTTAAATGCTAAGCATTTAGAAACTTCCCAAACAACCATCAGTGTTTCGGCTGGCGGAAGTGCCGATGTAAATGCAAGCACTCTTGTAGATGCAAAAGTAAAAGCAGGTGGCACTATTTTTATTTATGGCAAACCAAAACAAATAAAACAAGAAACTTTTGCAGGCGGAACTATTACAGAAAAATAATTTGTAGAAATTAGTGATTAGCCTTTAGTAACTAGCTAATCACTAATCACTAAAAACTAATTGCTAAAAAATTATAAATGATAAATGACATTTTATCAGGTATTCCTTGGGGAATATTTTTGAGTTTTATGATTGGTCCAGTTTTTTTTATATTATTGGAAACCAGTATTATAAAAGGATTTCGAGCCGCTTTAGTTTTTGATTTAGGAGTTGTTTTAGGAGATATTGTTTTCATCACTATTGCTTATCTTGGAAGTTATAGATTAATAACAAGCATTGAAGACAACTCTGCCCTTTTTATGTTTGGAGGTATCTTGATGCTAGCTTATGGTGTTATTTCTTATATCGGTTTACACAAAGAAAAAAAGGTTGATACCCATAAAATAGACAATGAAATTATCAGAAAAGACTATTTTGGACTATTTATAAAAGGCTTTTTTCTTAACATTATCAACATTGGAGTTTTAGGATTTTGGTTGGCTGTAATTATTTCGGTTGGACCAAAATTAGAAATGCAAAACACCAGAATGTTTACTTTTTTTACCTCTGTAATTTTGTCTTATATATTGGTTGACTGTATTAAAATACTGTTAGCCAAACAGTTAAAAAATAAAATGACGCCAACTAATATTCTAAAAATCAAAAAAGGAATCAGTATTGTTTTAATGATTTTCGGGATTGCTTTAATCATTCAAGGTTGGTTTCCAAAAGAAAAAGAAAAGTTGAAAGATGTTTTGGAAAGGATTGATGAGTAGGTTATAAAGTAGTATAACTTGTTTATATTTATGATTTGGCGGTTAATATTCAATAAATAAAATAGAAACTTATGTTTGGATTATTCAAACGAAAAGAAGTAAACATTATAAATAAAGAAGAATTAATAGAAATTCTAAAACGGATAGTTGAATTGTTAAGGGATAATGGGTTTTCACCACAAGCAAATGCCGTTAGAAAACCACTACAATATTTATATAATGAAGATAAAAAAAATTTTGTAAAAAATTTATTAACTGTTGATATCTGGGGAGGTTCGGGAGCAGCTTGGGAAGTATATGGTTTCAAATCAAGACAAATTGAAAAAGAATTTGAAGCTAATTTTATAAAACTTGTTGAACTAATGAAACAAACCGGTATTAAAAGTAGGAAAGCGGAAAGTGTGGCAAGTTTTTTTAAGAAAGATATTGAAAAGAAACTAAATACATAACCTAAAATATTAACTGTATTTTATTAATGTAGCTTTTATAAGCTTTGCAAATTAACTATTTTCCTAAAATAAAAAAAAAACCTCTCAAATAGAGAGGTTAATTCAGAGGCATCGTCCGGATTCGAACCGGAGTAGGAGCTTTTGCAGAGCCCAGCCTAGCCGCTCGGCCACGACGCCAATTATTTATTGGTGTGCAAATATAAGACAAAAATTCCAAAACGCAAATTCCAAATCCCAAATAAAACGCATAATGGCACTCTATTGGAATTTGGAATTTTTTAAAACTTGGAATTTAATTTCGGTATTCTTCCATTTCTATCGTAACTGCTTCCACATCGCCTCCAATAGGAGGATTCAGTTTTGAAACAGCCAAAGTAATTCTCGAAATAGCTGCCACTTCCTTGAAAATTCTTTTTATAATTCGGTGAGCAACGTGTTCTAATAAGTGAGCTCGGACATCCATTTCTTCCTCGACAATACGGTTTAAAAGTACATAATCTACCGTATCTTCCAGTTGATCAGAAAGCGCCGATTTACGCAAATCAGTTTTTACTTCTAAATCAACAGCGTAATCAGAGCCTATTTTTCCTTCTTCTAACAGACAGCCGTGATAAGAGTACGTTCGAATATTTTTTAGTTTTATAATTCCCATTTTTATAATTTTAATCTTGTGGTGTTTGGATCTTGGTGATCGGATGTTACAGCTTGTATAGAGACTATCTTTTCGTTTTCATCAACTGTAAAATGAATAGTATAAGGGAACTTCTTTAAAGGCAAAGTGCGAACAATATTGTATTTTTCCTCAAAAAAAGGAAATTTATAGAGCGTTTTTAAATGGTCTTTGTAATCTAAAAGAAATTTTTCTCCCAAACCTTTTCGAATATTTTCATAGTATAGAACAGCCTCTTCAATTTCTAAATCGGCTCTTTTTACTATTAAAACTTTAAAAACCATATTTCTTTTTTAAATCTTCCAAAGCCACATCGGCATCAATATAATCCTCTGGTTTAGCGTTTTTCATACGTTCTAAAACCATTTCTTGTTGCCATAGCGGAACTTCATTCGATACGTTCTCATCAATAGAAACGTCTGGAATATGTTTGAAAAAACTAATAAAAGTTTCGTAAAAACTGTCTGGAATTGTAACGGTTAATTGTCTCATAACATTTGATATTTATACAAAAATACTAATAAATTTAATTCAAAGTCTATTATCTCCAAGTCTATTATCTATCATCTATTTTTTTACCTTTGCATTTCAAAATAAAAATTATGTCAACCGAAGAGAAATCAGGTCATTTTATAGAACAAATTATCGAAGACAACTTAGCAAGTGGTTTTCCACAAGATAAATTACGTTTTCGTTTTCCGCCAGAACCTAATGGTTATTTACACATTGGTCACGCCAAATCCATTTGCCTGAATTTTGGTTTGGGTTTAAAGTACAATGCGCCAGTAAATTTGCGTTTTGACGATACCAATCCCGCTAAAGAAGAGCAGGAATATGTAGATGCTATCAAAGAGGATTTACATTGGTTAGGTTTTGAATGGGCTGAAGAGCGTTTCGCTTCTGATTATTTCCAACAACTTTACGATTGGGCAGTTCTTATGATCAAGAATGGAAAAGCTTATGTTGACAGTCAATCTTCCGAAGATATGGCAACTCAAAAAGGAACTCCAACTCAACCAGGAATTGATGGTCCGTTTAGAAATCGCTCTGTTGAAGAAAATTTGACTTTGTTCCAAGGAATGAAAAATGGTGATTTTCCGGAAGGAAGTCACGTTTTACGCGCCAAAATTGATATGGCTTCGACCAATATGTTAATGCGCGACCCGTTGATGTACCGAATTTTACACCGTCATCATCACAGAACTGGCGACGATTGGAATATTTATCCAATGTATGATTTCGCTCACGGCGAAAGTGATTATATCGAGCAAATTTCACATTCCATTTGCACATTGGAATTTGTGATGCACAGAGAATTATACAATTGGTTTTTAGACCAAATTTATGATGATAAAAAGGTAAAACCACATCAATATGAGTTTGCACGTTTGAACTTGAATTACACCGTAATGAGTAAGCGAAAACTATTGCAATTGGTTCAGGAAAATATAGTTAATGGTTGGGACGATCCAAGAATGCCTACCATTTCGGGTTTGCGACGAAGAGGTTACACGGCTAATTCTATTCGGAAATTTTGTGATATTATTGGTGTTGCAAAAAGAGAAAACGTGATTGATGTTTCGCTTTTAGAATTTTGTTTGCGCGAAGATTTGAATAAAACAGCACCAAGAGTTATGGCAGTTTTAGATCCAATAAAAGTGATAATTACCAATTATCCTGAAGGGAAAGTAGAACTTTTAGATGCTGAAAATAATCAGGAAGACGACGAAGCAGGTTTCAGAAAAGTCCCTTTTTCGAAAGAATTATACATCGAAAGAGAAGATTTTTTAGAAGAAGCTCCAGCTAAGTTTTTCCGTTTATCCATTGGCAAAGAAGTACGATTGAAAAACGCTTATATCATTAAAGGAGAAAGTGTTACAAAAGACGTTACGGGAAATATTATAGAAATTCACGTTACTTACGACGAAGATTCTCGTTCAGGAAGTGGGAGCGAAGCCAGTCAAAGAAAAGTAGCCGGAACCTTGCATTGGGTTTCCATAAAACACGCTATTGAAGCTGAAATTCGTTTGTATGACCGACTTTTTATCGATGAAGCGCCAGACAGTTATAAAGAGAAAAACTTTCTGGATTTTATGAATCCAAATTCATTGGAGATTGTAAAAGGATTCGTGGAACCAAGTCTTTTGGATGCGAAATCAGATGAAAAATTCCAGTTTCAACGTTTGGGATATTTCAATGTGGATAAGGATTCAACGGTTGAAAAATTAGTTTTCAACAAAACGGTGGGACTTAAAGATGCCTGGGAAGAAAAAGGGAAAAAAGAGGAAAATTTATTGATGAACACTCAAAAAGAAATCAATAAATATGTCAAAGAAAAAGATGAAAATGCCGCAGAAAATCTTCTGAAACCAATTATTGAAAACATTAAAAGCATTGATAATTTTAGTTTGTTGGTCAACACAGTCACTAAAAATATAAAAAATGACAATAATTCGTTATTGTTTTCGAATTTGATTTTAAATTTTTCGGATAAGGTTGATGCAAAAGATATCGAACAAGAGCCTTTGACAAAATTATATTCGATGTCGTTAAAAAGTCAATTAGCAACTGTCCGATTTTTTGTTATTCAAAATCTGAAAAAAGATTTAGATAATTTGAATGAGTTCAAAGCACAGCTTTCCGATTTGAAAAACAATGAAAAGGGCGAAAAAGTTTTGGAATTGTTAAACGGTTTACAACTATAGTTTTTTACAATAAAAATCACATTATCAATACGATTTTTTAATTATTGGAAACTTCTATAAATTTTCTGGTTTTTATAGGATTTCCCAATTAAAAACGGCTTTCATAAATGCTTTTTAAGACAACTATTCACATCAGAGAACTTGTGTTACGGTTGCTAAACATTTATCAAAACAGAACGGCTTATTTAGCTTTTTTATACAAAATAAAATACTTTAACGGCTTATTAACATTGAAGTGTTAACAAAGTTTGTAACTTTAGAATATTATTAATTTTAATGCTAGAAATGATGTCAAACAACACAGGGAATTCAGTATTGGCACTTTTATTAGGTGCAGCGATTGGAGCGGGAGTAGGTATTTTATTTGCTCCGGACAAAGGTTCAAAAACCAGAGAAAAAATTAAAGACGGGTATGATGATGCTAAAAAAAATTTAAAACATAAATTTGAAGAGGCATCAGAAGAATTGAGAAGTAGATTTTCGGGAGCAAAATATGATTTAGATGAAACTTATGAAGAATTAGTTTCTAATATGAGTCATAAAACCGAAGACGTAATTTCTTTTCTAGAAACAAAGTTAGCTGATTTAAAAGAACAAAACGCCAAGCTTCAAAAAAACAAATAGCTAATCAACAAAAAGAAACCGTTTAAAAAACATATTTATGGCTTTCGAAGAACTAAAAGAACACACCGAAGACATTCAAAAACAAGCAAAAGAATACATTGAAAACAGTGTTGCTTATTATAAACTATGGGGTTTCAAAGTAGCGATGAAATCGACCACACTAATTTTAAAATTTGTATTAATTACAATATCATTGTCTATGGTTTTATTGTTTTGTTCTGTCGCAGGTGCTTTTGCAATAGGGGAAGCCTTAAATAGTAATGCGTTGGGATTTCTAATCGTTGGCGGAATTTATTTAGTCATTACTGGACTTTTATTTTTAGTTAAGGATAAAGTTGTTGAAGGACCAATTTTGGAGAAATTTTCAGAAATCTTTTTTAACGACTAAATTATGGAACCAAAAAAATATTCTTCCTACGCAGAAATAGAATTAGAACTGGAAATTCTTAGACTTGAAAAAGAATTGAATCTTCAAAAAATAGTTTTAGATTTTGAAAAAACAAAAGAAAGTCTTTTGCCCAAAAACATAATAAAAGGATTTTTTGGAGATTACAAAACGATTCTGTCAAATTCTTCGGGGCTAATCTTGAATATTGCGATTCCGATTGTTATAAATTGGCTAACAAAAAGAAAAAGAGGCGATTAAGCCTCTTTTTTTATGAATTTATAGTTCCGTTTCCGGTAATTGTGGTGCAGGTGGCACCTGATATCCTGAAGAATGTTCATCCGTTTTTGGTTTCAATTTTCTGGTTTGTTTTTTCATCATTTCTCCCACTTGATTCGAAGCACTAAAAGAAGCTACCATATTGTTCAACATATCGCTTCCGGCTTGTGGAGAGTTAGGCAACAAAATTAAATTAGAATTTGCGTCTGCGCCAATGGCTTGTAAAGTATCATAATGTTGCGTTACAACAATCAAAGCCGATGCTTCTTGCGAATTGATTCCAACACGGTTTAAAACTTCAACACTTTCTACTAATCCACGAGCAATTTCACGTCTTTGATCGGCGATTCCTTGTCCTTGTAAACGTTTGCTTTCAGCCTCAGCTTTTGCTTTGGCAACAATTCTAATTCTGGTGCTTTCGCCTTCAAATTCGGCAGCAGTTTTTTCTCTATCGGCAGCATTGATACGGTTCATAGCGTTTTTTACTTGAATATCTGGATCAATATCGGTTACCAAAGTATTTATGATGTCATAACCATAAGTGGTCATTGCGTCGTTTAATTCACGTTTTACGGCAATAGCAATATCGTCTTTTCTTTCGAAAACATCGTCTAGTTTCAGTTTGGGAACTTCGGCACGAACCACATCAAAAACATAAGCCGTGATTTGATCGTGCGGATATTCGAGTTTGTAAAACGCGTCATACACTTTGTCCTGAATCACTTTAAATTGCACCGAAACTTTCATTTTTATAAAGACATTGTCTTTAGTTTTGGTTTCGATAATAACGTCTAATTGTTGGATTTTTAAGCTAACCCGACCCGCAATTCTGTCGATTAAAGGAATTTTGAGTTGCAATCCCGAACTTCTCACGCTCAAGAATTTTCCAAAACGCTCAATAATAACTGAGGTTTGTTGTTTGACAGTAAAAAAAGAAGACAGAAAAATAAATAATCCGAATACTAAAAAAATAATTAATGAAGGTTCCATAAGAAATAAAATTTAGTTTAAAATTTAACCGTTAAATTACAAAAAAACTTTAGGTTTGCCGTTGTTTAATTTATTTTTATGAAAAAATTTTTCTTCACGTTTGTTTTTACACTAATTTCCCTGACTGCTTTTGCCCAATATGAATATCGAGATTCTAACAGAATCGGGATTTCATTTGGTGTAAACCAATTCACCTTAAACACTAATAATTTTGAAACAAAACCAGAAAGTGGCTGGAATGCAGGTCTTTCGATGCGAGGAAATTATTATAATAATTGGGATATGGTTTATGCGATGCAGTTTAGCGAAAACAATTTTTCGGTTACTACAAATAGCGGTTTTATAACTGAAGACACCAATTATAAATTATCCTCGGTTCAAGTGTCTTTAATGGCAAGTTATAAAATTGTAGAAAATCATTTAAGTCTTGAATTCGGACCACTAGTTCAAGTCAACGGAAAACTGAATGTGGAGAAAGGAAGCGAAAACAACATTATTTCAGGAACCACTTTGTTAGCCAAAGACATTGTGGATATTTCAAAATTTAATTTTTATCCGGTTATAGGAATTACTGCAGGAGTTCGTCACGTTCGTTTGAATATTTCGTATCAATACGGTATAAACAATATGCTTGGAAATTTAAATAGTCAAAATTTAAACGTTAATTTTAAAGGAAATCCAGGGATTTTGAATGGGAATTTAATTCTTTATTTATAATTACTTAAAATAAGAAAAATAATATAAAAAACCCTAAAAAAAAATCTCGAAATCCCTCAAATGTAAAACATTTGAGGGATTTCGAGATTTTAACTTATAAACTAATTTTTATTATGAAGAAGTTCCTTTTTTATTTTGTGTTATTTTCCTATATTTATGTGAATGCTCAGACAACTATTGTTGAGGAAAAGTTTGTAGATGGCGGCGTACCGTTAGATTATCATTATTTTCCTAAAAGCAATAAGTTTGTTATTGAAAAAGGGCAACGTCCAGCTAAAGTCTCATTATTTTTACCACCATCTCTTCAAATTAAATCTGTTATTAGTTATGATATTTTTGGAAAAAAAGAAATTTTAGTAGAAAATGTTGATTGGAAGAGTTTTAGTTTTTCAATCACCGAAAATACATTTAGAGGAACGGACTTTACTAATAAATTATCTTTCAATGAAACGTATAAGTATTTTGTAAATGGCAAGGCAACTAGTTCTATAAAACTTTCTAATAATGAAATGATTCTGCGTAATTATGACAACTCAAGTATAGATTTAGCTAATATTAATTATACTTTCGGAAGTAAATATTATAATGATAAATATGAATTAGAAATTGTTAATGATAATGGGAAAAGTAAAATTAATTATGAAAAAGATGATCTTTATTTGAATACAGTAAATATTTTTTCAAATGAAAAGAAAACCTTCAAAATTGAAAAACCAGATGTGAATAGATTAATGAACGAAGAGTGTATAAAACCTAAAGAATATCTAGGTTTTGCTTCACGTTTAATTGACAATGAAAAATTTGAAATAATTACTAAATCCATTTCAAAAGATTATAAGACATCTATTTTATTTAGAACGTTTTATAATATGGAAGGAAAGAAGTTAGATGAAAAAAAATATGCTGTTTCCTTGTCCTCAGAATATTTGATCTATTCTGCAAATAATGCAGCACGAATTGGTCCAAAACCAACTGGTTTTGTAAACGAAACACCAATATTTTTAACAGATTTAGGAATTAATGACTTTTTAGTGGATAATGTAACACTGGACGTTTATATTTTTGGCTTGTATGGTTTTAAAGGTAGAGAACTGAATGATGATAATTCTCCAGCAGGGCATTATATTTTTAAGTTTGATAAAGATGGAAATCAAATATGGAAATCAATAAATAAAATTGATGATAAGGATGATTTCAACAAAAAAATTCATTTGGCAAGGGTTGATTGTTCTCTTTCATTTATAAAAAATAATCTTTGTTTTCAATCAGGAGTTTCTTATTCAGACAAATATTATCATTACAGTATTTTAGATAAAGGCACAGGAAATATTTTAAATAAAGATAAAATTGTATACAATAGAGATATGTTTTATAATTTGGAGACAAAACAATATAAGAACAAGCTTTTTGATATAAACGGTTTAATAGCTATTGATTCAAATGGAAAAATTGCAAATTATTTAAAAAACAATAGCAGTAAGAATAAATTATTTTTTTCAACTGTGTTTTCTGATAAGGGAATTTGGTTATTTGAAACTGATAAAAAAGAATATTATAAGTTAACTTTTTTTGAAAATTTATAGTAAAATTAATAATTTGAAGCTCCCAGTTCGCTAGAGAGAACTGGGAGCTTTTTGCTTTTATAAAGTAGCTATCACTTCCTCAATTCTTCTTATCGTTTCTTCTTTTCCAATGAGTTCCACGATGTCAAATAAATGCGGTCCTTTTAAAGCGCCAACTAAGCTTAAACGAAATGGTTGCATTACTTTTCCCATTCCAATTTCGTTTTTTGTCATCCAATCTTTTACGATGGTTTCGATATTCAAGGAAGTAAAATCGGTAATTTCTCCAAGAACAGATACCAATTCTTGCATTAAAGCGGGAGTTTCTTCTTTCCAGTTTTTTGATGCTTTCTCGTCATAAGACGTTGGAGCCACAAAAAAGAAATCACTCAGATCCCAGAAATCTGAAACGAAATTTGCTCGTTCTTTTATTAATGAAATTATTTTTTCCAATTTTGTCATTGCTTCGCCAGTTCGAGCAGAGCTCTCGAGTCCGTAGGAATCTATGCCTTTTTCAGCAACAATAGGAGCGAAGGCTTTCGCCAAAACCCCGTCATCTTTTTTCACTAAATATTGGTGGTTGAACCATTTATTTTTTTCCGGATCAAATTTTGCTCCTGCTTTGTGAACCCGACTCAAATCAAATTTTTGGCACAAATCTTCCAAAGAGAATAATTCTTGTTCCGTTCCATCATTCCATCCCAATAAAGCCAAAAAGTTAATAACCGTTTCTGGGAAAAACCCTTTTTCTCTGTAACCAGAAGATTTTTCTCCTGAAATTGGATCTGTCCAATCTAATGGAAATACGGGAAATCCTAATTTATCGCCATCACGTTTGGATAGTTTTCCGTTGCCAACAGGTTTCAAAATCAAAGGTAAATGAGCAAATTCTGGTGCTTCCCAACCAAAAGCTCGGTACAACAAAACGTGCAAAGGCATTGATGGCAACCATTCTTCGCCACGAATCACGTGTGAAGTTTCCATTAAATGATCATCGACAATATTTGCCAAATGATAAGTCGGCATTCCGTCGCTTTTAAACAAAACTTTATCGTCCAATAGATTCGTTTCAAACTTCACTTCACCACGAATGATGTCTTGTAAATGCAAAGTTTCATCAACAGGAGTTTTAAAACGAATTACATAATCTTCATTATTAGCAATTCTTTTCTCAGTTTCTTCTTTAGAAATAACCAAAGAAGTGTCTAATTTTTCTCTATTATGCCAGTTGTAAATAAATGTTTTTCCTTGTTCTTCGTGCTGTTTTCTATGAAAATCCAAAGCTTCGGCAGTGTCAAAAGCATAATAGGCATTTCCAGAATTGATTAACTCATCGGCATATTGTTTGTACAAATGTTTCCTTTCGGATTGTTTGTAAGGACCAAATTTTTCGTTTTTTCCAATGGTTTCATCTGGAGCAATTCCCAACCATTCCAAGGCTTCCATAATATATTCTTCTGCACTAGGAACAAAACGATTTTGATCCGTGTCTTCAATTCGAAGAAAGAAAACGCCTTTGTTTTTCTTGGCAAATAAATAGTTGAAAAGGGCAGTACGAACGCCTCCAATATGTAAAGGTCCAGTTGGACTTGGGGCAAAACGCACCCGAACTTGTTTTGACATTTTTTGTAATTAAAATTAATTCAAATTAACACCGAGCTTGTCGAAGTGTAGTGCAAAGATAATTAGAAGTTAGAAGTCAGAAGTTAGAAGTCGGAAATTTTTGGAGAATAATTTACAACATCAATCGAAATCCTTTAAAATCTTTTTTGATTTTTGAAAAAGCTTCGATGTCGTCATTCATTTTTTTGGAAAGGGTTTCTGCAATGTAGTTTTTTACTATATCAGGTTTAGAATCATAATATTGTTCCACGAGTAAATTATTATAATTCAAATTTTCGGTGTCGTATGAGAATAAAGGAAATCCTTCTTTCATCAAAAGAAAATTGATTAAAAGCCTTCCTGTTCTTTTATTTCCATCTACAAAAGGTTGATGAATCCAAATTTCTTGCGCCAAGAAAACGGCTTTGTCCAAAACTGATGCTTTACTTTTGTTGACGTTTTCAATCAAGTCCTCTATATTTTCCTGAACATCTTCAGGAGAACTCAAAGGCATTATTTTTTCTTTTTCAACGCCATTTTGTTTTATTGAAATCACGTTTTGGCTTACCTTAAATTGATTTTGAAGTTGTCCTTTTTCTTTGGCATTCAAATAATAATCTTCGTTCCAAAGGCTTCCAATACTTAACCAGTTTAATTCTAAAATCAATTTTATGGATAATTCTTCTTTGTTTTTTACTGCCAAAAGCATTCTTTTCAAAGCGCGATACATTCCTTTTTGTTCTAAAATATCGGAATTTCGGATGTTATTTCCAGAAATGGTGTCGCTTTTGAATAACTCGGTAGTTTGCAAAAGCGACAATTGATTACCTTCTAATCGGTTTGTGGCATAAACATATTCGCACAATTGCGCTTGCTCTTCTTCTAAAGAGGGAATGACATTCAATGTTTTATGCTTTTGTAATAACTCGAAAAGGCTTTCCATTTTGCTAAAAATAACTATTGTAAAAATACGCTTTTTTTCGATTAATATATTTTTAACATCAACAGAATTGAAAAAGGATTACTTTTATCAGTTATAAAAACAAAGCATAAATTTTGGAAGCTTCGAACATTATTTATCAAAAGCTGGAACTTTTCATCAGGAAGTTTTACACTAACGAACTGATTCGGGGAATGATTTTCTTCATCGGTTTGGGATTGCTGTATTTCTTGTTCACGCTTTTTGTGGAATATTTTCTTTGGCTTAAGCCAATGGGACGAACGTTTTTGTTTTGGACTTTTATTGGCGTGGAGATTTTTCTCTTGTTCCGATTTATTTTGTTCCCCATTTTCAAATTGTTCAAACTCCAAAAAGGAATTGATTACAAAGAAGCTTCAACCATTATTGGAAATCATTTTGCCGAAGTAAGCGACAAATTAACCAATTTCCTGCAACTATCGAATGATAAAAATCAATCGGAATTATTGTTGGCTTCGATTGAACAAAAGGCAAATTCGTTGCAACTAATTCCTTTTGGGAATGCCGTTAATTTTAAAGCGAATCGAAAATATTTGCCTTTGGCGTTACTTCCGGTTTTGTTTTTTGCGTTTTTTTATTTGTCTGGAAACAGTAAAATTCTTTCTCAAAGTTTGAATAGAGTGGTTCATTTTCAAGAACAATTTTCGCCACCGGCGCCATTTCGATTTGTGCTGTTGAATACACATTTACAAACCGAACAAAACAAAGATTTCATCATTCGCATCAAAACGGAAGGAAAAATTGTTCCTGAAAATGCGATGATTTTTATTGGCGACGAAAGTTATTTTATGGAATCAACCAAAGCTGGGGAATTTCAATATAAAATCGAAAAGCCCACCTCAAATATTGAATTTCACCTGGAAGCCAATACTGTTTCTTCATCCGATTATGAATTGAATGTGGTTACCGTTCCATCTATTGCGAATTTTGAAATGCTGCTAAATTTTCCTTCGTATTTGACTAAGAAACCCGAAATTATTAAAGGCAATGGAAATGCCATCATTCCCGAAGGAACTCGTGTTACTTGGAAAATTAATGCTCAAGCCACACAAAATGTAAATTGGAAGGATTTGACCTCAAACCTCCCTTTTTCGAAGGTTGAAAATGTGTTTACTTTGTCAAAACCAATCTTTCAAAACACAGAATATCAGATTCTTACTTCGAATGCTAAAGTAAAAAACTATGAGAAGTTAAACTATCAGATTTCCGTAATTAAAGATCAATTTCCAACAATTAATGTAAACAATGCTCCAGATAGTTTAAAAGCGGCAAAAAACTATGTTTTAGGTCAATTATTGGATGATTATGGATTGTCTAAACTCCAAATCATATATTATCCTAAAAATAGGCCAGAGCAGGCAAAACGCAGTTTAATTTCCATAAAGAAAGAAGTTTTTGATCAGTTTGTTTTTGACTTTCCAAGCAATCTTCCCGTTGAGCAAGGCGTTTCTTATGAATATTATTTTGAGGTTTTTGACAATGATGCGATTCATAATTTCAAGAGTTCAAAATCGTCTGTTTTTTCGAATCGAATTGAAACTGATCAAGAAAAAGAAGATCAAGATTTGCAGCAACAAAACGAAAATATAAACAGTTTAGAAAAATCGTTAAAGAATCAAGACAAACAAATTTCTGATTTAGAAAAGCTTCAAAATTCTAATAAAGAAAAAGAAAATCTCGAATTTAAAGACCGACAAAAGATCGAAGATTTTATTAAACGTCAAAATCAACAAGATAAAATGATGAAAGATTTTGCCGAGAAAATGAAAGACAATCTTGACAAATCTAAAACAGATAAAAAAGACGAATTCAAGGAAGAACTCCAAAAAAGATTGGATAATGTGGACAAGGATTTAGAGAAAAACAAAAAATTATTGGAAGAACTCAAAGAACTTAATGATAAAATCCAGAAAGAAGATTTAATGGAAAAAATGGATAAGTTCAAACAAAACGCCAAAAACCAAGCCAAGAGTCTGGAACAATTAGTGGAGCTGACAAAGAAATATTATGTTCAGAAAAAAGCAGAACAACTAAAAGAAAAACTGGATAAACTTTCCGAAAAACAAGAAAATTTATCAAACAAAGACAAAGAAAATAATCTTGAAAACCAAAACGAAATCAATAAAGAATTCGATAAAATAAAAGAAGAGTTACAAGAGTTAAACAAAGAAAATACTGAACTAAAAAAACCTTTGGATATCCCGAACGACAAAGAGCAACAAAAAAGTATCGATGAAGATTTGAAAAAAGCTTCAGATGAATTACAAAAAGAAAATAAATCTAATGCCAGGCCAAAACAGAAAAGCGCTTCAAAGAAAATGAAACAAATGTCCCAAAAAATGGAACAAAGTATGGAAGGCGCTGAAATGGAACAAATGGAAGAAGACATTGCAATGTTGAGACAAATCCTTGACAATTTATTAGCTTTTTCTTTTTCACAAGAAGATTTAATGGATAAATTCAAGAGCTATCAAATAGGTTCGCCAGCATTCAATAAAAACCTGAAACGGCAACAAGATTTAAAATTACAATTTAAACATATCGATGACAGTTTGTTTGCAATGTCTTTACGAAATCCAAAACTTGGCGAAAATATCACAAAAGAAATCGGGAACACGCAATATAATTTAGATAAATCTTTAGAATCTTTGACCGATGCTCAAATTCCAAAAGGAGTTTCGCATCAACAATATGCGGTTTCGTCATCGAATAAATTAGCAAATCTATTGGCCGATATTTTAAATAATATGCAAATGGCGATGTCTGGAGAAGGATCAGGAAAACCAAAACAGGGACAAGGTCAAGGAATGCAATTGCCGGACATCATTAAAAAGCAAGAAGGGTTAGGCGAAAAAATGAAGGCTGGAATAAAAAAAGTACCAAAACCAGGAGAAGGAAAAGAAGGTCAAAAAAGTAACTCTGAAGGCGAGGATGGAGAAGGCGATGCAAAGTCAATTATGGAAATTTATAAAGAGCAAAAACAATTACGTGAAGCTTTACAGAACGAACTAGAAAAGCAAGGAATTGGCGGGAATGGTCAAAACGCCTTGGAACAAATGAAGCAAATAGAAAAGCAATTGTTGAATAAAGGATTTAAAAACGAAACACTTCAAAAAATCCTTAACGTTAAGCAAGAATTACTAAAACTAAATACTGCTTTGCAACAACAAGGACAAGAAAACAAACGACAATCTGAAACCAACAAAAAGGAGTTTAACAATCAAGCTAAAGCGCTTCCGGCTTCATTGCAGGAATATTTAAACAGTATTGAAATATTAAATAGACAATCGCTACCTTTGCGCTCCAATTTTAACCAAAAGGTTCAAGAATATTTTAATAAAAATGATTGATTTTAATTACGAAACAGATTTTATTTTAGAAAACGAAGGGTCAATAGCGAATTGGCTATCAAAAGCAATTCTATCCGAAAACAAAAAAGAAGGTGAAATTAATTATGTTTTTTGCGATGACGAATATTTGCTTAAAATTAATCTCGAGCATTTAAAGCACGACACTTTGACTGATATTATTAGTTTTGATTATAGTATTAGCAACGAATTGAGCGGCGATATTTTTATTTCTGTCGAAAGAATAAAGGAAAATGCAATTGATTTTAATGTTTCTTTTGAAGAAGAATTGAAGAGAGTAATGATTCACGGTATTTTACATTTTTGTGGTTATAAAGACAAAACCACAAACGATGAACTTCTTATGAGAAGTAAAGAAGATGAAAAACTTGCTATGTTTCACGTGGAACAATAGTCAAATTACGAATTAGTAATTACGAATTACGTTACTCGTGAAACCGAGTGTTAGTTTTTAATTTCACAAAATATTAATTTAAGTTCCACGTGGAACAAAAAACAATTTGAATTATGTAAACGATGAAAATCGTAATTCGTAATTCGCAATCCGTAATTGAAAATGTTTCTAGAAGAATATGATGTAATTGTTGTTGGTGCCGGACACGCTGGTTCAGAAGCTGCGGCGGCTGCTGCTAATTTGGGTTCCAAAACTTTATTGGTTACGATGAGCCTGCAAAACATTTCCCAAATGTCTTGCAATCCAGCTATGGGGGGAATTGCAAAAGGACAAATTGTACGAGAAATCGATGCGCTTGGTGGATATTCCGGAATTGTTTCGGATAAAACTGCGATTCAATTCAAGATGTTGAATAAATCTAAAGGACCGGCAATGTGGTCGCCAAGAGTTCAAAGCGATAGAATGCGCTTTTCCGAGGAGTGGAGATTGATGCTTGAAGGAACTCCCAATCTTGATTTTTACCAAGAAATGGTTAAAGGGTTGATTATCGAAAACGGAAAAATTAAAGGAATTAGAACCGCTCTTGGAGTTGAAATTAGATCAAAATCTGTGGTGCTGACCAATGGAACTTTTCTGAATGGTTTGATTCATATTGGAGAAAAACAATTTGGCGGAGGAAGAGCTGGCGAAAGTGCTGCTTATGGAATTACCGAAGATTTGGTCAATGCAGGATTCCAATCAGGAAGAATGAAAACAGGAACACCACCTCGAGTTGATGGTCGTTCTTTGGATTATTCTAAAATGAACGAAGAAAAAGGAGATGCCAAGCCAGATAAATTTTCTTATTCAGACGTAACTAAACCATTGGTGCATCAGAAATCATGTCACATGACATACACTTCACTTGATGTTCACAATATTTTAAGAGAGGGCTTTGACCGTTCGCCCATGTTTAACGGTCGAATTCAAAGCATTGGACCAAGATATTGTCCTTCGATTGAAGATAAAATCAATCGTTTTGCGGATAAAGATAGACACCAGTTATTTGTTGAACCAGAAGGATGGAATACCTGCGAGGTCTATGTTAATGGATTTTCTACTTCGCTTCCAGAAGATATTCAATTTAAAGCTTTGAGTTCTGTTGTTGGATTCGAAAAGGTAAAATTTTTCCGTCCAGGTTATGCAATAGAATACGATTATTTTCCGCCAACACAATTAAAGCATACACTTGAAACTAAATTAATTGAAGGATTGTATTTTGCTGGACAAATAAACGGAACCACAGGATATGAAGAAGCAGCTTCGCAAGGATTAATGGCAGGAATTAATGCTGCATTGAAGGTTCAAGAAAGAGCCCCTTTTGTTTTAAAGCGTGACGAAGCTTATATTGGGGTTTTAATCGATGATTTAATTACCAAAGGAACGGAAGAACCTTACAGAATGTTTACTTCTCGTGCGGAATTTCGAACTTTATTGCGTCAGGATAATGCCGATTTTAGATTGACTCCAATGTCTTATGAAATTGGTTTGGCTTCAGAAAAGCGTTTACGTAGAATGGAGCACAAATTGAATGAATCCGAAAAGATGGTTGCCTTTTTTAGAGAAACAAGTGTAACTGTCGCCGAAACCAATCCTATTTTAGAATCAAAAGGGACAGCTTTAATTACACAAGGAGATAAAATGTTTAAAGTTTTTTCTCGTCCGCAAATTGACTTAGAAGATATTATTAAATTCGATAAAGTAGTGGCTTATGTTCTAGAAAATAATTTGGATCAAGAAGTTTTGGAACAAGCCGAAATTCAAGTGAAATATTCTGGTTATATCGAAAAGGAAAGAAATAACGCCAATAAGCTGACACGTTTAGAAGATGTAAAAATCCCTGAAAATTTCGATTACAATAAAATCAAATCAATGTCAATAGAAGCGAAGCAGAAATTAAACAAGATTCGTCCTGTAACTATTTCGCAAGCTTCCAGAATAAGTGGAGTATCGCCAAGCGATGTTTCTGTATTGTTGATTTATATGGGAAGATAATTGTAGATTTCGGAGTTTAGATTTCAGATTGCTCGGCAATCTAAAATCTAAACTCAAATTGTTCCACGTGAAACTATCATAAAAAATTTATAAATAAACCTTTGGTAACAGTGCTAAACTGATTACTAAAAACCTGACCACTGAACACTAAAATGGACATTTTAAACAAAAAACATTTTCTTACTGTAAAAGATTATTCTGTTTCCAAAGAAACTTTCGATTTGTATTATGACGAAACTTTCGATATGTTGATTACGTATCCACAACCCTCTTTAGAAAATTTGGGTAAATATTACGAAAGTGAAGATTACATTTCCCACACCGATAACAAACGTTCTTTGTTTGAAAAATTATACCATTTCATAAAAAGCATTGCTTTAAAAAATAAATTGAATTTAATTAATTCACTTCAACCGACTAAAGGAAAAATTCTGGATATTGGAGCCGGAACAGGAGAATTTTTATCGGTTGCTAAAAACAATGGCTGGCAAACAATAGGAGTAGAGCCAAGTGAAAGAGCAAAATCTATTGCGATAAACAAAGGAATTTCATTTGTATCAGCAACAAGCGAATTAGAAAATCATTCGTTTGATGTGATTTCAATGTGGCACGTTTTAGAACACGTTCCAGATTTAGACAGTCAAATCAAAGAACTGAAACGATTATTGAAACCAAGCGGAACTTTAATAATTGCGGTGCCTAATTTTAAATCTTTCGATGCAAAACATTACGGAAATTTTTGGGCGGCTTATGATGTGCCAATTCATTTTTGGCATTTTTCCAAAACCGCCATAAAATTACTTTTCGAAAAAGAAGAAATGAAATTAGAAAAAGTCTTGCCAATGAAATTTGATTCTTTTTATGTGAGTTTACTTTCTGAAAAATACAAATCCGGCAAAATGAATTTTATTAAAGCTTTTTTCATAGGATTGCAATCCAACTGGATGGCAAAACAGAATTTCGAGTATTCCTCTCATATTTACATCATCAAAAACAGCTAAAACTAATTTTAATCGCATTTAAGATGATATTTTAATAAAACCGAAGCCAAACACACATTGTTTTTAGAAGATGCTTCTAAAGCGGGCTAACAAAACCGTTTTCGATAATCAAAAATTATAAATTTACTAAATTCTATAACAAAAATTGATTACAATAAATAAGCAGCAATTATTAAACTTTATGACAATGCTGCTTATTTTTTTATATTTTTGTCATCAATACTAAAAATTAGAAAATTTACCAAATGAAATCGAAGATTCACGAATACCAAAAAACAAATATTAAAATGATGAGTAAAAAAATACTAGTAATTATTGCCCTTACAATTTCGGTTGTGGCTTGTAATAAAAAAGAAGAGACCAAGGAAGTTAAAGAAGTTAAAACAGCGTATGTTGACACTTCAGTTTTAATGAAAGAATACACTGCAACAAAAGATTTAGACGCTAAATATAAAGCCAAAGGAGAAGAAAAAGGAAGACAACTTGAGGCAGAAATCAATAAATTTAAACAAGAAGCTCAAAATTTTCAGGCACAAGCACAAGCAAATGGTCAAGAGTGGGCACAAAAAAAAGGATCTGAATTACAAAGAAGAGAACAGCAATTAGCACAAGCCCAACAAATGCTATCTCAACAATTGCAACAAGAAGGCGGAGCAGAGATGGACAGCATAGTTTCAACGGTAAAAAAAACCATTAAAGCCTACGGCAAAGAAAAAGGCTATTCCTATATTTATGGAACCGGAGACTCTAATGCAAGTGTTTTATATGCGGAAGACAAATTTGATATTACCAAAGAAATTATCAAAATACTGAACGACAAGTACAATTCAAAAGCAAAAGAAGAAGTTAAAAAATAATTTTCTCGAAAGAAATAAATTAAATGTCACGTAATTGCGTGGCATTTTTTGTTTTATTTAATGGAAAAACCCTATTTTTAAACAATAATTAATACGCCTGATGCAAACTATTTCCGAAGCCGCAGAATACACTTTGCGATTTATAAATCAAACCAATCGTTCTGTTTTTCTTACGGGAAAAGCCGGCACAGGAAAAACCACACTTTTGCGCGAAATTATTCAAACCACGCATAAAAATTGTGTAGTTGTTGCGCCCACAGGAATCGCAGCTTTAAATGCGGGCGGAGTTACCATTCACTCGATGTTTCAGTTGCCTTTCGGCGGATTTATTCCAAACAATTCATCACCTCAATTTTCCGAAAGTACTAAATTCGAAACCAAGGCTACATTGCGCAGACACTTCAGAATGAGCAGTTTAAAAAAATCGGTAATCCGAAATATGGAATTACTTATCATTGATGAAGTGAGTATGCTTCGTTCCGATTTACTCGACGCAATGGATTTTATGATGCAAACGGTGCGCAAAAAAAACCGTCCATTTGGAGGTATTCAGGTGTTGTTTATTGGCGATTTATTGCAATTGCCGCCTGTAATTCGAGACGAAGAGTGGCGAACTTTGAGTAGTTATTACAATGGAAAATTCTTTTTTCATTCACACGTAGTACAGCAAAATCCGCCGCTATATATCGAATTAGATAAGATTTTTCGTCAAACTGATGAAGCATTTATTTCGATTTTGAATAATCTACGTAACAATCAAATTGCGCCAAGTGATGTACAAATACTGAATCAATATGTAAAACCTGATTTCGACTTGAAAGCTAACAAAGGTTATATCACTTTGACAACGCACAACGCTAAAGCCGATGCGATGAATGCGCAAGCATTAGCAGATTTGGAAGGAAAATTAGTAATCTACAAACCAGAAATCGTTGGCGATTTTCCGGAGAAAATTTATCCTGTTGACGAAGATTTAAAGCTCAAAATTGGTGCGCAAATTATGTTTGTGAAAAACGATTTGTCGTTTGATAAAAAATATTTTAATGGCAAAATGGGATTTATAAAATCGCTTTCGAGCCAGGAAATCCTCGTTCATTTTCCCGATGAAAACAAAACCATCGAAGTTGAACGATACGAATGGCAAAACATTCGGTATAAAGTGGATGAAAACACTAAAGAAATTGAGGAAGAAGTTCTGGGTACATTTGTTCATTATCCAATAAAACTCGCTTGGGCAATTACGGTTCATAAAAGCCAAGGCTTAACTTTTGACAAGGCTGCGCTCGATGTTTCGCAGGTTTTTCTTCCCGGACAAGCTTACGTTGCTTTATCGCGTTTGCGGTCGTTAAATGGCTTAATTTTACTTTCTCCGCTTCGAATGAATGGTATTTCAAACGATCAAGATGTGATGGATTATTCGCTCAACAAAGCAACCGGAGCAGTTTTAGAAAATTCGTTGCAACAAGAAACCCAAAATTTTATTCACCAATTTTTGATCAACAGTTTCGATTGGTATGATTTGGCACAAGAATGGCGAAATCACAAGTTTAGTTACGACGAAAAAGGTGAGGCTTCGGCCAAATCGAAACACGCTGTTTGGGCACGAAAACAAACCGAAGCCATTGAATCACTTTTGGAACCATCCAAAAAATTTATACTGCAGTTAAACAAACTTTTTGCCCAGGAAACAGTCAATATGCAGTACGTTTCAGAAAGAATTCAAGCAGCGGTCAATTACTTTTTGTTGCCAATGGATAATTTAGTTTTTGAAATCCTTTGGAAACTCGAAGAAGTAATACGCATCAAGAAAGTAAAAGCATTTCACGATGAATTGGTTATTCTTGAAGATCTGCAAATCAAAGCGGTTCTGCGATTAATGAAAGCCAAATTATTGATAGAAACGGTTGTAAAAGGAGAAACAATTTCGAAAGAAAAATTATCTTCGGATGAAATTAAATACTACAAAATCAATAAGTTAAAAATTATTCAAGAAGAATTTAAAAACGTAAACGTAACTTTAATCGAAGACGAAGTTGATTTAGAAAGATACACAAAAAAGAAAAAAACCACGAAAGAAACCAAGAAATCTACCGTTCAGGAAACCTACGAATTATGGCTCGAAAAGAACACAATCAAAGAAATCGCAGCCATTAGAAAATTTACCCCAGAAACCATTTTAGGGCATTTAACAAAATTAATTATTGCACAAACCATAAGCATAAACGATGTTTTGCCCGAAGAAAAAATATTGGAATTAGCCGAAGCTTTCAAAGGTTATAAAGAGGAATCGGTTTCGCCGTTAAAAGAAAAATATGGAGATAAATTCACTTGGGAAGAGTTGCGAATGTTTAAGGCGAGTTTCCATAAATAAAACTATTTTTAACATGCTGTAATTATGGAATAGGCACGAAGTCGGGAGATTTTGCACAGCATTAAGTCTTGATTTAGTACCAAACAACTTGTAGTTATTTAACCTACTTTTAACCTCTCTATTTTTTTAAAATGACACAAATTAGCATTCTTGGTTGTGGTTGGTTGGGTTTGCCTTTGGCGAAAGCCTTGCTGGAAAATGGTTTTTCTGTAAAAGGTTCAACGACTTCTATTGAGAAACTTTCGGTTATAGAAAATCTGGGGATTCTGTCTTATTTGATTGTTCTTTCAGAAGATAAAACAGCAGGAAACCTCAACGCTTTTCTAGAAAACTCCAAGATTTTGATCATTGATATTCCCCCAAAAATAAGAGGAAATCCTGATGACAATTTCGTTGAAAAAATAAAAATATTAATTCCTTTTATTGAAAAATATTCGGTTGAAAATGTGCTTTTTATCAGCTCGATTTCAGTTTACCGAGACGACAATTCCTTTGTAACTGAAGAAACTGAATGCCATCCCGAAACGGAAAGTGGTAAACAACTTTTAGAAGCAGAGCAACTTTTGCAAAGTAATTCGAATTTCAAAACTACTATTCTTCGTTTTGGCGGACTCATTGGCGAAGACCGACATCCTATACATTTTCTTGCTGGAAGAACCAATCTTGAAAATCCGGAAGCTCCTATAAATCTGATTCATCAGAAAGATTGCATGGGTATAATTCTAAAAATTATTAGACAAGCTCAGAATGACAAATTGGTGTGGAACCAAATTTTTAATGCGGTAGCTCCTTTTCATCCAAGCCGCAAAGAATATTACCAACAAAAAGCAGTAGATTTGCAACTTGAGCTTCCAATATTTAATTACACAAAACCATCTGTTGGAAAAACGATTTCCTGTCAAAAATTAGTAAAAATCTTGCATTATTCATTTGTAAAACCAAAATTATAAGTTGAAAACCAAAATTAAAAATGCTGTTACATCAAAGGCAAACGCTATAGGACTGCCAATAATTGCTTTGTGTTTTGTTTGTTTTTTTTGGGGAACCACCTGGATAGCTTCGAAAGAAGGAGTAAAACACATGCCCGCTTTACAACTTGCAGGAATTAGACAATTTATAGGCGGAATCTTATATCTCTCTTATTTTTCAATAAAAAAAACTCCTTGGCCAAAAGGAAAACAATGGAAAACCATTATTATTTTAAGTGTACTTAATTTTGTTTTAAGTAACGGTTTGAGCACTTGGGGCGTAAAATATATTAGCAGCGGTTTAGGAGCAATTATTGGAGCACTTGTTCCGTTATGGGTTGTTGTTATTAGTCTTTTTAGAGGCGTAAGATTAGCACGATTAACCTTTCTTGGATTGATTTTAAGTTTTGTAGGTGTGTGTGTTATTTTCTATGATCATCTTAGTGATTTTTTGGATCCTGATTTTAGATTTGGTATTATACTTTCTCTAACAGCAACAATAACTTGGGCTTTTGGAACTTTATATACCAAGAAAAAGGCGGCTAGTTTTAATCCTTATTTTAGTTTAGGAATTCAAATGTTTCTGTCAAGTATAATTATTCTTGCGTTTAATGGTGCAACAGGAATTTCGGTAAGTTTAAACTCCATTCCAATGATATCTTGGTTATCAATAGGATATTTAGTTATTTTTGGTTCGGTACTTACTTTTATTGCTTTTATTTATGCACTTCAAAATCTACCTACCCATATCAGTAGTATTTATGCTTATATCAACCCTATTGTTGCAGTGCTGTTAGGCACAGTGATTTTTGGGGAATCCCTTACAAAAGCCATTGCCATTGGAGGTGGAATTACCCTGGGAGGTTTGTATATGATCAATTATTCAATGCGAAAAGCGAAAATGTAATTTTTAATAAACCAATTAATTCAACATTATGAAAATCAAAAAAATTGTTTTAATTCCAGCTCTTTTTTCTCTATTTGTAACTTATGCTCAAGAGAAAAAGAACGTTGTCGTTCCAAATGAAAATTTGATAACCGAAAATATTGCCGAAATCCCAAAAGAACTCGCTAGTCAGGTAAAAAAATACTCCGAAGCTCGTGGTGCTTCATTGGTGGAAGCTCATCCAACAAAAAACGAAATCATCATTGCTACTCGTTTTGGTTCCACTGCTCAACTTCACCGTGTTTCTCAGCCTATGGGAAGGCGAGCCCAAATTACCTTTTTTGATGAGCCTGTCAGTGGTGCTTCCTATGAACCTTTAAAAGGCGAATATTTAGTATATTCTAAAGACGTTGGCGGCAATGAATTTGGACAATTGTACAAACTCGATTTAAAAACCCTGCAATCGACTCTTTTGACCGATGGCGGTCGCTCACAAAATGGCGGTATGACTTGGCGTAAAGACGGCAAAGGTTTCTATTATTCATCAACCAAGAGAAATGGTGGAGATAGAGACGTTTATTATATGGATCCGAATGACCCAAAATCTGATAAATTAATTCTGCAGGTAAAAGGTGGCGGATGGGGAATATCTGATATTTCAAATGATGGCAAAAAACTATTGATTGGCGAATATGTTTCGGCCAATGAATCCCATATTTGGTTATTGGAAACCGAGTCCGGAAAACTATCTGAAGTTACCGATAGAAAGTCAACAGGAATCATACAATCCGGCGCTTACTTTTCGGATGCAACTGATGAAATATGGTTTGTAACCGATAAAGACAATGAATTTGACCGCCTCGCGACAATGAATTTAACTACAAAAAAGGTGGTTTTTTATACCTCAAAAATCCCTTGGAGTGTTGAAAATTATGCTTTATCTGAAGATAAAAAATCAATCGTTTTCATTACTAATGAAGCCGGTTTAAACAAGATGTATTTGATGAATGCTATCGATAAATCGTTTGCCGCAATCAAAAATCTTCCGATTGGGTTAATCGACGGAGCCAGCTTCACAAAAGACAATCAAAGTGTTTTCTTTACCCAATCGACAGCTCAATCAGCCTCGGATGTTTATAAACTGACCATTAAAACCGGTGATATTCAACGCTGGACAGAAAGCGAATTGGGCGAAATGCAACAATCGGATATGGCGTTGCCAAAATTTATCGAATGGAAAAGCTTCGATGGGATGAAAATTTCAGGATTTTATTATCCGGCTGCGGCAAAATTCACCGGAAAAAGACCTGTTTTAATCAATATTCACGGTGGACCGGAAGGACAATCTATGGCTTCTTTCTTGGGTTCCGGCAATTATTATGCTAACGAAATGGGTGTTGCCCTAATATTTCCTAATGTTCGTGGTTCCTCTGGTTTTGGCAAAACTTTTATTGCAAAAGACAATGGTTTTTTAAGAGAAGATTCCGTAAAAGATATTGGCGCATTATTAGATTGGATTGCCCAGCAACCCGAATTAGACAAAGACAGAATTATGATAATGGGTGGAAGTTATGGCGGTTATATGACTTTGGCAACCGCATTTCATTATGCTGAAAGGATTAAATGCTCAGTTGACATTGTTGGAATCTCCAACTTTAACACCTTTTTGAAAAACACCGAAGAATACCGAAGAGATTTAAGACGTGTGGAATATGGAGACGAAAGAATTCCTGAAATGGCAGCGTTTTTCGAAAAAATTGCACCTTTAAATAATATTGACAAAATCAAAAAACCGCTTTTTATCATTCAGGGTAAAAATGACCCGCGAGTTCCCGTAACCGAAGCCACACAAATGCGAGACAAACTAAAAGCAAACGGGAATATTGTTTGGTATCTGGAAGCAAAAGATGAAGGTCACGGATTTAGAAAGAAAGCCAATGTCGATTTCCAACGATTGGCAGTGATTCGTTTTATGGAGGAATATTTGATAAAGTAAGTAATTAAAATAAATAAATAACGATTTAAAATATTTTTCAAAACTAACCTATAAGGTTTCCAAAACCTTATAGGTTTTT